>JBCCZJ010000213.1:0-8542 GCA_039187915.1 Myxococcota bacterium
GCCCGCGCGGCCGTCTCGGCTTTTCTTCGGACATTTTGACTCCAACTGGTCCAATAATGCTTGACCCGCGGCCGGATAGCCAGTAGTTATTTTGGAACCGAACGGTACTTAAAAGGATTACAGCATGATCGCCGGCCACTACGCCACCGCACTCGTCCCGGAAAAGACGCCCTCGGCGTCGCAGCTCGCCTTCTTCCTGGTCGCCTCGCAGCTCCCGGACCTGGCCTGGTTCGCGCTGACCTTCCTCGGGCTGGCGCCCGTCCATACGCATGCGGGCCCCGCCCACCTGGAGCTGATCGTCACGCACGACCTGCTGCCGACCCTGCCGTGGGTCGGCCTGGCGGCCCTCGCCGGGCGCGCGCTCTTCGGAGACTGGCGCCCGGGCGGGATCGCCGCGGCGCTCGTGGCCGTCCACGCGGCGTCCGACCTCTTGTCGGGATACCCGCACTTCGTGGCCGGGCCCGACACCCCGGGCCTGGACCTCGGCCTCTATTACTCGGCGCCGCAGCTCGCGATCGTGATCGAGGCGGGCTTCGCCGCGGCGATCCTCGCCTGGGTGATCCGGCGGGAGCGTCAGCACGGCCTGGCCCGCGGTGCCCTGACCTGGGCGGGGCGCGCGCTCGTTTTCGGCGGCGGGCTCGCCACGAGCTTCGTGACCGCGGACGGCCTCGGAAACCTGCCCCCCAACGGCACGCTGCCGATGTCGATGGCCGCCGGTCTCCTCGGCCTCTATGCAGGACAGATCGCCGTCCTGACCTTCACGGAGAGTCGCCCGCCGGTCGGCGAGTCGACGAAGCAATGGGCGCCGGCCGCCGGTTAGGCTCGCCCGCCCGCCCGCGGCGCGCCGGCGCTGCATTGAAGACGCGGCGCCCGGCTGCGAACGTGTCGGCGTGACCGCCTCCGCCGATGCTGCCGCGCGCGCCCCTTCGAACGCCTACCGCTGGTACTCGGTCGGAATCCTGGCGCTCGTGTACGCGTCCAGCTCCGTCGATCGCCAGATCATGGGAATCCTGCTCGAGCCGATCAAGCTCGAACTCGGCGCGTCGGACACCCAGATGGGCTTTCTGCTGGGCATCACGTTCGCCGCCTTCTACGCGACGCTCGGCATGCCGATCGCGATGTACGCCGACCGCAACAACCGGCGGAACGTGATCGCGCTCGCGATCGCGATCTGGAGCGTGATGACCGTCGCCTGCGGCTTCGTCACGAGCTTCCTGCAGATGGCGTTCGCGCGGATGGGCGTGGCGATCGGCGAGGCGGGCTCGACCCCCGCGTCCCACTCGATCATCTCCGATCTCTTCGGCCCGGAGAAGCGCGCTTCCGCGATGGCCCTCTTCGCGGTGGGCGCGAACGCGGGGCTGTTGATCTCCTACCTCGGCGGCGGCTGGATGGTCGACAACCTCGGATGGCGTGCCGCCTTCTTCGTCGTCGGCTTTCCCGGGGTCGCGATCGCGGCACTCGTCCTGCTCACGGTCCGCGAGCCGGTGCGCGGCGCGCGGGAGGGCGCGCTCGGAGAGCGCGAGCCCGTCGGCTTCCTCGACACCGTCCGCTTCATGTTCCGTCACCCGGCGATCCGCAACATCGTCCTCGGCAAGGCCCTCGGCGGATTCGTGAGCTACGGGCTGATCCTCTGGGTGCCCGCGTTCCTCGTGCGCAGTCACGGCGTGTCGGCGACCCGTGTCGGCTTCACCCTCGCGATGGTGCTCGGCGTCGGCGGCATGCTCGGGACGCTGCTGTCCGGCCGGATCGTCGACGCGCTGGGAAGCCGCGACCCGCGCTGGCGAGTCTGGGCGATCGCGATCAGCAAGATCGCCCCCCTCCCCCTCGCGATCGCTTTTCTGCTGGTCGACGACTTCGCGCTCGCGATCGGGCTCTACGTGCTCCCGGCGATGTTCGGCGCGTTCTACATCGCGCCGTCGGCCGCGCTCGTGCAGCAGCTCGTCGACGTGCGCATGCGCGCCCTCGCCGCCGCGATCTCCATGTTCATGACCAACATGATCGGCATGGGCCTCGGGCCGCAGGGCGTCGGCATCCTGAGCGACCTGCTCGCGCCCCGCTTCGGCGCCGACTCACTGCGCTATGCGCTGGCGGTCTTCCTCTTCGTGAACGTCTGGGGCGCCGCCCACTTCATGCTCGCCGGGCGACATCTGAAGTCTTCGGGGGTCTGAGCGCGGGCGCAGACGCCGGCGCCGCCTCGGACTCGCGAAGCCGGCGGACCTGCCGGTCGGTGCGCCGGTCGGCGATCGACATGGCGCCGTTGATCATGGCTGCCCCCGCGAAGCGGAGCGGCTCGACCGGCCAGGCCCAGTGTCTGCGGTCGAGCGCCGCCGCCTGCGGGTGGACCTTGCCGAGGATGCGATCGGCGAGCATCGCACCGCAGAGGGTCGCCTGCGGAACGCCGTGACCGTTGAAGCCGATCGCATAGTGCACGTTCTGGTACGCGCCCTCGACCCCGATCTGCGGCAGGAGATCGAGGGTGATTCCGATCCAACCGCCCCAGAAATGCGCCACGCGCACGTCGTCGAGCATCGGGAAGCGTTCACGGAAGGCGGCCTCGATCGCATCGAAGGCACCGGGGTCACGGCCCGATCCGAGCTGGCTGCCGTAGCGGTAGCGGACGACCTTCGAACCGCCCGAGAGCGTGCCGTGCGCCGTGAGGCGAAAGTTCTCGAGGGCCTCGTGGGCGGTATAGATGCCTTCACGGCCCGCCCAGCCGAGCTCGCGCCGCGACTCTTCCGGAATTGGCTCGGTCTCGAAGAGGGAGACCCGCAACGGAACGACGTGGCGGCGACGGCGGCCGGTGCTGTCCGTATAGGCGTTCGTCGCGAGGATCGCGTGGTGAGCGCGGACGGAGCCCCCGGGCGTCTCGACCCGCACGAACTTCCCGTCATGGACGCGGGTCACGGTCGTGTTCTCGTACAGCGTGACGCCGGCCCGGAGCGCGGCCTCGCGCAGCCCGCGCACGTACTTGCCGGGGTTGAGCGTGCCGCCCCGCTCCTCGAGCACGCCGCAGACGAAGGCCGGCGGAATCCCGCGCTCGCGCATCGCACCCGGGCTCAAGTAGCGGACCGCCGCGCCGAGCCCGCGGGCCGTCTCGGCCGCGCGCTCGAGCTTCGCCTCGTGCTTGGGGTGGACGCCCGCGATGATGTTGCCGCTCGGGTGGTAGTCGCACTCGATCTCGTGCCGCGCGATCACGTCCTCGGCGTACTCGGTCGCGAAATCCGCGAAGCGGACGAGTGCCTTGGCCCGCTCTTCCCCGAAGACCTTGAGCAGCGTGGGCAGGTCCTTGCCGATCGTCGGCGTCACGTGGCCCGCGTTGCGGCCGCTCGATCCGGAGCCGGCCACGCCCTGCTCGAGCACGACCACGTCGATCCCGGCCGCCCGGAGCGAGAGCGCCGCCGACAGGCCCGTGTAGCCGCCGCCGACGATCACGACGTCGGCCGAGACGTCGGCCTCGAGCGCAGGCCGTGCCTCTTCGGGCGCTTCGAACCAGGGACTCACTTCGTGGAACGGATGGGCTTCGGACATGGGGTGTCTCCTCCGGGCCGTCGGGCCCGTCGTTTCGTATCGATCAGTCGAGGTACTCGGCCAGGTAGGCGCGGACGAGCCGGAAGTTCTCGCGGAACTGATCCTCCTGCTCTGCGCGCGGCAGCTCGAGGGCGACGTCCACGACGGCCGACATGGCGTTGATCCAGGTCCGGCCCGCGACGACGAGGTCCGCTTCGTCGTGGCTCCGGACGCGGGGCGCGACCGCCGCCGCGAAGCGCTCGGCCACGAACTGGTTGTCCTCGCGCTCGATCTCGACGAGCACTTCGTTCGCGCGCATCGCCCGGCGGATCGCCAGACGCGAGGGCGAGCGCTGCAGCAGGTCGAGCAAGCGCCGACCGAGCGCGTCGCACTCCTCACGCCAGTCGAGGGCGGGGTCGGCCAGCCGTCGGAAGCCCTCTTCGAAGAGCGGATGCCATTCCTCGGTCAAGCGCCGGTAGAGCGTCGCGACGATGGCCTGTTTGTTCGGGAAGTAGCGATAGACGGAAGGCACCCGGACGCCGACGCGCTCCGCCAGCAGATTGGTGTTGAAGCCGTCGAGTCCACGCTCCTCGATCAGCGCCATCGAGGTCGTCAGCAGCCGCTCGACAGTCTCGGATGCCCGGGCCTGGCGCGGGGTGTTCCGCATCTCGCCGGCCGGCCGAGGCGTCGTCCGCGCCTTTTTCCGAGGGTTCTGCGCCGTTGACATAAAAAGATAGTAATACTAACTTTTTGCCTTGTCGAGGGTCGGGCCGGTTTTTCCAGCGCGCGCGACCGGCTCGACGCTTCCGGCCGCAAGCGCCGAACCGGCCGCCACCCCGAACGACGAAGCGCCCCCGCACGGGCCGACGAGGCGCCCCCGAACGAAAGGATCCACGATGAACACCGCGCTGATTCCCGCTGGTCTCATGAAGCCGATCGTGAACGGACTGGTCGGGCTTCCGAAGCCCCTGCTCCGGCTCCTCGTGGGCGAGCCCGCACGCGTCGACGGGCGCGAGCTCGACCTCCAGTGTCAGCTGATCGCGACGCAGTTCGCGATGCCGCCGGAGATGCTCGCCTCGGTCGACGCCATGCGACGCAACTACGAGGTCGGCGGCGCGATCCTCGGGCACGACCCGGACCCCTCGGTCGCGCTCCAGCCGTTCACGATCGAAGGCCCCGCAGGTCCCGTGGACTGCGAGCGGCACCGGCCCGCAGCCCTCGGCGACGAATCCGCTCCGGCGCTCGTCTACTACCACGGCGGCGGCCACGTGACGGGCTCGCTCCACACCCATCGCCGCGCCTGCGCGCAGCTCGCCCTCGAAGCGAACGTGGTCGTGATCGCCGTCGACTACCGGCTCGCGCCCGAGCACAAATTTCCGGCCGGCGTCGAGGACGCCCTCGCCGCCTTCGACGAGATCGCGGCTCGGGCGGAGGCGCTCGGGATCGACCGCGACCGGATCGGCGTCGGAGGCGACAGCGCCGGCGGCAACCTGTCCGCCGCGGTCGCCCAGGAGCGCCGCGCGGCCGAGGTCGCCCCGCACTTCCAGCTCCTGATCGTTCCGTGGCTCGACATGAGCGGCTATTCGGCCTCCTACGCATCCTGCGCGGACGGCTTCCACCTGACCCGTGAGGTGATGGACTGGTACACGAACCACTATCTCGCCGATCGGGAGGCCCAGGCCACAGACCCCCGGGTCTCGCCACTCCTCGGGGACGTCACGGGCGTGTGCCCCGCTGCGGTCGTGGTCGTGGGATTCGATCCGCTGCGCGACGAGGGGCTGGCCTACGCGGAAAAGCTCGAGAAGGCGGGGGTTCCGACTTCTGTGCGATGTTTCGAAAACCTGATCCACCCCTTCATGAATTTCTCCGGGCGCGTGCCCGCCGCACGCGCCGGATTCGAAGAGGTGGCCCGCCTCGTGAAGGACGGTCTCCGCGCCTGACACCGCTCGCGGCGATCCGGCCTCGCCCCACACTCCCGGAGGAGGACATCCCTTGGCACGCATCATCGAGCTCGGCGGCGACGACGCCTCGATCGGGGCGCAGTACGGCGAGCAGGCGCGGCCCGAGATCCATGCCGTCGTCGACTACTACGAGACCCTCTTCACGGGCCTGCCCGAAGCGGTGGGCGACGCGCTGCGCCGCCACGCCGAGAAGCTCACGGAGCGGATCCACACGCTGACGCCCCACCTCGCCCGTCAGATCGAAGCGACCGCGGACGCCGCCGGCGTCGACCGCGCCGCCCTCTTCCGTGTCAACGCGCGGAGCGAGCTCTTCGCTTTCGCGATCCCGGAGTGCACGGCGATCTACTCGCCCGCGAGCGCGCACCTCGCCCAGAACTGGGACTTCGGGCCGGACCTGCTCGAACGAACGGTGCTGCTCCGGATCGAGCTCGAGGACGGCCGACGCCTGATGACGCTGACCGAGGCCGGCATGCTCGGGAAGATCGGACTGAACGCCGACGGGATCGGCGTCTGCCTCAACATGCTCGTGTCGAACGCACGGGTGGACGGCCTGCCGATCCACGTCCTGCTCCGCTGGCTGCTCGAAGCCCGCAGCCGCGAAGAGGTCGAGACGCGGCTCAAGACCGTCGGCCACGGTCGGATCGGCAACGTCCTGATCGGCTCGACCGAAGGCTGGGGCATCAACATGGAGTTTGGCGGCGCGAGCTTCCGTCGGGACGACGTGCACGACCGGAACTTCGTGCATACGAACCACCTCCTCGAGGCGACCGCCAGCGAAGTGGATTTCGTCCACAACTCGATCATGCGCTTCGATCAGGCGCACGCTCAGTCGGGGCCCGACCGGGGGCTCGACTTCGGGGCGCTCGACGCGATCCTCTCCGATCGCTCGAACGCCGAACACCCGATCCACGTCCCGGTCCGCACCCTCGGCGGCATGACCTTCGGCACGCTCTATACCGTGATCATGGACCTGCCCGCGCGCACGCTCCATCTCCGCAAGGGACAGGACCCCGCCGTCGCCTACGAGACCCACGCCGTCGTCGGCCCTCCGCCGGCCTCTTCAGGAGTCGCTTGACATGACGACCGAGTCCGCCCTCACCGACACCCGAGGCCGCATCCTGATCGAAGCCGAGGATTTCGCGGACTACGGCGGCTGGGTCCTCGACTCCCAGTTCGAGCAGCAGATGGGCTCGCCCTATCTCATGGCCCACGGCGCGGGGCGCCCGGTCGCCGATGCCCGAACGACGATCACGGTCGAAGAGGCCGGGACCTACCACCTCTGGGTCCGCGCGAAGGACTGGGTTCCCGAACACCACCCGGGCCGCTTCGAGGTCCGCGTCGACGGCCAGACGGTCGGCATGGAGTTCGGCGCGAACGGCGAGGACTGGTCCTGGGAGGCCGCCGGCGAGGTCGCGCTCCCCGGCGGCGAAGTCGAGCTCGCCCTCCACGACCTGACTGGCTTCAACGGACGCTGCGACGCGCTCTACTTCGGCCCGGCGGACGACGCGCCGCCGAACGCCGTCGACGAGACGAGCCGCGCCTGGCGAAGGCGCCTCCGCGGCCTGCCCGACGCGCCGGTCGATGCCGGCGCGTGGGACGTCGTCGTGGTCGGCGGCGGCATCGCCGGCTGCGCGGCGGCGCTCGCGGCGGCGCGCCTCGGCCAATCGGTCGCGTTCATCCAGGACCGACCCGTGCTCGGGGGCAACGCGAGCAACGAGATCGGACTCAGCCCGCGCGGATCGCAGGGCGCGCTCCTGAAGGAGTTCGCCGCGCGCAAGGAGGACGGCGACCTCATGGCCTTCGACCTGCTCGCCGCGGAGCCCACCTGCGAGGTCTTCCTCGAGCACCGCGTGATCCGCGCCGAGCGGACGAATCGCCGCGTCACGGCGATCGAGACGGTCCAGCCCCGTGGCGGCGCGGAGAAGCGTTTTCGGGCGAAGGTCTTCATCGACGCCAGCGGCACCGCGATCCTCGCGCGCCTGACCGGCGCGGAGACGATGTTCGGTCGCGAGTCGAAGGACGCCTTCGGAGAGGACCTGGCCCCCGAGCAGGCCGACCACATGCATCACGGCAACACGCTCTTCTTCCGTACGCGAAACGCGGACGAGCCGCGCCCCTTCCCGGAGGTCCCGTGGGCCACCGAAGTCGCCAGGAAGTTCGCGAACCTGAGCGGCCAGCTCGTGGAGTTCGGGACCGAGAACGGGCGAGGGCCGCGCGTCGATATGGACGACTCCGTCCCGAAGGTCCTGGGCTTCGCCTTCGATCGCCCCTGCTACACGATCCCCGCGACGCATTTCTGGGAGTACGGGCAGTGGCTCGATCCCTATGCGGACGCCGAGCACATCCGCGACTACCTGCTGCGCAGCCTGATCGGCACCTTCTCCAACGTGAAGAAGGCCGACCCCGAGTCCTTCGGCGACCTCGAGTTCGAGTGGCTCGCCTTCGTCCCCGGCCAGGGCGAGTTCCATCGCTACCGCGGCGACTACGTGCTGACCGAGTCCGACATCCGCGATCACCGGGTCTTCGAGGACGCGGTCGTCGCCAACGACGGCGCGTTCTGCATTCACTGCGCCTTCGACGAGGGCGAGACCGAGTACGACTTCCGCATCAAGGAGTGGATCTGGGACGAGCGCGACCACAAGGCCTACGTGATTCCCTTCCGATGCCTCTACTCGAAGGACCTCGACAACGTCCTCGCCGCCGGAAAGCACATCAGCATCTCGCACGTGGCGGGCTCGAACGTGAAGTTCATGGGCAACGGCGCCCAGCACGGGATCGCGGCAGCCGGCGCGGCCGCGCTCTGCAACAAGTACGAGGCGACGCCCCGGGAGCTCTACCAGACGCATCTGCGCGAGCTCCGCCGCCTGGTCGCCGACCTCGGCTGCGACCACGAGGCGGAAGGAGCGCCCGCGCTCTAGCGGCGCGTCGGCGACGGAAGGAGCGCCCGTGCTCTAGCGGCGCGTCGGCGGCGGAAGGAGCGCCCGCGCTCCGGCGGCAGGACTCGCCCTCGCCCGCCGTTCCTGTCACCCTACCGCCTCGCCGTTCGAACCCGTCACCACGAGGCCCGCTGCCAA
>JBCCZJ010000214.1:0-8484 GCA_039187915.1 Myxococcota bacterium
AGGCCGCGACCGAGTTCCAGCGGATCCTGGCGGCCCACGACGGCCTGCTCGACAGCCAGGTCCAGCTCGGCCTGACCTGGTACACGATGGGCCGCACCGCCGACGCGCTCGCCGAGTGGAACGCGGTGCTCGAGAAGGACCCGAGCCGGGACGAGGCGCGCATGTACCTGCGGCTCGTGCGCGGCCGCGCCCGCGACGCCGAGCCCCGGGCGCACGCGCAGACGCCCGGCCCCACCGCGTCACCCGACCCGGACGGGGACCTCTCCTTCCGGGCCGTCGAGACGGCGGAGCCGCCGCCGGAGCCCGCCGTCTCCGGGTGGAAGACGACGGACCTCGCGCGCGGACGGGACGCATGACCGGTTCGGAACGAGCGCACGCCGGATGAGCGACCTGCCCCTGATCGACATGGTCGCGGCGACCGTCGTCTTCGCCGCGATGGTCCGCGGCCTCTGGATCGGCCTCGTCCGCGAGGGCCTCTCCCTGGCTGCGATCGGGCTCTGTACGATCGTGACGCGCCTCCTCCTCGACCCCGCCGCCCGTCAGCTGACGGAGGCGACGGGCGGCGAGATCGTGGGCAAGACGGCGACCTGGATCGCCGGTGTCCTCCTCGTGATGGCGACGATCCTCGCCTGCGGGCTCTTCGCGCGCGTGATGCGCAAGGGCGTCGAGTTCGCGGGGCTCGGCTGGGCGGACCGCGTCGGCGGGGGCGCGCTCGGGCTGGCGGAGGGCACGCTGGTCGCGGCGGTGCTCGTGATGATCGCCGTCTGGCTGGTCGGGCCGGAGCATCCGACCACGGATGGCGCGCGCAGCGTCGCGATCGTCGACGAGTGGCGGTCGACGCATCTCGAAGATCTCGAGGGCGAGCTGCCGAGCGTCGCCTCGCCGGGCAGCTGGTTCGGCGACGACCGCTAGCGCCCGCATCTCGGCATCGGCGACGTCCGTTGGGCCTATCCCCTCTGGTCCGGCGACGGCGACGACCGTCCGGAAGAAGAGGGTGCGCGGGGCCGTCGTCAGGCCGGCGGGTCGACCCAGGCGCCGTGCTCGCGAATCAGGTCGACGAGACGATCGGTCGCCTCGGCCTCGGGGATGCCCCGCGCGACGACCTCCTTGCCGACGTAGAGCGTGATCTTCCCGACGCCGGACCCGACGTAGCCGAAGTCCGCGTCGGCCATCTCGCCCGGGCCGTTCACGATGCAACCCATCACGGCGATCTTCACGCCCGAGAGGTGATCCGTGCGCGCCTTGATCTTGGCGGTCGTCTCCTCGAGGTCGAAGAGCGTGCGGCCGCAGGAAGGACAGGAGATGTACTCGGTCCGGGTCGTTCGCTGGCGCGCGCCCTGCAGCACCCGATAGGCGAGATCCACCGTCGCCGCGGCGCTCGCCCCGGTCCGCAGCGAGACGAGATCCCCGATCCCGTCGCAGAGCAGTCCGCCCAACCGCACGGACGCATCGAGCAGCGACGCTTCCGGCACGCCGGCCCCGTCGAGCCCCGCCACCGCCGGCGCGTCGACCGACTGCCGGAGCACGACCGGCAGCGCCGTCCGCCCCTCGTCCGCCAGGCTCGCCACGAGCACGCGCACGTCGTGCAGAGACGCCTCCGAAACGAGGCTGATCGCGGCCACCGCGTCGCCCGCCGCCGCCAATGCCTCGTGCACCCGGGCGGGGATCGCGTGGTCCGGCGCGTCGAGCTCGAGCTCGAGCGGCAGGCCCGCCGCCCGGGCGGCGCCCGCCATCGCGCGAAGCGCCGACGCCTCGGTCGCGCCGTCGACGGTCGCGACGGCCCGGCCGAATCCGGCCGCGGCCAGCTCCGCAATCGCCTCGCTCCGCGTCACGCGGGCCGAGCAGGGAATCGGCTGTCCGAGACTCGCGACCTCGTGCTGGAAGCGCACGAGCGCCTCGGTCGCGCCGGCGCCGAGCAGGAGCGACTCGCAGGCGACGTCGGTCAGCGCGGAGAGATCGAGGGCGATGCGAGCGGCCGCGCCCTGCGGATCCTCGGCGGCGTTCGGCACCTCGAGCTCCACCCGGACCAGGGCGTCTCCGCCCACGTCGAGCCCGGCCCACGAGACGCGCTGCGTGTCGCGCTTCGTGATCTCGAAGTAGTCGGGCGTCGGCCCGCTGCGGACGACGATCGGCGTCGACCGTCGAGCGCGCGCTTCGGCGACGCGCGCGGCGCGGTCGGCGATGCCGCGGGCGACGGGCACCTCGCGAACCGGGTCCTCGGTCAGCGACACGCGAATCGTGTCGCCGAGGCCGTCCTCGAGCAGCGAGCCGATCCCGATGGCGCTCTTGATGCGACCGTCCTCGGCGTCCCCTGCCTCGGTGACGCCCACGTGGAAGGGATAGGAGGGCCGTCCCGGCGCGCGCTCCTCGAGCCGTGCGGCGAGCAGGCGGTAGGCCTGGATCGCGACCTGGGTGTTCGAGGCCTTCATGGAGAACACCAGGTCGTAGTAGGACTCGTCCTCGCAGACGTCGAGGAACTCGAGGGCGCTCTCCACCATGCCCTCGGCGGTGTCGCCGAAGCGGTTCAGGATCCGGTCGGAGAGCGAGCCGTGATTCGTCCCGATCCGCATCGCGACGCCGTTCGCCTTGCACTTCTTCACGAGCGGCCGGAAGCGCTCGTGGACGCGCGCGATCTCCGCCTCGTACTCGACATCGTCGTACTCGCGGACCTCGAACTTCTTCTTGTCCGCGTAGTTCCCGGGGTTGACCCGGACCTTCTCGACGATGTCGGCCGCGATCATGGCGGCGTTCGGGGTGAAGTGGATGTCTGCGACGAGCGGCACGTCGACGCGGGCCTCGGCCAGCGCCTTCCGGATCTCGCGCAGGTTCTCGGCATCGCGGATCGAGGGGGCCGTCACCCGCACGATCTGGCAGCCCGCCTCGGCGAGGCGGATCGTCTGCTCGACGGTCGCCGCCGTGTCCATGGTGTCGGTGTTCGTCATCGACTGGACGACGATCGGGTGGTCCCCGCCGATCTCGACGTCGCCGACGCGCACGACGCGCGTGCGTCGCCTTGCGGGTCGGAAGAGCGCGTCCTTCGACGGCTGCAACGCGGGGCACGGAAGCTGCGCCGCGGTCGCCATCAGCCCACCAGCTCGTCGAACTTGGCGACCGCGTCCGCCACCTTGCTCGGGTCCTTGCCGCCCGCCTGGGCGAAGTCCGGGCGGCCGCCGCCGCCGCCGCCCACGACCGCCGCGACCTCGCGGATCAGGTCGCCGGCCTTCCAGGCTTCGGTCATGTCCTTGGTCACGCCGATCGCGATCAGCGCCTTCGGGCCCGCCGCCGCCGCCAGGCAGACGACGCCGCTCCCGATCCGGTTCTTGTAGTCGTCGACCATCGTGCGCATCGCCTTCGCGTCGACGTCCTCGACCACGCCACTGATCGCCTTTGCGCCGTCGCGCCCCGGGATCTCTCGCGCCTTCCCGAAGAGGTCGTCGGCGCCACCCCCGCTCGAGCGCTTCGAACGGAGCTCGTCGATCTGCTTCTGCGCTTCCTTGCGCTCCTCGACCAGCTTGTGGACGCGCCCGGGCAGCTCCGCGAGCGGCACCTTGAGCGCCTCCGCCGCGTCGGTCGCGAGCCGTTCCTGATCGCGGATGTGGCGCAGCGCGCCGATCCCCGTGAGCGCCTCGATGCGACGCACGCCCGCCGCGATCCCGGACTCCGAGACGATCTTCAGCAGACCGATGTCTCCGGTCGCCTGGGCGTGGGTCCCGCCGCAGAGCTCCGTCGAACAGTCGCCGAAGGAGACGACGCGGACTTCGTCGCCGTATTTCTCGTCGAAGATCGCGATCGCACCGGCCTTGATCGCGGACGGGTAATCCATCTCGCGGGTCTGCCCGCCCTGATTCGACTCGATCATCTCGTTCACGCGATCCTCGATCGTCTCGAGCTCTTCGCGCGTGAGCGGCGCGTCGTGCGTGAAGTCGAAGCGCAGGCGCTCCGGCCCGACGAGCGATCCCTTCTGCATCGCCTGCTCGCCGAGGGTCTCGCGCAGCGCCGCATGCAGCAGGTGCGTCCCCGTGTGGTTGCGGACCGTGGCCTGACGGAGGGCCGCATCGACCTCGAGGCGGGCCTCCTGGTCGACCGCGATCTCCCCGGACTCGACGACGCCCAGATGGACGAAGAGCCCCGCCACCGGCTTCTGCACATCGCGCACGAGCACCCGGCCCGAGTCGGTGGTGATCCGGCCCTGGTCGCCGACCTGCCCGCCGCTCTCCGCGTAGAAGGGCGTCTCCTCGAAGACGAGCTCGACCTCGTCGCCCGCCATCGCGGTACCGGTCGCTTCGCCGCCCTTCAGCATGGCCGTGATCGGCGCCTCGAGCGAGAGCGCCTCGTAGCCGCGGAAGGTCGTCTCCACGTCCGAGGCGATCCGGCCGTAGACCTCCTGGACCGCCGTGTCGCCGCTGCCCTTCCAGGACGCGCGCGCCCGCGCCTTCTGCTCTTCCATCGCGGAGTCGAAGCCGCCCTGGTCGAGGGTCATGCCGTGACCCACGAGGATGTCCGCCGTGAGATCGACCGGGAAGCCGAAGGTGTCGTAGAGGCGGAAGACCGTGTCGCCCGGGAGCGTGGTCGCGCCCTTGCCCTTCAGCGCCTCGATCTCGCCGTCGAGCAGGTCCATGCCCTTCGAGAGGGTCTCGAGGAAGCGCTCCTCTTCGCGCTTGATCCGGTCGGTGATGTACGCCCGCCGGTCGACGAGCTCCGGGTACGCCTCCGCCATCTCGTCGATCACCTTGTCGGCGACGCCATGAAGGAAGGGCGTGTCCTGCCCGAGCAGCTTGCCGTGCCGCGAGCCGCGCCGCAGGATCCGTCGGAGGACGTAGCCGCGCCCCGCGTTCGAGGGCAGCACGCCGTCGCCGATCAGGAAGGTCAACGCGCGCGCGTGGTCCGCCGCGACCCGCAGCGACACGTCGGTCTCGTCGCTCGCCCCGGGAACGACGTTCGCGAGCTCGCCGGCCCGCTCGATCAGCGGCGTGAAGGAATCGCTCTCCCAGGTCGACCGCTTGCCCTGGAGGACCGCGGCCCAGCGCTCGAGACCGCCGCCGGTGTCGATCGACGGCTTCGGCAGCGGGGTCTGCTTGCCGTCCGCGTCGCGGTTGAACTGCATGAAGACCAGATTCCAGATCTCCATGAAGCGGCCCGTCTCGCTCGACGGATCGTCGTTCGGATGCTCCGGCATCGCGCCCCAGTCGTAGTGGATCTCGGAGCAGGGGCCGCAGGGACCGGTGTCACCCATCGACCAGAAGTTCTCCTTCTCGTCGAGGCGATAGAGCTTGGACTCCGGGATCCCGATCCGGTCCCGCCAGATCTCGTACGCCTCGTCGTCCTCCTCGAAGACAGAGATGCAGAGATCGTCGGCGGAGAAGCCGACGCCCTGGGTCAGCAGCGACCAGGCGAACTCGATCGCCTCCTCCTTGAAGTAGTCGCCGAAGGAGAAGTTGCCGAGCATCTCGAAGAAGGTGTGGTGGCGCGGGGTCCGGCCGACGTTCTCGAGGTCGTTGTGCTTGCCCGAGACGCGCATGCACTTCTGTGAGGTCGTCGCGCGCGAATAGTCCCGCGTCTCCTCCCCGAGAAAGAGCCGCTTGAAGGGGACCATGCCGGCGTTCACGAACATCAGCGTCGGATCGGAATCCGGCACGAGGGAGGCGCTCGAGACGCGCCGGTGGCCGTTCTCCTCGAAGTAGCGGAGGAAGGTCTCTCGGATCTCCCGGGACGGGAGGGACATGGGGCACCCCTGGGTCTTCTGGATCAAGTCTGGCGCGCGCCCCGCCTGGCTTCCCGGTGGGGACGGCCCGCGCAGACGCGTTCTGGGAGGCGTTCGGCGCGGCTCCCGACGCGGCCGGAATATAGCGGCGATCCGCGCGGTTACGCGTTTTCCGGCACGCGTGCGGCGTCCAGCGCGGCCTGCCGCGCCGCGAGCTGCCGCTGCACGAATTCGACGTGCAGGTGGAGGTCGTAGAGCTCCTGCGCATACGAGGCCGGCGCCTCGACCTCGGCCACCTCGCGCTCGATCCGGTCGGCCTCGGCGAGCGCCGCCGCGAGGTCGAAATCGCCGCGGTTGCGCGGGTCGATCTCGCGCAGCTCGGTGTACCAGCGGTAGATGCGCGAGCGGACCCGCCAGCGGTAGATCGGCGGGAAGAGACGGAAGACCGGAATCAACAGCGCGACCAGCGGGATCAGCATCACCTTGAGTCGATCGATCAGCGTGGCCAACCAGAAGGGCAGGTAGCGCTGGAGGAAGGGCGGGCCGTATTCGTAGAAGCGGTGGGCCTCGGGGTTGAGCGGGAGGTCGATGGCGACCGGGGTCGGGAACGCGCCCGGGGCCTCGAACACCCCGCCGCGCCCGTGCACGCTCGAGGCGGCCTGCACGAGCAGGTCGACCAGTGCCGGGTGGAGCCCTTCCCGGACGGCGAGATTGGCCGTCGGCGCGATCAGCTCGACGTCCTGCGACGGGAGGTTCCGGGCGTAGTCGATCATGCCTTCGGGCAGGGTCACGTGCGCCAGGAAACGATCGGTCCGGGTGTAGGCCTCGGCCCTCCGGAACGAGAAGGGCGCGACGGCCTCGGACCGCAGCAGCCGGCCCACGACGGGCGAGTCGGCCCCCGCGATCAGGAAGATCGCGTCGAGGCGCCCCGCGAGCAGCCCCTCGACGCTCTCGCCGATCGGGAGCGATTCCACGGGACCGGTGTGGCCGTTGCGCTCGAGCAGGCGGGTGGCGACCTCGATCGTCCCGCTGCCTTCGGGCCCGACACCGAGCCGCAGCCCTTCGAGATCGGTCAGACGCTCGGCTTCGATCCCGCTCCCGAGGAAGATCCAGAGCGGCTCGTAGAAGAGGCTCCCGAGGCTCTCGAGTCGGGCGCGATCGACGGCGCGCGCGACGCCGCCCTGCACGAAGGCGACGTCGACCTCCCCTTCGCGAAGACGCTCCAGGTTCTCGGCGGTGCCGGCGGTCTCCCGGAGCTCGACCTCGATGTCGAACTCCGCGAGGCGAGCGCGGTAGGTCTCGCCGAAGACGGCGTAGGCGCCGCCCGCCTGTCCGGTCGCCATCACGATCCGATCGGGCGGCGCGGGGTCGACGAAGCGGTAGGCGACGAAGAAGCCGACGACGACGAGCAGCGCGAGCGGAGTGCCGATCCGGAACAGGTCCGCGAACCCGCGGTCGGCGGAGGCCTCGTTCTCTCGTTGCGGGTCTAAGCTCGACAAGACGGGACGCCTCTCTCCGGTCCGTTCCGAAGCGGCGCTAGGCTAGCCCTGCGTCCGGGGCCGACCAGCCACCACTCAGCGCGGCGCCCATTCAGCGCTGCGACGCCGGACGCCCGCCACCAGCAGGAGCACACACATCGCCAGCGGGGCCGGACCGTCAGGTTCGGGAAGATAGGCGAGGAAGGCCTCGGTCTCTCCGTCCGGATTGAGTCCGGCGCCGACGATCGTCTCGCCGTCGTCGGCGATCGCGATCGCGATCTGCAGATGCCATCCCGTCAGATCGAGGCCCTCGGAGACGAGCAAGTCCTGAAGAGAACGCATTCCGTTCGTTTCGTCCCAGACGAAGGCCTCCAGGAACGCCTCCGTCTGCCCAACGCCCCCCACGACCGATCCATCACCGGATACGCCAAGGGCTTCGGATCGCCGACCGCCACCGCTCAGATCGCCGAGTCCCTGCATGCCCCCGTCAGCGGTCCAGCGGAACGCCTCGATCGACGAAGCGCCGGACGCCCCCTGCCCGACGATTGTCGTTCCGTCGGAGGAGACGTCGTTCGCCCAGCTGCGAAAGGACCCGCCCGGCAGGTCTCCGAGCCCCTGCATGCCTCCATCGGCAGTCCAGAGGAACGCCTCGAAGCCGAATGGCGATCGTCCGCTTCCCACGATGACGGATCCGTCGGCGGAGATGCCGCGGGGATCGGCGGCGTCGTCGCCTCCCGGCAGATCGCCGATGCCGACCAGACCGGCCGCAGCTGAGTAGTGAAAGGGATTCAAAGCACCCGTGGTGCCGTCGCGATAGGTGCCGGCGATCGTCGACCCGTCCCCGGAGATCAGGAATGGAACGCCGCCGACGAACTGCTCCGCTCCCAGCGTCTCGTCCCAGACGAATCCACGCCAGAACGAAGTCAGTCCTCCGAATCCCACCACCAGCGATGCGTCGGTCGAAAGCGACGTGGCCGAGCTGAAATCGTCGGTCGTCGAGGCAAAGAGGGGGCGGATTCCTTCGACGGCGTCCCAGATGAACGGCTCCCGCCCGACGCCGGAGCGGCTCAGGCCGACGACCGTCGCGTCCAGACCAACTCCAGCGACATCCCTGGCCTCACTGAGGAACGATCCTCCAGGCAGGTCGCCGAGCGGTGCGAAAATCGCCGCCGCGCTGGGCGCGGCGGAGGCAAAGAACAGATTGGCGAGAACGAAGACGCGGTTCAGCTGCATGGGTCGAACCCTCGCTTCGAGTTCGGAAAGCCACGTTTCGTGTCTCGTCTCGCGATCTCGAAGCCGCGGCGG
>JBCCZJ010000215.1:0-8432 GCA_039187915.1 Myxococcota bacterium
GGGTGATTGGGCACGACGGTACACCCAAACGAACAAATTGAAAAGGACTTTCAATTTCAGGAAGTGAAATCTTCAGTAAATTCAATGGATCCCGCGCAAGCGAACGCTGAATCCCCGAAGGGCATACGCTGGACGCCCCTCGAACGAACGACGTTCCTCTCATGGCCCGCCGCGCGCCCTTCGCGCCCGCGGACCGACCGCAGGGCGCGCTGACTCAGCCCCGGAGCGCCTGGATCCCGCCGAAGCGGGTGTCCCAGCTGCGCTGGTGCTTGAAGCGCAGGACCACGTGCTCGTCCGCCATCCCGTGGAAGAGCGTGTTGTGCCACCACACGTTGTCGTAGATCGGCCCGTCCGAGAGGATCTCGACCTCGCAGTCGAGCTGCTGGCAGCGCGGGGCACCGATCGTCTGCGGATCCTCGGAGGCGAAGACGTTGAAGGAGAGCGTGCACTTCGGCTCGGCCTTCAGCGCGTCCACCAGCGCGCAGTCCTCGGGAACGAGCGACGTGATCGTGCCGGGATCGAAGTCCTCGCTCGAGGCGTAGTAGTCGAGCAGGTATTTCACGCCGACGTCGTAGACGGCGCGCGCCCCGTCCTCGATCCGACTCTCGTAGAGATCCCGGAACTCCTTGGTCTTCGCCTCGAGCAGCCGCTCGTGCGGAAGCAGACCGCAGACGATGCTGTGCTGGATGACCCCGAGATGGGCGCCCGGCCGCTTGGCCGTCACGGTCGGGACGACGCCGATGTGCGGGGCGCCGTTCCGGTCCGTCATGGTGAAATGGCGCAGCGTGACCTGCCAGTTGAGGAACTCCTTGGGGAGCGGCGTCGCTTCGGTGGGCATGGGTGGGATTCTCCTTTGGGGGCGGCGCGAGCGAGGGATCAGAAATTACGGATGGGATCGCCGGGTCCGAGGATGCGCATCGTGAGCCCGCTCTCCTCGCAGTCGATCCGCGACTCGACGCGGAACACGTCGAGCAGCGTCTCCTCGTTGAGCACCTGCTCGGGCGGTCCGCAATCGTACACCCGTCCGCGCGCGAGCACGGCGACCCGGTCGCCGACGTGCGCGGCGTGCTCGAGATCGTGGATCGACAGCACGATCGTCGTGCCGCGCTCCGCGTTGAGCTTCACGAGCAGGTCGAGGAGCTCGAACTGGTGGCGGAGATCGAGCGCGGAGGTCGGCTCGTCGAGCAGCAGCAGCTTCGGCTCCTGCGCGATCGCCATGGCGAACCAGGCGCGCCGGCGCTCGCCGCCGGAGAGCATCTCGAGCGGGCGCGTGCGGTACTCGGCGATCTCGACCGCCTCGAGCGCTTCGGCGACGATCGCCAGGTCCCGCGGTCCCAGTCGCCCGAAGGCGCCGACGTGGGGATGGCGACCGCACTCGACGAGCGCCTCGACGGTCAGCCCCTCGGGCGTCTGCGGATCCTGAGGCAGACGCGCGACGCGGCGCGCGAGCTCGCGGCGCGGATAGCTCGCGAGGGGGCGGCCCTCGAGCACCACCTCGCCCTTTCGCAGATCGAGGTCGCGGCCGAGCGCGCGGATCAGCGTCGACTTGCCCGAACCGTTCGGCCCGACCAGCGCGAGGATCTCGCCCTCGCGTACCTTGAGCGACGCGTCGCGCAGCACGTCGCGATCGACGCCGGGATGACGGACGTGGAGGCGGCGCGCCTCGATCGCCAGCGTCTCGCTCGGGTCTCCGACCGACGCTGCGCTCACGGCAGCTTCTTCCAGAGCAGATAGAGGAAGTAGGGACCGCCGACCATCGAGAGCAACGCCCCGACCGGCAGCTCGAGCGGCGACAACGCCGTCCGCGCGATCAGGTCCGCGAAGATCACGAGCGCCGCACCGCCGAGCGCGGTCGCCGGCAGCAGCGCCCCGTGCTCGGGACCGACCAGCAGCCGGATCGCGTTCGGCACGACGAGGCCGACGAAGCCGATCAATCCGGCGGCGCTGACCGCCGCGGCCGTCAGCAGCGCGGCGACGACCGCCGCGCCCAGCCGCGCCTGAACGACCGGTACGCCGACGCCGCTCGCCGCGCTGTCGTCGAGCAGCAGCAGATTGAGCGTCCGGCGATAGGCCACGACCGCGACGAGCCCGATCAGGGTCGGCGGAAGCATGCGCTGTACGTCGGCCCAGCCGAGGCCGTTCAACGAGCCGACCACGTAGGCGGTGAACGCCGGCGCGCGATCCGCGTAGATGTAGGTCATCAGCGAGATCAGCGCGAAGAGCAGCGACTGGACGGCCACGCCGGAGAGTACGATGCGCAGCGCGCCGGTCTGGCCGTCCTTGCTCGCGGCGAGACCGAGCAGGACGAAGATCGTCGCGACGGCGCCGACGAAGCCCGCCCACGGAACCCATTCGCCGTAACCCGGCAGGAAGAGGATCACGACCAGCGCCCCGACGCCGGCGCCCGCGGTCACGCCGAGGATGCCGGGATCGGCGAGCGGGTTGCGGACCGTGGTCTGGAGCAGCGCCCCGGCGAGCGCGAGGTCGAGCCCGACGAGCGCGCCGCAAGCGACGCGCGGCAGACGCACGTCCCAGATCACGCGGTGGAAGGGATGGTCGACGTCGACGATCGAAGCGGGGAGCTGGACCAGGGCGAGGTCGACCGCGCCCTGGGCCGTCGCGAGCGCCGCCGCAGCCAGCAGCGCCAGTCCGGTCACGACCGTCCAGGCCATGGGCTGTTCGAAGAGCAGCTCGGCGCGTGAACGAACCTGCCAGACGACCGGGTTCACCGCGTGGCGGCCTCTGACCCACCCGCGCCGAGACGCACGAGCTCGTCCGCGGCGCGCACGAGGTCGAGGCCGGGATTCGCACTGAAGAGCGCGGGGTCGAGGACGTGGACGCCGAGCTTCGCGCCCGCGAGTCCCGCCCAGGCGCCGCCGCGCTGCGTGCGGCGGTCGAGCTCGGCGCGGATCTGCGTCGGGTTGCCGTGGGCGATCAGGAGCACGAGGTCGGGCCGCGCCATCGCCATGATCTCGTCGCTCACGGGGACGAGACCCGGGAAGCGTTCGCTGCCGCCGTCCGCGATCGCCGCCTGGTAGCCGATGCGCTTGGCGAGATCGCCGAGCCAGGCGCGATCGGTCATGACGTAGAAGGTGCCGGGCGCGCCGAAGAGCGTCAGGATCTTGGGCGACCCCTCGACGCTCGCCGCCTCGACCGCCGCGCGCGTCTCGGCGATCCGGGCATCGAGTGCCTCGCTGCCGCCGATCGCCTTCGCGACCTCGGCGAGTGCGACGAAGGTCGAGTCGACGTCCGACGTCTCGATCATGAGGACCTTCGCGCCGGTGGCCGCGATCGCGGGGCCGAAGCGCCCGTGGACGCTCTCGTCGCCGACGACGATGTCGGCCCGCGCCTCCGCGAGCTTCTCCATGTTGGGCGAGTGGGGATTGCCGAGATCGATGATGCCGTCGGCGAGCGGGGCGTGGACGCTGCGGCGGATGCTGGCGACGACGGTCACGCCGTCGCCGGCGACGCGCAGCGCGTCCTCGACGAAGGGCAGCAGGGTCGCCACGCGGACGGGCTTGCCCTCCGCGGCGCTCGCGCTCGCCGGCAGCGACAGGAGACCGGCGACGCTCAGCAGAAGGATGGTCGAGAGGCGGAAGAAGGACTTCACGGGGACTCCTCGGCCCGCATCGGAACGCCCGCTTCGTATGCGGCGTGCGCGGCCTGGAACACGTCCTTGGCCCCCGCGCGAACGCCTCGTTCGGCGGAGGGCAGACGTAGAAGACGAATCGAATGAAAAGACGCCGGGACGGCCGGCTCGTCCGACGCGGCGAAGGGCGCGCCGCGGTTCCCGCCTCGGGCGGAGCGAACGGAGGCGCGAGACGGCGGAGTCGGCGCTCCGGCCGGTCCCGAGCGCCGTTCGGCGGCGGCGTGAAGCTGACACGATCGGCGAGGCAAGGGAAGCATATTGAAAATGAATTTCAAGTTCGTTAGGGTGCGTCCGCAGGGTTCTGGTTCTCGTCAACCGACGGGTCGGCCTCCGACGCGCGCGCGTCGCGGCGCGCCGACACCCGAGCCGGAGAGGATCGCGGACGTCGCCGTACCCCAGACGCCGCTCAGCCAGGACCAGGAGGCGAGCTGGATGTCAGTCGAAGCGAACCAGGCGATCGATCCCCCGATCGAAGCGCCGAAGCGCGTCAAGGCCAGGGAGCTGCTTGGACCGAAGGGGATCGCCCAGATCGAGCACGAGGGCGAGCTGTACACGCTGCGCATCACGAAGAACAACCGCCTGATCCTCACGAAGTAGACGAAGGCCCGGTCCGCCTCCGGACGTCGCCCATCACCGGGGGCGACGCGCGGGACCACGGAGGCGAGCGCGGCGTGCGCTTCGATCCGGCTCGGGACGCCCGCCTCCCCTACCCTATCCCCGCGATGATGGCCTGGCTCCGAACGCTCGCGAACCGCGACGAGGACGCAGGTGCTTTCGGGCGCCACGCGATCCTGCTCGGCTCTCTCGTGCTCTTCCTGGTCGCGCTCCCGATCGTGCAGATCGCGGTCGGCCGCTCGACGGGCTTCTCGCCGATGCTGACCCTCGTGATGCTGGCGGCGGTCCTCGTGAACAGCCACCAGCGGGGGATCTTCCTCGTCGCCACGCTCCTGGCCGTCGGTTCGATCGGCGGATTCGCGTTCGTCGAGCTCACCGGCGCGCAGCACCTCCGCGTGGGGGCCCAGCTGATCGCGCTCGGCCTGCTCGGCCTGACGACCCTCGTGATGACCAACAGCCTGATGCAGGCCGAACGCGTCTCCTCCGACACGATCGTCGGCGGAATCTGCGTCTACCTGCTCGTCGGGCTCTGCTTCACGATGGCGTTCATCGTGCTCGAGCAGCTCGAACCCGGAGCCTTCGCGCTGGCAGACGGACCCGGCGCGCTCGAGGACCGGTCGCGCGTCGGCACGCGGCTCCTCTACTTCAGCTTCGTCACGCTCACGACGCTCGGCTACGGCGACATCACGCCGAAGAGCGACCTGGCCCAGATGTTCGCCGTCTCCGAGGCGCTCATCGGCCAGCTCTACCTGACGATCTTCGTCGCCCGTCTCGTCGCGCTCTACGTCGGGCGGAGACGAAACGACCCGACCGTCTGAAGACGGCCGGGTCGCGTCGTCGAGCGCGATCGCCCAGCTCAGAACTTGAAGGTCGCCTGCACGATGCTCCGGGTGGCCGAAGCCGTGGGCGATCGATTCTTGCCGCCGTCGAAATACGCCGCCTTCCAGAGGAGGGAGACGTATTTGTTGATCGGGTAGCTCGTGACCAGGTTGTATTCCTGACCGAGGTTGTCTCCGCCCTGGTCGTCCCAGAACTGGTGGAACCAGAGCCGCATCTTCCAGCCCTTGAAGGGCAACTTCGGCGCGATCGAGACGTAGAAGTCCCGGAGACCACGCAGGCCGCCGTTGTTCAGGAACACGTCGGCGAAGCCGTTGAACTTGTGGGCCGTCGAGAACGGCGTCACGATCCGCGCGTCGGTGTCGCTGCCCAGGTGTTCGTAGCCGAAGAAGAGGGTGCCGATCGACTTGAACTTGAGACCCGCCTCCGCGTAGACGTAGTGCGCGTCGTAGGCCACCTGATTGCGGCCCCAGTCCGTCTGATAGGCGTAGGAGGCCTGGTACGGGATCGACACGTTGTCACTGACCTCGATCGCGCCCGTGAAGCGCGCGCCGTAGGTCGCCGAGCCGAAAGCCGCATAGACCGGCGTGTCGGGATCGACCAGGTAGACGAAACCGACCGCCTTGAGGGCCTTGCCGGCCTTGTAGCCGACGTTGAAGAAGTGGGCGTTCGGGTTGAAGTCGAGCTGCCCGGCGGCGCCCTCGTTCGCGAAGATCCGGTGGACGTCCCAGACGTACATGTACTGCAGGAGCAGGTTTTCGACGCCGAGCGTGGACTGGGCCCGGACGGCGTCGAAAGTCTGCTCGTTCTGACGCCAGCCGACGTTGCCGATCCAGCGGTCGTCGTCGAGCTTGATGCGCTGGCGACCGCCCTTCACGTCGAGGCCCGCCCATTCCTTCTTGGCGAACTTCAGCCAGTAGCGGTTGACGTCCGTGCGCTCGGGATCCGCCACCGGCGTCTGCCCGCGCGGGTTCGGCGCCTGCGCGTCGAAGTACTCGCTCGAGAAGGGCGAGAACGTGTTCACGCCTTCGACCAGGGCGGTGAAGCCCTTGTAGGTCCCGGACTGCACGCCGAACCGGGTCCGCAGCGTGGCGCTGTGGGAGTGTTCGAGTGCGTTCAGCTTGCCGTATTCGTAGCGGGCCACCTGATGGATGATCGGCTTCGCGTCGGTGATCGCGGCGAGCGCCTCGTCGAAAGCGGTCGCGGGCGGCTTGTCCTCGGCGGAGGCGAGGAGGGGGAGTTGCACTAAGAGCGATACCCCGACCGCTGCGCGTAAAGCGGAGCGGACGAGGGAAGCCCGTCGGTTGGTCGGATTGTTCGGTCGCATCCTTTTCCGTTTCAGGTGGTGAGGAGGGAGCAGGGACAGGTCGTGAGTGGGTCGGATCGGCGGATCGATGTGCTGAATCAAGCCGCTTTGGCGTGATCCTCGCCTTCGAGGAAGCCGATCAGCTCGGCGCGGAGTCGGTAGTACTCCGGGTGCTCGAGCACCTCCGCGCGGTCGCGCGGTCGGCCGAAGGGGACCTCGAGGATCCGGCCGACGCGGGCCCTCGGGCCCGAGGTCATCATCACGACGCGGTCGGCCAGGAAAAGCGCCTCGTCGACGTCGTGCGTTACCATGAGTGCCGTCATCCGGTCTTCCGTCCAGATGTCGAGGAGGACCTCCTGCAGTTCGACGCGGGTGAGCGAGTCGAGCATGCCGAAGGGCTCGTCGAGGAGCAGCATCTTGGGGGACAGCGCGAAGGCCCGCGCGAGGCCGACCCGCTGGCGCATGCCGTTCGAGAGCTCCGCCGGCCGCTTGTCCATGGCGTCGCCGAGGCCGACCAGCACGAGGTGGTACTCGACGATGTCGGAACGCGTCTTCTCGTCGACGTGCGAGTAGACCTGGTCGACACCGAGCCGCACGTTCTCGCGGGCCGTCATCCAGGGCAGTAGACAAGGTGCCTGGAAGACGACGCCGCGATCGGGCCCGGGGCCGTCGATCTCGCGTCCGTCGAGCACGACGTTGCCGTCCGAGATGTCGTTCAGGCCCGCGATCATCTGGAGAACCGTGGACTTGCCGCAGCCGGAGTGGCCGATCAGCGCGATGAACTCGCCCTCCTTGACGTCGAGGTCGAAGCCTTCGACGACCGGGAGCGGGCCGCTCGGGGTGTCGTAGACCTTCGAGAGGGCCACCGTTTCGAGGAATCCTGCCATGGTTCTCTACCTCGCCGACGGGAGGCTGCGCTTGCGCAGGTCCAGCGGCTTGACGTCGGGTTTGCGCACGCGCGCGCGGGTCGAAGCCCGGGCCGCCTGACGGCTCACGGCCATCAGGTAGTGCGTGATCTCGTTCCGGATCTTCTTGAACTGCGGATCGTCGTTGACCGCCGTGCGGTCGCGCGGTCGCTCGAGCGGAACGTCGAAGGCCGGGCCGAGCGACGCGCGGGGTCCCGGACGGAGCGGAATGATCCGATCCGCCAGCAGGATGGCCTCGTCCACGTCGTTCGTGATCAGCACGACCGTCTTCTTGTCCGCGGCCCAGATCTGCTCGATCTCGGTCTGGAGCGTGGCGCGCGTGAGGGCGTCGAGCGCCGACAGCGGCTCGTCGAGGAGCAGGATCTTGGGATCCATGGCGAGTCCGCGCGCGACGCTCACGCGCTGGCGCATGCCACCCGAGAGCTCCCGTGGATACTTCCAGTGCGCCTCGCCGAGTCCGACCATCTCGACGTAGCGCCGAGCGCGCGCCTCCCGGTCGGCCTTCGACGCATCCGAGAAGACCGAGTCGACCGCGAGCTGGACGTTCTGCATGACCGTCAGCCAAGGCAGCAGCGCGTAGCTCTGGAAGACGACCCCGCGATCCGGGCCCGGGCCCGTGATCGCCTTACCGTCCAGCTCGATCTTCCCTTCGTCGGCTTCGACGAGACCGGCGATCATGTTGATCAAGGTCGTCTTGCCGCTACCGGAGAAGCCCACGATCGCGAGGAACTCGCCCTCGCGGACCGAGAGGTCGATCTCCGACAGGACCTCGCTCTTCGCGGCGCCTTCGCCGAAGGACTTGCTGACCCCCTCGAGTTCGAGGAACGGCGGGGCGGTCGGCTTGGGTTGTTCTTCGCGCACGCTGAAACCGATGTCCAGCTGGCGCTCCTCGGGCTCCGTCGGCGTCGCGGTCGTCGTCATGCTGACACCGCACCGTCGAAACTGACCGATCGCTGGAGCGCGACCATCAGGCGATCCAGGCCGAAGCCGATCAGACCGATCGTGAAGACCGCGACCATGATCTGCGCCAGGGTCTGGGAGCTGCCGTTCTGGAACATGTCCCAGACGAACTTCCCGAGGCCGGGGTTCTGGGCGAGCA
>JBCCZJ010000216.1:0-8408 GCA_039187915.1 Myxococcota bacterium
GAGATCGAAGCCCTCGCCCGGATCATGGACGAGCTGGACTACTACCAGCTCCTCAACGTCGATCCCCAGGCGACGTCCGCCGAGATCCGCAAGGCCTACCACGCCAGCTCGCGGAGCTTCCATCCCGACGCGAATCGCGAGCTGCCCTCCGACCTCCGCGACACCTGCGGCCGGATCTCGAAGCGCATCACCGAGGCCTACTGCGTCCTGCGCGACGCACGACGGCGCAAGGCCTACGACTCGAAGCGCAACGAGAACGACGACGCGTCGACCCTGCGGATCCAGATCGCCGAGGCCAAGAACGCGCACGTCGAGGCGCGCAAGACCGAATGCCGCGGCGCCACGGCCCAGGGACGACAGTTCCACGCGAAGGCCGAGGCCGACATGAAGCGCGGCAACTTCGCCGGTGCGATCCAGAACCTGCAGATGGCGCTCACCTTCGAGCCCGCCAACGCCGGGTTCAAGTCCCTGGTCGCCGAGCTGAAGGAAAAGCAGAAGACCGGGAACTGAGATCCGGACGCGCGCCGCGCGAACCCGCGCGCAGCGCGGCCACCGCCCCGGGCGCGGGCTGCTACCCTGCGCCGAATGCGATCGACGCCGGCCCATCCGTCCTCCGCCCTGCCCCGCATTTCCGCCCCGCCCTGCATTTCCGCCCCACTCCGCATGTCCGCCCCGGTCCGCATCTCCGCTGACGACGCGCGGCGACGAAGAATCGCGGCCGGGCGATGACGCGGGAAGGCTTCGACGCGCCCGGCGCCGGCGATCCGCTCGACGAAGCCCGCGGCCTCGCCGCTTCGGCGGTGGCGCTCCTGCGCGAGCTGGCCGAGGAGGACGTCGTCTCGTTCGAGCGGCTGCCCGATCTCCCCCTTCCGGAGCCCGCGGCCCCGAGCGCGACGCCCGCGCCCGTCTCCGCAGCCGCGCCGACGCCCGCCGCTCCCCCCGCGCCACGAATCGCGCCCCCGGTCGAGATCGGCGGCACCGTCCCCTGGAGCGGGCGCCGCCCGACGCTCGGTGAGGTCCAGACCCATCTCGGCGATTGCCAGCGCTGCGGGCTGTGCGAGGAGCGCGGACGGATCGTGTTCGGCGATGGCAACCCGCAGGCGGATCTCCTCTTCATCGGCGAAGGGCCGGGCGCGGAGGAGGACAAGAGCGGCGTTCCCTTCGTCGGCCGTGCGGGGGCGCTCCTCACGCAGATGATCGAAAAGGGCATCGGGATTCCGCGCAGCGAGGTCTACATCTGCAACATCGTGAAGTGCCGCCCGCCGCGGAACCGGACTCCGCTGCCGCCCGAGGTCGCCGCCTGCCGTCCCTTCCTCGACGGCCAGATCGAGGCCATTCGACCCAAGGTCATCGTCACGCTCGGCAAGCCCGCCGCGAGCCTGCTCCTCGACCGGGAGATCGCCATCACGCGGCTCCGCGGCCAGTGGCAGGACTATCACGGGATTCCGTTGATGCCGACCCTCCACCCGGCCTACGTGCTGCGGCAGTACACGGCCGAGAATCGCCGCGCGGTGTGGGAGGACCTCAAGGCGGCCTGGGAGCGCGTGCAGGGATGAGCGTTGCTTCGATGCGGTGCGGGATCGTGCTGCATCCGGCCGGCCACACGCGCTCGCCCGCGATGCATACCGCGGCCTACGCGGCGCTCGGACTCGACGCGGACTACCGCGCCTTCGACGTCCCTCCGGACGACCTCGCGGGCCAGCTCGCGCGCCTTCGCGAGGAAGGGGTGCGCCAGCTCGCGGTCTCGATTCCGCACAAGGAATCGATCATGGCCTTCGTCGACGAGCTCGAGCCCGTCGGCCGGGCGATCGGCGCGGTCAACACGGTCACGCTGAGCGGCGACCGCTGGGTCGGCACGAACACCGACTGGATCGGCGCGCTGCGGGCCCTCGAGCGCGCGGGGCCCGTCGACGGGCGTCGCGCCGTCGTGCTCGGCGCTGGCGGAACCGCGCGCGCCCTGGTCTACGGACTGCGCGAGCGGGGCTGCGAGGTCCACGTCCTGAACCGCACGGTCGAGCGCGCCCGGACCCTGGTCGACGAGCTCGGTGCCGACGACGCGGGCCCCCTCGACCGCTTCCCCGATCTCGCCCCCGAGCTCGTGATCAACACCACGAGCGTGGGCTTGAACGAGGATCGCTCGCCGATCGAGGCGGGCTGGCTCTCGGCGGACACGACCGTCCTCGATGCCGTCTACGCGCCGGAGCACACGCGGCTGCTCGCCGACGCGCGCGCCGCCGGCGCCCGTCCCGTCGGCGGCAAGTGGATGCTCGTCCACCAGGCCGTCGAACAGCTCCGGCGCTGGACCGGCCTGCTCGACGACCCGCCGAGCGAAGACGACTACGCGCGCATGCCCGACGTCATGGCCCGCGCCTTCGACGAAGCCGGACAGGGCTGATCCCCGCCGCCGGACCCGCCGCGTCGGCCCGGCCGAAGCGAGCGACCGGGAAGACCACGAAAAAGGGCCAGCGCTTCTGCGCTGGCCCTTCGTTCTCGCACTCGGCTCAGACGGAGCGGAGGTCCCGTTGGCGGCGCCGATGTGGACTGACGGCGGAGGCGGCGCCGATGCGGGGGACGGCCGTGGCGGCGCTGACGCGACCCGGTCAGCCGTCGTAGCCCCACTTCTCTTTGTTCGCGGAGATCTCGTCGGGGGACGGAACGTCGACGTCGTCCCTTTCCGGAACTTCGAAATCGTCGCGGACGTCGCTGATCTTGGCGTTCTCGGCGACGTCGTCCTCGAAGACGCTCGGGACCTGCTCGTCCTCGAAGATCGCCTCCCAGGGGCACTCCGGCTCACACACCCCGCAGTTGATGCATTCCTCGGGATCGATGTAGAGCTGGTTCTCGAAGCCCGGGGCGTCGGCCTTGTCCTTGTGCTGGACGATGCAGTCGACCGGGCAGACCTCGACGCAAGCCATGTCCACGCAGTCTCGACACATTCGGGTGATCACCCAGGCCATTCGAAGTCCCTCTCTCGTTCGCCCCGTCCCTGTCTCCAGGAGGCCCGAGGCGCTGTCAGGCGCGCGCCGGATCGACGTCGGCCGATCGGTCACCCAACGGTAGCGACCCCACCGGGGCGGTCTAGGGTCGTCGGCGCGGGAACGGGTCGCGGGGGCCGGAAACCGGCGGGAGCACGGTCGCTACTTGAGCTTCGTCTCTTTGTAGAGGACGTGCTTGCGGACGACGGGGTCGTACTTCTTGAACTCGAGCTTGTTCGGGGTGTTCGTCCGATTCTTCGAGGTCGTGTAGAAGTGTCCCGTGCCGGCGGTCGACTCGAGCTTGATCTGCTCGCGCTTGCCCTTCTTGGCCATCTTGGTGCTTCCTTATTAGGCTTAGGCTGGGTGAGGCGGCGGGGGCCTGGCGTGTCCGGCCTACGGCTCGGGAACGACGTCCCCACCGCGCGCGAACACGCGGACCTTCTTGCCATCGCGCTCTTCGAACCGAACGCGCGAGGGCTTGCTGTCGGACGGGTTCACGAGCATCACGTTCGACGCATCGATGAAGCCTTCGGTCTCGACGATGCCGCCTTCGCGGGCGCCGCTGCGACCGGGGCGGAGATGACGCTTCTGGAGACGCACGCCCTCGACGCGGACGCGGCCCTTCTGCGGATCGACGGCGATCACCCGTCCCTGCACGGGCGGGTTCGCGGACGCGCCGGCGCCGCTCACGACCTGGACGAGGTCGCCTCTTCGGATCTTCTGCATGCCTGGGTACCTGCTTCCGGCCAGGAGGGGCCGGGAAAGAGCGCCTATGTATCCGGGAAATTTGGGCTTTCGTCAAGGCCCCAAGGGGCGAAAAAGCGCCGAATCGGGCCGCGCCCACGGGACCCGAGTCGGCCCCATCGGACGCGCACTCTCCGGGCCGTAGGGTACTCTCGCGCGGCCGCGCGCCCGCGGTTCGAGAGGGAAAAATGCGCAAATTGCTGGTCGGCGTGGGGATTCTCGGTCTGCTCGGGGTGGGCGCCTGCTTCGCCCTGCCGGTCGTCAACGGGCCGATGTTGGCCTTCATGACCGGGCGGGGGATCGAGGCGCCCTCGGAGGAGGTCCTCCGGAACCGTTACCAGGCGGCGGCGGGCTACACCGTCGAGCTCTTCGCCGAAGACATCCAGACCGCTCGCTTCATGCGCTTCAGCCCCGGCGGCGCCCTGCTGGTGAGCCAGCCGCGCCAGGGCAGGATCGTTCACGTCCTTCCGGACGGCGACGGCGACGGGCGCTCCGACGGCAACCGCGTGCTGGTCGAGGGCCTCGATCGCGCCCACGGCCTCGACTTCCGCGACGGCCATCTCTATCTGGCCGAGACCGGCGCGATCGTGCGCGTCCCGATCGCCGACGACGGACCGACCACGATCCGGACGGCGGGGCCGATCGAGCGCGTCGTCGAAGGCATCCCGCCGGGCGGTGGACACTGGACCCGAACGCTGCGCTTCGGTCCGGACGGAGGCATGTACGTCCACGTCGGATCGAGCTGCAACGTCTGCGAGGAAGACGATCCGCGCCGCGCCGCGATCCTTCGCTACGAGCCCGACGGCAGCGGCGAAGAGATCTACGCCTCGGGTCTGCGCAACTCGGTCGGCTTCGACTGGCAGCCCGGCACGAACGCGCTCTACGCGACCGACAACGGACGCGACCTGCTCGGCGACGACTATCCGCCCTGCGAGCTGAACCTCGTCGAGCGCGGCGGCTTCTACGGCTGGCCCTACGCGAACGCCTTCGGCGACGTCGACCCGGACTTCGGTGAGGCCAACCCCGACAAGGTCGAAGCCACGATCTCACCGGTCCACGGCTTTCGCGCCCACAACGCGCCCCTCGGCATCACGTTCCTCCGACACCCGGACACGCCGGTGGCGCTCCGCGGCGCGGCGCTCGTTGCGCTGCACGGCTCCTGGAACCGCACGCGCCTCGACGGCTACAAGGTCGTCTCGCTCCACTGGGAGAACGGCGAGGTCGAAGAGCGCGATTTCCTGACGGGCTTCGAGGTCGACGAGGACGTGATCGGCCGCCCGGTCGACGTGATCGAGGGTCCGGACGGCTCGATCTACGTGAGCGACGACTACGCCGGTTCGATCTTCCGGCTCCACCAGGGCCCCGCCACCGACGCGGCCCTCGCCGACGGATCCGCCGCCGCCGGAAGCCACGACGGGTCCGAACCGCCCGAGGCCATGGACGCGGACGCCCAGGCGGCCCTCGGCCGCGCGGGCTCCGCCCTCTTCGAGCGCAACGCGTGCGGCACCTGCCACCTGGCCGACGAAGCCGCGGCCGGCATCGTCGCGAAGCCGCTCGAGGACCTTGGCGCGAAGTACTCGCTCGAGGCCCTGATCGGCTTCTTCCTGGCGCCGACGCCCCCCATGCCGGCCTTCGAGCTCGCCGAGGAAGAGCGCCGCGCCCTCGCGGTCTACCTGCTTTCGCGCTTCGACTAGCGCGCCTCGACGCGACTGCCTCAGGCTTTCGCCGCCGTCGAGCGACGACCGGGCGGCGACCTATCCGCGATGGTGCGTGAACACGCCGTCCCCGCGGCGTTCGGTCACGAGCAGCCCGTCCTCTTCGAGGCAGTCGAGCGCACCGATCAGCAGGAGCATGTGCGCCCGCAGGTCGCGCTCCGGCTCGTCCACCGGGAACAGCGCCTGGAAGAGTTCCCAGGCCGTCACGTCCTGGTCCATCGCCGCCAGGCTCCGCAGCCCGCGATCGATCCGCTGGAGCCGGACGTCGTAGTAGAGCAGCGTGTCCTGGACCGCGCGCTGACCGCGTCGGAGGGCCATGCCGTACCCCGGCAGCACGACGCGCACGGAGCGACGCCGGAGCCTGCGCAGCGTGCGCCGCATCTCGACCAGGCCGCGAAAGCGGGGGCGTCGGCGGAGCGGATCCGCCGGGTCCGGCAGGCCGTCGACGAAGAAGTTCTCGGCGTGCGGAATCGCCTGCGCCATGACCTGATCGCCGGAGAAGACGAGTCCGCTCGTTTCGTCCTCGAGCACGATGTGACCGGGGGTGTGCCCGGGCGCGTGCAGGACCGTGAGGTCCCAGTCCTTGAACCCGATGCGATCCCCTTCGACGAGGCGACGATCGACGCGCGTCGGGCGCCCCTCGGCGAGCTCGGCTTCGACCGACGCCTCCCGCTCCCGCGCCAGTCGCTCGGTCACCTCGGCGGGGACACCGAAGGCCGCGAAGAGCGGCGGCGTCTCGCGGATCCGCGCGCGCAGCACCTGCGCATAGCGTTCGACCCGGTCGGCGTCCGCTTCGTGCACGCAGCACTCGAGGTCGGCACCGGCGGCGCGCAGCCCCTCGACGAACCCGAAATGGTCCCGGTGGGCGTGGGTCACGACGACGCGCTCCACGTCGGACAGCGCGTAGCCGAGGCCGTCGAGCGCCGCCGTCAGGGCGGCCTGGGAGGCCGGGCTCGCCACGCCAGCGTCGATCAGCGTGAGCGGCTGACCCTCGATCAGATAGGCCTGCGTCGAGCCGGGTGCCCAGTCGAGCGGAAGCTCGATCGCATGGAGCGTAGGGCGTTCGGGAACCGGCTGACGAACCTGTGGGGGCGAGGCGGTTCCGGCTCGGGATCGAGTCCAGACCTGCGACATGGCGGCAAGGTAGCAGTGCGGCCCCTCGAAGTCGCTCGAGACGTGGGGACGGGGCGTCTCGTCGCGGCGCGCGCCGTGAAGGAAGGATCTTTCGGACAGGAAAGACCCGCCCACCGGCGCCTCGGGTATTCTCCCGCCCCATGTCCCGCCCGCCCGCGCCCACGCGCGCTCGTACGCGCGCCCTGCCCGGTCCCGCCGCCTTCGCGGCGCGCGCCCTGCTCGCTGCGCTCGCGCTCGCCCCGCCTACGGCGTTCGCCGAGTCCAGCCTGGCGCTGCGCGCGGGCGACGACACCGAAGCCATCGGCGCGACGACCTTCGACGCCTCCGGACGCGCGATCGGCCGCTCGAGCTTCGAGACCTGGACCGAGGACGACGGCTCGCATCGCATGCGCGTGACCCTCGGCACCGATGAAGGCGCCCGCAACGTGTCGCAGGCGGTCCTCGCGCCGGTGGCCGGCGGTCTCGCGGGCGCCCCGTCGACCGACGAGGTCACGCTCCGCGTGATCGAGGAGCGCTCGCAGTCGACCACCGCCGACGGCAAGACGTTGCCGCTCCTGGTGATCGACCACCGCGCCGGGCGCGTCAGCTGTTACGAGGAGGGCAAGCCCGAGTCCGAAGGGCGCCACGTCGCGATCGAAGGCGACGATCGTGTGGTCAACGTCCCGATGCAGATGCTCTTCCTGCCGCTCGTGCAGGGCGAGGTCGACGTCGTCCGCTTCCAGATCGCGGCGTGCAGCAACGGCCCGGTGCTCCACGACATGATCGCGGTGCGCAGCGGGACCCGCACGAAGCTCGGCCGGAAGGTCGTCGAGATCGAGTACGGCCCGGATTTCGGCGAGGCCGTCGCGTGGCTCGCGAGCCGGCTGCTACCGAGCTTCTCGTTCTGGTTCGACGCGGACACGGGGGCCTACCTCGGCCACCGCATGCCCCTCCACCGCAAGGGCCCGGAGATCACCCTCGTGCGCCAGGGGCTGACGCCCCCGGAGCTCGGGATCGAGTAGCGACGCGGCTCCGCAGAGCGGAACCGCGGTCCGCTCAGCGCGCGGCGGCGGGGCTCGGCGCCGTGGCCCAGGGCGTGGCGTCGACCACCTGGATGCCCGCCGCGCTCGACGTGACGAGGTGGCGGCCCATCGCGCTCACGCGATCGCGCTCGCCGACGTCGATCGTCTCCTCGACGCGATCGAGCCGGCGCGTGAGGAGCTGCAGCCCCCGCTCGCCCACCAGGAACGTCCGTCCGCGCACGCGCGTGGCATCCACGACCTCGCCGATCTGGCGGCTCGACAGCTTGGCGACGGCCTTCGGCTTCTGCGGGTTCGCGAGGTCGACCACGAGCGCTCCGCCCGGTCCGGTCACGACCGCGGCGCGATCGAGAACGCGGACGTTGTCCGGGCCGAAGGTCTTGCCGAGCTTCAGCTGGGCGATCACGCGGTTCTCCGCGAGAAGTTCGAGGGTCGAGAGATACACCGACTCACCGTCGACGAACACGAGGGTCTCGTCGAGCGCGTCGATGCTCTTCACGATCCGTCGCATCACGCGGCGCATCTCGCCGGTGCCCGGATCGAGCACCTGCAGGCCCTGCGCACCGGCGATCACCATCCGGTTCCCGACCGGCGCGATCGAGAGCACACGACCGATCTCGCCGCGTTCGAACGTGCGTTCGGCGACGGGCCCCTTCGCGGTGAAGCGGACGAACTCGAGGCCCTCCTCGCCGAAGATCGCGATCCGTCCCCCGACGGACCGGATGCCCGTCCATTTCTTGTAGTCCTCGCTGCGCGCGTAGTGCGCGAGCTGGATCGGCTGCGTCGGGTCCGCGAGGCCGAGGAGCTCGAAGTCGCCGTCC
>JBCCZJ010000217.1:0-8343 GCA_039187915.1 Myxococcota bacterium
CCCTCGAGGCCGCTCGTGATCGTGTCCGCGCCGACGCCGCTGCCGCACCGGCTCGTCCAGCCGAAGCCCTGCGCTTCGATCGCGGCGGCCGCCGGCTCCGGGCCGACGCAGCCCTCGGGCGCCTTGGCACCGTGGGCCTTGCCGAACGTGTGGCCGCCCGCGATCAACGCGACGGTCTCCTCGTCGTTCATCGCCATCCGGCCGAAGGTCTCACGAATGTCCCGTGCCGACGCGAGCGGATCCGGATCGCCGTTCGGGCCCTCCGGGTTCACGTAGATGAGGCCCATCTGGACCGCGGCGAGCGGCTCGGCCAGCTCGCGATCACCGGAGTAGCGCGCGTCCGCGAGCATCTCGGTCTCCGGCCCCCAGTCGAGGATCTCCGCCTCCCAGTCGTCCTCGCGACCGCCGGAGAAGCCGAAGGTCTCGAAGCCCATCGACTCGAGGGCCACGTTGCCCGTCAGCACCATCAGGTCGGCCCAGGAGATCTTGCGCCCGTACTTCTTCTTGATCGGCCAGAGCAGGCGCCTCGCCTTGTCGAGATTCGCGTTGTCCGGCCAGCTGTTGAGGGGCTCGAATCGCTGCTGGCCGCCCGACGCGCCGCCGCGGCCGTCGTAGACGCGGTAGACGCCGGCGCTGTGCCAGGCCATCCGGATGAAGAAGGGGCCGTAGTGACCGTAATCGGCCGGCCACCAGTCCTGGGACGTCGTCAGGACGCCCTCGATGTCCCGCTCGACCGCCTCGAGGTCGAGCGTCTGGAATTCGGCTCGGTAGTCGAAGTCCGGTCCGTAGGGGTTCGACGCGGCGTCGTGCTGGCGGAGCGGCGAGAGATCCACCTGCTCGGGCCACCAGAACTGGTTGGAGCGTGCCATGCCGGCCGCCTGCGCCCACGCCGGCATCGCGCCGACCAGGAGCGCGACCGCCGTCGCAGCGCGCCAGAGTTTCGTTCGAATTCGCATGTCGTCCTCCTCCGGGAGCGCCCCGCGGGCACTCCAGCTTTCGCTCGGCCCCCGGCGATGCGCTCCAGGCGCCCGCCTGCGAGCCGGGCGAGTCGCCGAGGATCGAGGTCTGCGCCGGGGGTTGGCTCGACGAAAGGGTTCAGCACGATTCGTGCCAACATAATTCGTTGAATTTTCTGACGAGCGGCATCTGTATTCGTTCTCATGTCGAGATTTTTCGACCCGAGGACCGAATATCGACTCCCAAATCAATCTTCGGTCCGAAACGAACGCTAGATTTCGGTGGTCCCTACCCGGCCCCGCCCAAAGGCCGGCGACCCGAGGCACGAATGATCCAGGAACGACCGGACATGAAGGGGCTGCTCGGCATCGCCGAGGGCACCGACTTCGCGGAGGTCTCGCGCCGCGGACTCGAGTGGCTCCGCGGCCTCGCCCCCTACGACCTCGCGACCCTCTTCGAGCTGGAGGGCAACGAGCTCGTCGCCCGCACGGCCCAGGGTCGGCTCGCGCGCGAGGCGGTCTCGGGCCATCGCCTCGACCTGCGCGAATTCCCGTCGATCCGCGAGGCGATCGAGGGCCGGCGCGCCCGGATCTTCACCGAGCACGACCACGCGCACGGCGAGGGCGACCCCTACGACGGCGTCCTCGACCTGCCCCACGGCCACGCCTGCATGGTCGTTCCGCTCTGCGCGGGCGACGAGACCGTCGGCCTCGTGACCGTCGATCGCGAGGAGTGTCAGCCCTACAGCGAGGAGACGCGCGGCCTCGTCGAGCTCTACGGTCAGATCTTCGCGATCGCCCTCGAGCGAAGCCAACGCCTCGGCCGACTCGCCGATCTCCGGGAGCGCGAGCGAAGCGCCGAGCAGTCGCGCGAGCGCGTCTCGGATCCCGCCCGCGTCCTCGAAGAGAGTCGCTCACCGCGTGTCCAGGAGCTGGCTCGTCGGGCGCGGGCGGTGGCCGAGACCGACACCCCGGTGCTCATCCTGGGCGAGACCGGCACGGGCAAGGAACAGCTCGCGCGGGCGTTGCATGGATGGAGCGCGCGCGCCGACCAGCCCTTCGTCGCCCTGAACTGCGCGGCCGTCTCGAAGGACCTCGTCGAGAGCGAGCTCTTCGGACACGTGAAGGGTGCCTTCACCGGCGCGAGCGGCGCGCGACAGGGCTGCTTCCAGACGGCCCGCGGCGGCACCCTGCTGCTCGACGAGATCGGCGAGCTCGCCCCCGACCTCCAGGCGAAGCTGCTCCGCGTCCTGCAGGAGCGCCGTCTGACCCCGGTCGGCAGCGACAAGGAGATCGAGGTCGACGTGCGCGTGATCGCCGCGACGCACGTCGACATCGAAGAAGCCGTCGCCGACGGACGCTTCCGCGAAGACCTCTACTACCGACTCAACGTGTTCCCGCTCGAGCTCCCGCCGCTGCGGGAGCGGATGGACGACTTCGAGATGATCGCGGGCACCCTGCTGCGCGACGTCGCGGCGCGCATGGGGCGCCCGGAGCCGTCCGTCGCGCCCGAGGCGCTCGAGAAGCTCCGCGGGCCCGGCTGGTCCGGCACCCTCCGCGAGCTCTCGAACGTATTCGAGCGCGCGCTCATCCTCGACCGCGACGGACGACTCGACCCGGACGACATCGACCTGCCTGCGGTCCCCGGTGCCACGGCGGGGCCGGCGAGCGATCGCCTCCCTCGCGCCGACGGCGCCTTCCCGACGCTGGCCGAGATCGAGCGGGCGCACATCCAGGACGCGCTCGAGCGCTCGGGCGGGCAGATCTACGGAAAGAAGGGGGCGGCGGCGCTCCTGGGGATCCGACCGACCACGCTGCAGAGCCGGATCAAGAAGTACGGGTCCGAAGCGCCGGCGGCGTGAGCCCCGCGCGACCGGGCGCGCCAGGACGGAGACGAACGATGACGAAGAGAAGCTCGCGATGGCAGGTCCTCGTACTCGCGCTGCTGCTGGCCGGCTGTCGCACTTCGCTCGGGACGGCGCCGCCGCCCGGCGGCTGGGCGAACCATGCCCCGACCGTGGTCGAACGCGTCGTCGACCGGGGTGCGAATCAGCTGCTCGAGGTCCGGCAGGGCCAATACGTGACGTGGGTCCGCGTCCCGCAGGTCGGAGCCCGGGTCGGCGACTACGTCCTGCTCGGGCAGGGAACGGCCGAGCGGAACGTCGAGGTCGCGGAGATCGGAGAGCGCGTGCCCGAGCTCGTCACGATCGAACACGCCCGCGCGGTCGATCTCGCGACGGCGCAGGCGGCGAGCGTCGGACGCATTCCGGAGGACGCGGTCGGCGTGGCCGAGGCGTTCGCGGGCCTCGACGCGCTCGCCGATCGCGAAGTCGTCGTCCACGGCATCGTCACGCGCGTCGCGGGCGCGATCGGCTGGTACTGGGTCCATCTGCGGGACGCGAGCGGCGATCCCGCGCTCGCGGATCTCGACCTCACGGTCCAGACGAAGGACAACCCACTCGAGGGCCAGCGCGTCCTCTATCGCGGGACGCTGCGCAAGGAGGTCGACCTCGGGTTCGGCTACTTCTACGACGCGCTGCTCGAGGAAGCCGAATACGCGCAGTGAAGCGACGCCCGCGGCGGGGCCAGCGCTTCCGGGCCGCCTCGGCGCAGCGCGCTAGTGGATCTCGTCCTCGTCCAGCGAAAGCACCTCGGAGAGCTGACTCGCGTAGATCAACACCTGGTCGAGCAGCATCGCCGTCGGGGGGCTGAAGTCGAAGCCCATGAACGCGCTCGCGGAGAGCTCCATGAAGGGCTCCGCGAGATCGACGGCGTCTCGGGCGTTCGTCATCCCGGCGTGGATCCGCCCGAAGAACGCGGCCTGGTCGGCCTTGCCGTCGGCTTCGGCGCCTTCGGACAGGATTTCGAGCAGCGGAACGATCTGCTCCTGGGCGTACGCGAGAGGATCGAAGGTCACGATGGGCTCCGGGGCCATGGAGGAACTCCGGGAAACTAATTCTCCTGCGACCCCTGTGAAGTGGTGGACTCATCGCTCCCAGATCGGGACGACCGGCGCCTCGCCCTCGACCTGCGCGGGCGTGAAGCCGCCCCGGCGGTGCCGCGGCCCCGGATAACCGGCGACCCGCCATCCCGCGTAGTCGGCGTTGCCGCCGTAGGACGGGTCGGCGAGGAAGCCCACGATCGTGTGCACGCGCAGGGTCTCGAAGAAGAGCGGCGAAGGCAGCGCGTCCGCGATCGCCCACTCCGCGGCCCGGCCCTTTTCGAGGTCGCCCAGGATCGCGTCCTGCTGCTCCGGGGACAGCGCCGCGAAACCCGCGCCGTGTCGGGCCGCTGCGACCCCGTCGAGGGCCGCGAGTCCCCCCTTGTAGAGCGGCACCGCCGCGGCGTCCTCGTTCGCGAGCGCTTTGTCGATGAAGTTGACGCAGTTCGCCTCCTTCGCCCCGGGCTCGTGATCGGTCGGGATGATCCGCGCGGTCGCCGCCTCGAGGGTCGTCCACTCCGCAGCCGACAGGACCACGGGGGACGCGCTCGCCGCGGCCGCGCGCACGGCGGCGGGGCGCGGCACGTTGAGCGCGACCCAGACGCCCGCGCCGTAGATCCCGCCGCGCCGGAGGAAGGCCCGTCGGTCGAGGCCCCGCTTCCGTTCGTCGTCTCGATCGTTCGACACTAGAGCGATCCCTTCTTCGCTTCGCGGACGAAGTGATCCGCGACGCGGTAGGCGTTGGCGAGAATGGTGAGGGTCGGGTTGTAGCCGGCGGTCGTCGGCATGAAGCTGCCGTCCACGACCCAGAGGTTCGGGACCTCGTGACTGCGACACCACGGGTCGAGGACCGACTTCGAGGGATCCGTACCCATGCGTGCAGTGCCGTGGCTGTGGGCGTTGCCCTTCTGGGCCTGGGTCTTCGAGATGTAGACCTCGGGATTGCGGCCGACGCTCACGTGCTGGGCCCCGGCCGCTTCGGCGACTTCGATCAACTTCTTCTCGTACCAGTCGAACATCGCGAGGTCGTTGTCATGCTGGCGTTTCGTGATCCGCGGGACCGCGAGACCGAAGCGGTCCCGCACGACGGGATCGAGATCCACCCCGTTCTCCTCCATCGGCATCTCCTCGCCGATCAGCGCGAGGGTGAGCGTCCGCGGGAACGCGCGGATCCGGTCCTTGAGCCCCGCCCCCCAGCTCGAACCGAAGGCGTGGTCCGAGGCGAGCACCGCGGAGTAGGCGATCGGCTGGTGGGTGAAGGTGTTCAGCTCGCCCACGACCCCGCCGCGGATGAAGCCGCGCTTCGGGTCGCTCGCGTGGAGATCGTCGAAGGCGGCGTGGCTCTCGAAGCCCGTATAGGCGCGCAGGTCCTCGTCGAAGACGCCGATGACCGAGGGGTGATGGTGGAACGTGAGGTTCCGCCCGAGCTGTCCGGAGCCGTTCGCGAGGCCGTCTGGAAAGGTCTTCGACTTCGAGAGCAGCAGGAGCTGGGGCGTGCCGATCGCCCCCGCCGACACGACCGTGTGTCGAGCGCGGACCTCGTGGGCGTTGCCCTCGGCGTCGAGATAGCGCGCCCCCGTCACGCGTCCCTGGTCGTCGACGGGCAGCTCGTAGACCATCGCTTCGATCCGCAGATCGAGTTTCTTCGTGCGCTCCGCGCGCGGCAGCGAGACGGAGAGGGTCGTGGCCTTCGCGTGGACCGGGCAGCCGTAGGCCCGGCAGGACCCGCCGTACATGCAGCGCGGTCGACCGGCGTAGGGACGCGAGTTGATGGCCTTGGGCACCGGGAAGGGGTGGTAGCCGAGCTTCCTCGCCCCGGCCGCGAACTTCTTCGCGGACAGGCGCTCGGGATGACGGGGATTCGGGAGCGGCGTCTTCTGGGGCGCACCGAAGGGATTCAGCGTGTGGTCCCCCGCGACCCCGAAGTCGCGTTCCGCCTTCGTGTAGAAGGGCTCCAGGTCATCGTAGGAGATCGGCCAGTCCGCCAGGTTCGCGCCGGCGAGCGGCCCTTCCTTCGAGAGGACCTCGAAGTCGTCCGGCTGGAAGCGCCACGACCAGGCGGCCCAATGCGTGATCGTGCCGCCGACGCAATGGGCGAGGTGACTGAAACGACCCGTGATCGACTCGCTCTGCTCGTCGAACCGGTAGGTCTCGAGCTGATGCGGCGAAAAGACCTGGTCCCGGATCACGTTCTCGAGTTCGTCGTCGTCGAAGTCGACGGGACCGACCCGCCCGCCGCGCTCGAGCGCCACGACCCGGAATCCCGCGGCCGTCAGCTGATCGATCATCACGCCGCCTCCGGCGCCGGTCCCGATCACGCAGACGTCGTACTCCTCGGCCACACTCCCTCCGTTCGGCGCCTGGGTGCTGCGCCGTGTCGTGATCATCTCACGTCCTCCCCGCCGTGCAAAGCCGAAGGATTCCCTACCATCGCGACCGCGCGTCCCCGCCGACGCGCGAGGAGGCGGACCGCGTGCCCATCGAATCTTCCTTCCCGTCCCGTCGCGGCGTTCGCCCTGCCCTCGTGCTTTCGACGCTCGCCGCGTGCCTCCTCCTGCCCGCGGGCGCCGGCCGAGCCGACGCGCACGCCGCGCCGGACGCGTCCGGGCCCGAAGCCGCCCACGCGGCCCCGCTCGCCGCCTATTCGACGCCCGCGCATTCGCCGATCCCCCGCACGCCGCTCTGGGGCGACACCCACCTCCACACGCGCCTCTCCCAGGACGCCTTCAGCTTCGGCGTGACGCTCGAAGCCGACGACGCCTACCGATTCGCGAAGGGCGAGGCGGTCGTGGCGACCCACGGCCAGCGCGCCCGGCTCGATCGTCCCCTCGATTTCCTCGTGATCGCCGACCACGCCAACGGTCTGGGCGCGATGGACGCCCTCGTCGCAGGCAACCCGAAACTGCTGGCGAACGAGCGACTCGCGGAGTGGCGGCGCCTGCTGGTCGAGGTCGGGGGCGCCCGCGCCGGACTGAGGATCTCCGAGGAGGGCCGGATGAAAGGCTGGCCGACCGAGCTGAACGACCCCGAAATCATCGGCCCGGCCTGGAACGAGGTGGTCGAGGCGGCGGAGCGACACAACCTGCCCGGCCTCTTCACCGCGTTCATCGGCTACGAGTGGACCTCCTGGCCCGGCGGCAACAACCTCCATCGCGTCGTCGTCTATCGCGACGGCGCCGACCGCCTCGAGGACCGCCTCCCCTTCTCCTCCTTCATGAGCGACGATTCGGAAGACCTGTGGGCCGCGCTCGGACGCTACGAAGCCGAGACCGGCGGACAGGCCCTCGCGATTCCGCACAACGGCAATCTCTCGAACGGACTGATGTTCCGCCCCGAGACGCGCGAGGGCGCCGCGATCGGCGCCGACTACGCCGAGCGCCGCGCGCGCTGGGAGCCGCTGGTCGAGGTCACGCAGATCAAGGGGGACGGCGAGACCCACCCCTTCCTGTCGCCCGACGATGCGTTCTCGGACTACGAACGCTGGGACATCGCGAACTTCACGGGCGTCCCGAAGACGAACGACATGCTCCGGTACGAGTACGCGCGCTCGGCGCTCGGGCTCGGCCTGCAGCTCTACGGCGAGATCGGCGTGAACCCCTTCCGCTTCGGCATGATCGGCTCGACGGATTCCCACACCGCGCTCGCGACGGCAGACGAAGACAATTTCTTCGGCAAGCACAGCGCCGGCCAGGAGCCCTCGGCCGCGCGACCGACGAGCCCCGTCGGTCGCTCCGGCGATCTCACGATCATGGGCTGGCAGCAGGCGGCCTCGGGCTACGCCGCGGTCTGGGCGGCGGAGAACACGCGCGAATCGATCTTCGACGCGATGCGGCGGCGCGAGGTCTACGCGACGACCGGCCCGCGGATCACGCTCCGTTTCTTCGGCGGCTGGCGCTTCGCCGACGAGGATGCAGCGGCGCCCGACCTCGCGCGGGTCGGCTACGCGAAGGGCGTGCCGATGGGCGGCGAGCTCACCGCGCGATCGCGCGGAAGCGTGCCCTCCTTCCTGATCGCGGCCCAACGCGATCCGCTCGGTGCCAACCTCGACCGCGTGCAGGTCGTGAAGGGCTGGCGAGACGCTTCGGGGGAGACCTTCGAGCGCGTGTACGACGTCGACTGGTCGAACAACGATCCGAAGCGCCGGGACCGCCGGCGCATCCGGCGCAACGGTCGACTCGATCCCGTCGGCGACACGCGCGACCTCGAGAACGCGCGCTTCACGAACGCGATCGGCGCCAACGAACTCACGACCGTCTGGCGCGACCCGGACTTCGCGCCGGACGAAGCCGCCTTCTACTACGTCCGCGTCCTCGAGATCCCGACGCCGCGTTGGAGCGACCACGACGCCGCCGTCTTCGGCGCGGCGCTGCCCGACGAGGCGAAGGCGATCGTGAACCAGGACGTAGTAGAAGGCGGCTTCGTCCGGCGCGAAGTCCGGGTCGCGCC
>JBCCZJ010000218.1:0-8327 GCA_039187915.1 Myxococcota bacterium
CGGACGCCGGCGTTCAGGAAGGCGAGCTCGCGGAGGCGCTTCGAGAGGACGTCGAAGGAGAACTCCGTCACGGGGAAGATCTCGGGATCCGGCAGGAAGCGGACCGTGGTGCCCGTCTCGTCCGTGTCCCCCAGGATCTCGAGGCCGGAGGTCGGCGTGCCGCGCGAGAATGACTGTGTGTGGATCTTGCCGGCGCGCTTGATCTCGAGCTGGAGCTCCGTGGACAGCGCGTTCACGACCGAGACGCCGACGCCGTGCAGTCCGCCCGACACCTTGTACGAGTTCTCGTCGAACTTGCCGCCGGCGTGCAGCGTCGTCAGCACGACCTCACAGGCGGGGCGGTTCTCGACGGGATGCATGTCCGTCGGAATGCCGCGGCCGTTGTCGACGACCGTCACGCTTCCTTCCTGGTCGATCGTGACGTGGATCTCGCTGCAGTGGCCCGCGAGCGCTTCGTCGATCGAGTTGTCGACGATCTCGTACACGAGATGATGGAGACCATCGGGACTCGTCGATCCGATGTACATCGCCGGGCGTTTGCGAACGGGTTCGAGACCCTCGAGGACTTCGATCGAACTGGCGTCGTAGCTCACCGTCTCTCTTTTCATCCCTGGTTCTTCTGCTGCGACTCGCGGCGAAGATCCCTTCGTTCGCTGCGCGCCCCGATCGCTTCGACCGAACCGGTCGTTCGTGTCCTGCGGTCGCTCCGGGTGCGCAGAGCGGGCAGGGGAGATCCGTTCTTCCGGGACATCGATCCCGCCAGCGACCTGGCGGCCCCGCCCCTTCGAGATCCCGCTCTCGCCCCTCCGGCGAACGGACTCTCCGGCTCGTGCGCGAGCGTTCGACCGACCGTGCGGAGGCTGAACGAACGCCCGGCAGAGGGCGCTTCGATCCCGCTCGGATCGGCGTCTTCGCCGCGTCCCCAAACGCGTCTGAAACGCGCTGGGAGAGTACCGGAACCCCGAGGGTCAAGCAAAGGCGAGAACGCCCTCGTTTCCGGCTCTCGCGGCGTTCTCCGGCTCGTGGACCGACGTTCTGGTGAGAGCGAGCTTTTCCCGTGGGAAAATCGCGATCCAGCCTCGAGGAACGGTGTTTTGAGGCTGTTCCGAGGGTCCTGCGCGGCGGTCGGCGGGGCCGGCTCCGGGGCCGTCGCCGAGGCTCGATCAGATCCGCATCGGCATCACGACGGCGAGGGTCTTCTCGTCCTCGGGTGGCGTGATGCGGGACGGGGAGAGCTCGTCCTGGAACGCGAAGCGGATCTCCTTCGACTGGATCGCATTGATCGCGTCCATCAGGTACTTCGCGTTGAAGCCGATCGTGAGCGCGTCCCCCGCGTAGTCGATGTCGAGCTCTTCGCGCGCGTCACCGAGATCCGGGTTGTTCGAACTGATCACGAGCTGTCCGTCGGAGAGCTCGAGCTTCACGGCGCGGCTTCGCTCCGACGAGAGCAGCGCCACGCGACGCACCGCCTGCACGAGCGAGTCCGTCGGCAGCACGAGGCTCCGCGTCAGCTCCTTCGGAATGACCTGGTTGTAGTTCGGGAACTCGCCTTCGATCAGTCGCATGACGAGCGTGACGTCGCCCTTGCGCGCGAGGCCGCTGTTGTTCGCGAAGGCGAGCTCGATCTCTTCCGCGTCGTCTTCGTCGACGAGTCGCTTCAGCTCACCGAGTCCCTTGCGCGGAATGATCACGCCGCTCGCGAGCGCGCTCGCGTCTCCGTCGATCTCGCGATCGGCGCAGGCGAGACGATGGCCGTCCGTCGCAACGAGCCGGATCTCTTCGGTCTCGTTCAGCACCTCGAGGTAGACGCCGTTCAGGTTGTACCGGGTCTCGTCGACCGACGCGGCGTACATGGTCCGCTCGATCATCGCCGAGAGCACCCCCGCAGAGACGGGAACCGTCTTCTCCGGGCTGAATTCGGGCAGTGTGGGGTATTCCTCGGCGGCGGTGCCGGCGAGAGTGAAGCGACTGCGATTGCACCGGATCTCGAGATACGAGTTGGCCGTCGCTTCGAGTTCGATCTTGTCGTCCGAGAGTTCGCGGACGATCTCGAAGAGCTTCTTCGCCGAAACCGTGAGCCCACCCGCCTCCGTCACGTTCGCCGCGTGCTGGCTCCGCACGCCGACTTCGAGATCGGTCGCGGCGAGCTGGAGCTGCGCTTCCCCACCGGTCGACGGCGCTTCGATCAGCGTGTTCGCCAGGATCGGCATCGAGTTCCGCTTCTCGACGATCGACTGGATCCGTCCGAGGCCGCGAAGGAATTCGGATTTTGTGATCGAGAGTTTCATCCGCTCTCTCTTCTGCAAGAAGAAATATGAATAACAGTAGTCGTAGAGAGTGACAGTCGATCGGACAAAAGACGTCCAACCCGGTACGAGCAAAAGGGTTCCCGGGTCGTCCGCGCACTGTCGGCGGGAAGTCGATCGACAGGGCGAGGAGGGGGTGACGTCACGACTCTGCTTCCATCGGCAGAGTAACACGCAGAGGCCCCGCGAAGCGCCCCGTCGTTGCGATTCCACGTCGGTGCGCGTGCGCCTCGCGGGACGTTCGACGTCCACCGGATTCGCCCGGAAGAAGCCGCGAGGACCGCATTGACAGCGCCGGTGGGCCGCCGGTAAGCTCCCGCGCTTCCCCGGTCGACCCCCCGTTTCGATCCGTCGAGCAGGCCTCGCCCCGCCCGACGTGTGTGAAACGGTGGTCTCCGGTCGATGCGAGCCCCGATTCGCTCGTTCCGGCCGGTCCGGGGTCGACCCGATTCCCGCGATCGAGCCCGTCCTGCCCCGCCGCTTCCAAGGCGAGGCCTCTGGCCCGATCCGCACCGCGACCCGAGATGCGGCCGACCGGACCTCCGACCGGCGCCGCCAGCACAAGTGAGGATCCGCAGCGATGAAGCGGACATTCCAGCCCAGTCGAATCAAGCGCCTCCGCAAGCACGGTTTCCGTGAGCGGATGAAGACCAAGTCCGGTCGTGCGATCCTGAAGCGCCGCCGCGCGAAGGGTCGCAAGCGCCTCGCCGCGACCGTTTCCTCCAAGTAGCGGCCTCCGCCGTCGTGGTTCCCGACGGGACGACCGGCGCCTTCCGGCGCTCGGATCGCCTGCTCGACTCGAGGGATTTTCGGCGCGTGCTGCGCCGAGGACGGCGACGTGCGTCCAGGGAGCTCGTCGTGGTCGTGAGCGAGAATCCCGGAAAAATCAATCAATCCGGTGACTTGCATCCGAATAGCCGCCTCGGTATCACCGTGAGCCGCAAGGTCGGAAACGCCGTCGTCCGCAACCGCTTCAAGCGCCGGATCCGCGCCTGGTTCCGGGCCCACCGCGCCGAGCTTGTCCCGCCGGTCGATCTGGTCGTGATCGCCCGTCGCCCCGGGGGGCAACTCGGCCTGTCCGAGCTGGATGCCCGCCTTCGGAAGCTGCTCGCGCTCGAGCCGGTGGGAGGACGGCATGGCTGAGGCTCACCAGCACGACCATGCGATCGAGCCTGCCCGATCGGAAGACCGCCGGGCGCCGGTCTGGGTGCGAGGCCTCTTCCTCTTCTACCGGGGCGGCCTGCGACCGATCCTCGGCGTCGGCTGCCGCTTCGAGCCCAGCTGTTCGCAGTACACCGAGGCGGCCATCGCGCGGCACGGCGTCCTGCGCGGGAGCGTCCTGGGCGCTCGGCGTCTGCTCCGCTGCCACCCGTTTAGTCCCGGCGGCTACGACCCCGTCCCCTGAGCCGCCGCGGGCGGGTCGCCCGCGCGTCGCTGTCACCCGGCTCCGCCCGAAGAGGTCTCCGACTCTTGGATCGCAACACCGCACTCGCCTTCGCGCTCTCGATGCTCGTCTTCGCGTCGTACACGATGTACCAGACCGAGCGGCGCGCAGAGTACGCGCTCGAGCAGGAAGCGATCGCGCAGCAGGAGGCGGCGGCGGCTTCGACCGGCGGCGCATCGGATGCGGCGACCGGGCCGGTCGGCGTCGTCGGAGACCCGGCCGAGGGAATCGAACCGGGCACGACGACCGCGGCCCCCTCCCCGGCTGCCTCTTCGCCCGCTCGTCCCGCGCGCGCGGTTCCGCCGCGCACGTCCACGCTGCGCAACGGCGATGTCGTCGCGACGATCTCGAACGGTCCCGCGCTGATCGAGAGTTGGGTCCTCCAGAACTTCTTCGAGCGACTGCCCGAGGGCGACATTCCGATCGAGCTGCTCAGCCGCAACGTGCCGATCTTCGAGACCGACGTGGCGGGGCTTCCCGGTGCGAACTTCGAGGGCGTCCGCTTCGAGGTCGTCCGCGAATCCGATCGTGAAGTCGTCCAGCGCGCCTTGAACGGGGCGGGTGTCTTCACGCGCACGGTCCGCCTCGACCCGGAAGGCTACGGCTTCGAGGTGGATCTGCTCTTCGAGAGCCGGCGCACCGATCCGGTCGACGCCCGGTTCCGCGTGGCGATCCCGGCGCGCACGTCGACCCGGCCCGATTTCCGCGAGACCTCGGTTCTCGCGCACACGCGCGAAGACGACGTCGTTCGGCACTTCGTGCAGGGCTTCGGCTCCTCGGGCTTCCTCGGCTTCGGTGGAACGGATCTGATCGAGCCGGTCGAGGGTTCGTCGGGCTGGGCGGGATTCGATGCGCAGTTCTTCGCGGGGCTCGTGATCGATGCGAGTGGCGAGGAGCGCTTCGAGGTGGTCTTCGAGGCGGTCGAGGCGGGCGAGAGCGCACGGGCGGTCGCCACGCTTCCGCCGCTCTCCGTCGGCACCGGCGGCAGTGCCCGGGAGAAGGTGCGCGGCTTCCTGGGGCCCAAGACGGAGGCTGCGCTCGCCGCGGAGAACGCCGATCTGCAGGCCTCGATCGACCGTGGCTGGTCCTGGCTCGAGCCGCTCACGCGGTTCTTCGAGGTCGCGCTCGACTGGCTCTATGTCGTCATCCCCAACTACGGCTGGGCGATCATCGTGCTCACGATCCTCGTTCGCCTCGTGACGGCGCCGCTGATGGTGAAGCAGATGCGGAGCGCCGAGCGGATGCGCGAGGTGCAGCCCAAGCTGAAAGCGCTGCAGGAACGCTTCGCCGATGATCGACAGAAGCAGTCCGAAGAGATGATGAAGCTCTACCGGGAGGAGAACATCAATCCGCTCGGCGGCTGTCTTCCCCTGATGCTGCAGATGCCGGTCCTGATCGGGCTCTTCTACGCGCTGCGCACGTCGATCGGCCTGCGGCACGCGCCGTGGATCCTGTGGTTCGACGATCTCTCGCAGCCGGCGACGATGTTCGAGCTCTTCGGCTTTCCGGTTCGTCTGCTTCCGCTGGTGATGGCGGGCAGCATGTACCTGCAGCAGAAGATGATGCCGCAGACCGGGATGGATCCGGTTCAGGCGCGCATGATGCTGATCATGATGCCCGGCATGATGCTGCTCTTTTCTTACACGTTTCCTTCGGGCCTCGTGCTCTACTGGACGGTGAGCAACATCCTGGGCATCGCGCACCAGTACTGGGTTCGGAACCACCTGAACAAGGCTTGATTTTCGAAGGCTCCGTTCGATGCCTGCGCGGCCCGTCTCGGGCGCCGAACGAACGACGACTAACATCCCTCGCCGGAGCCCCCATCGTTCGGGCCCGGCAACCCCGCCGCGAGCCCGGTCATTCCGGAGGGCTCGGACGGCGGGCCTGAGAAAGTGAGACCGACATGTACGATCAGCGCCAGGAGCCCAATGAGTTCGTTGCCGACAGCGTGGACGAGGCGACCAGCCAGGCCGCCGAGTTCTTCGGGGTGGACGCCGGAGAGTTGAAGGTCGTCGTCCCGACGGACGGCGAGATCTTCGGGGCGGGGGGCCGCGCCGTGATCGTCGCGGTGCCCAACGACGTCGCCGCGCGCGGTCCGCGTCCGGGCGGCGGCGGGGACGACCGCGGCGGCGACCGGGACCGCGGGCGCGGGCGAGGCCGGGGTCGGGACCGGGACGACCGGGGCGATCGAGGGGAGCGCGGCGGCCGGGGACGCGGTCGGCGCGAGCGCAACGACCGGGGCGATCGCGGCGGCCGGAGCGAGGAGCGGGATGCCCCTAGGGAAAAGCTCGAACGGGAGCCGCTCCAGGCCGTGGCGGATTCGAAGGGTTCCCCGAAGGGAGACATCGGGCCGATCGGCGACTTCCTGCTGGGTGCCGTCGAGCGGATGAAGATCGGAAGCTTCGAGATCTCCGAGTCGAGCGAAGGCGATTTCCTGATCTACCAGCTGAGTGGCGCCGCTGCGGATGCGCTCCAGAGTGGCGATGGGCGCGCGACCGACGCGCTTCAGCTGATCGCGAACCAGGTGTCGATGCGCCAGAGCGAGGATGCGCCGCGGATCGTCGTCGACGTGGAGGGCGGAGGCGATGAGCGCGAGCAGACGCTCGGTCGGCTTGCAGACCGCGCGGTCAAGCGGGCGAAGGAGACGGGGCGCTCGATCGCGCTGGATCCGATGAACGGCCGCGATCGCCGGACGATCCACATCAAGATCCGAGAGATCGACGACGTCGCGACGATGAGCATCGGCGAGGGTCGCTACCGCCAGGTGCTCGTCGTGCCGGAAGGTGCGCCGGAGTACGATGACGCGGTCTCCGAGTCGTCCTAGCGGTTCGCGCGACCGCGCGCGTTCGGCGCCTGGCCGGGCGGCGCGTTCCGCCGGGCGTGGAGGGTTCCACGGGGAACGTTCGTCCGGTCTTTCGGGCGCGTTCCACGGGGAACGTTCTGGAGGCGAATGCCGGGCGTTCCCCGTGGAACGTGCTGGAGACGGGCGCCGAGCGTTCCCCGTGGAACGTCGGAGGGGGTCTCGGTCCGCGAGGCCCTTCGGCTCGAATTGAAATGTTCCCCGTGGAACGGAGTCCCGATTGAAAGACGGCGACACTCGAGAAAGCTCCGAGGTCGCCGTCTTTTCTCTTTTGGAACGCGGCCTGGGGGCGCTTCCGCTCGACGTCTCCAGAGCACAGCTCGAGCAGCTGACGGAACTGGTCCTGCTCCTCGAGGCCTGGGCGAGCAAGATCAACCTGACGGGACATCGCGACGCGCTCGCCATGACCCGTGGCCTCGTCCTCGACGCCGCCGCGCTCGCCTCGGTCCTGCCCGAGCTCCTGACCGCGGAGCGCGCCGCCGATCTGGGAAGCGGCGCCGGCTTCCCGGGTCTCCCCCTCGCGATTCTGAGTCCCCGGACCGAGTTTCATCTGGTCGACTCCCGCAAGAAGCGCAACCACTTCCAGCGCGAGGTCCGACGTCGACTGGGTCTAGACAACGTCTCCCCGATCCTCGGGCGTTCGGACGAAGTCGAGTCCATTCCCTGCGATCTCGTGCTGGCGCAGGCCATGGCGCAGCCGGCCGAAGCACTGACCAGGATGGCCGAGTGGGCCGCGCCGACGGGACGCCTGGCGCTCCCCGGATCCGAGGACTCGGTTCGTCCGCCCGTTCCGGCCGGCTACCAACCCGCCGAACTGCGGCCTTACCGTGTCCCCGATTCAGGCAACGCACGCCATCTCTGGGTCGTCTCGCCCGATCCCTAGACGCTCCTCAGGGCTTTTCCCTCTCGCATTCAAAGCCCGCTGTGGTACCAACGCGCGACGGCCCCCATCATCGTCGCGGGCCGTGGAGCGCCGACCTCTGGGGGGAGCGGCGCGCCGACGATCCGTCCCGCCCCTCGATCGAGTCCGACCATGACCGCGAGCCCGTACGTCATCGCCGTCGTCAACCAGAAGGGCGGCGTTGGCAAGACCACGTCGGCCGTGAATCTCGGGGCGTGCCTCGCCGCCTCGGAACGCCCGACGCTCCTCATCGACATGGATCCGCAGGCCAATGCGAGCAGCGCCTACGGCATCGTGAATGCCGAGCGCCAGGTCTACGACGCGCTGATCGACGAGGTCCCGCTGACCGCGTGCGCCTACGAGACCGAGCTCGAGACGCTGCACGTCGTTCCGGCGGGTCGGGATCTGGTCGGCGCCGAGATCGAGCTCGTCGGGAAGGACGCGCGGGAATTCCAGCTCGATCGATCGATCAAGGCGCTCGGCCAGGCCTACGAAATCGTCCTGATCGACTGCCCGCCCTCGCTCGGACTCCTGACGCTCAATGCCCTGTCCGCAGCGGACGCGGTGCTGATCCCGCTCCAGTGCGAGTACTACGCGCTCGAAGGGCTCGCGAACCTGACCGAGACGGTCGAGCTCGTCCGCCAGCAGCTGAACCCACGACTCGGCATTCAGGGCATCGTCCTCACGATGGCGGACCAGCGGAACAACCTGGCACGCCAGGTCGAGGCCGAGGTCCGCAGCCACTTCGGCGACAAGGTCTACCGGACGCGCATCCCGCGGAACGTGCGCCTCTCCGAGGCGCCGAGCCACGGCCAG
>JBCCZJ010000219.1:0-8318 GCA_039187915.1 Myxococcota bacterium
CAGCAGATGAAGGAAGGGGCTTCGAAGCCCAAGCCGAAGATCCACTTCGACGAGAACGAGAGCGTTCGCGTGATCAGTGGTCCCTTCGCGAACTTCTCGGGCTTCGTGGACGAGGTGATGCCCGAGAAGGAAAAGCTGCGAGTGATGGTGCAGGTCTTCGGACGCGCCACCCCCGTCGTGCTCGACTACTCCAACGTGGAGAAGGCGTGAGGCGTGGAGAAGGCGTGACTCCAGCGTAGAGAAGGCGTGATTGTCGGGTTCGCGCCGCAGCGCGAGCCCGGGAGCTGAAAGCTCCGCGAGCAGAGGATCTCCGGCAGCAAGTGCGTGCCGGCGTACGCCAACGGTGAGCGGGAGAACGGGGCCCGGCCCCTTCGTGGACCGCCAAGTGGTGAGGAGAAGAGAGAAAAGTGGGTAAGAAGGTCATGGCAGTCGTGAAGCTGCAGTGTCCCGCTGGGCAGGCGAATCCCGCGCCGCCCGTCGGTCCGGCACTCGGTCAGCACGGCGTCAACATCATGGAGTTCTGCAAGGCGTTCAACGCCAAGACGCAGGACAAGAACGGGCTGATCATCCCGGCGGAGATCACGATCTATCAGGACCGGAGCTTCACCTTCGTGCTGAAGTCGCCCCCGGCGGCCGTGTTGCTCAAGAAGGCTGCCAAGCTGAAGAAGGGCTCGGGCGAGCCGAACCGGAACAAGGTCGGCAAGGTCACCAAGGCGCAGCTGCTCGAGATCGTCGAGATGAAGAAGGACGACCTCAACGCGTTCGACCCCGAACAGGCCATCAAGATCATCGCCGGCACGGCGCGGTCGATGGGTCTGGAAGTGGAGGGCTGACGCGATGGCCAGGCAGAGCAAGCGCTATCGCGAGGCGGAAGCCGCGCGGGATCGCGACAAGCTGTACGCGCTGAAGGATGCCCTCGAGCAGGTCAAGTCCGCGCCGAAGGCGAAGTTCGACGAGACCGTCGACATCGCCATCAACCTGGGTGTCGATCCGAAGCACGCCGACCAGATGGTGCGCGGCGCGATCGTCCTCCCGAACGGTGTGGGCCGCTCGACGCGCGTTCTCGTCTTCGCGAAGGGCGACAAGGAAGCGGAGGCCCGCGACGCTGGTGCGGACCACGTCGGCGGCGACGAGTTGGCGAAGAAGATCCAGGACGAAGGCTGGTTCGAATTCGATCGCGTGATCGCGACCCCCGACATGATGGGCGTCGTCGGTCGTCTCGGTCGGGTACTCGGCCCGCGCGGCCTCATGCCCAACCCGAAGCTCGGGACGGTGACGCCCAACGTGGGCGACGCGGTTCGCGACCAGAAGGCGGGCAAGGTGGAATATCGCGTCGACAAGGCCGGCATCGTCCACTGTGGCATCGGCAAGGTCTCGTTCGAGGCGGACAAGCTCTGGGAGAACGCGTCGGCGCTGATCGACGTGGTCCTCAAGGCCAAGCCGGCCTCGACGAAGGGCACCTACCTCAAGAAGATCTCCGTCTCGTCGACGATGGGTCCCGGCTTCAAGGTCGATCCCGCCTCGCCGTTGAAGACGGCCTAGGCGGAGGTCGAGAGAACGATCATGTTGACCAGACAGCAGAAAGAAGAGCAGGTCGCCGAGCTCAAGGACAAGTTCGAGCGCGCCACGAGCGTTTTCGTCGCCGACTACAAGGGTCTCGGCGTGGCGCAGATGGAGACGTTGCGCGGAGATCTCCGCAAGTCGGAGGCGAGCGAGAGCGAGTTCCGCGTCGCGAAGAACTCGGTCCTGAGGCTCGCTTCAAACGGCGGTCCCGCCGAAGGGCTCCAGGAGCACTTTGCCGGGACGACGTCGATCGCGATGTCGTTCGGAGATCCCGTTGCGCTCGCGAAGACGCTCGTCGACTACGCCAAGGACAATGACGACTTCGAGATCCGAAGCGCCATCGTCGACGGCGAGGTCCTCGACGGCGCGGGCATCAAGCACCTCTCGACGCTCCCCTCTCTCGACGAACTGCGCGGCAAGCTCGTGGGCCTGCTCCAGGCGCCGGCCGGGAAGCTCGCGCGGCTCCTCAACGAGCCGGGCGGACAGCTCGCGCGCGTCATGGCGGCCAAGGGCGCCGAAGAGGGCGGTGAGTAACGAAACGCCGGTGTGCCCAGGTCGGGCCGCACCGAACCAGAATCGAGTCCGGTCGGACCGGGCGCGGAACGAAGATCGTCACCGGTCAGCCGGTGACTCCCACCGGGCGGGAGGGTGCGACGCACCTGCTTGCACCGCCCACAAGAAGGAAGAAAGAAAATGGCGGATCTCAACGAAATCGTGGACACCCTGTCCAGCCTGACGGTCATGGAAGCGGCCGAGCTCGCGACGCTCCTCGAAGAGAAGTGGGGCGTCTCGGCTGCGGCGCCGGTCGCGGTCGCGGCGGCGGCTGGCCCGGCGGCGGGCGGCGGCGAGGCGGCCGAGGCGAAGGACGACTTCGACGTCATCCTGGTCTCGTTCGGCGACAAGAAGATCCAGGTGATCAAGGAGATCCGTGGCATCACGGGTCTCGGTCTCAAGGAGGCCAAGGAGCTCGTCGAGGGCGTGCCGAAGCCGATCAAGGAAGGCGTCCCGAAGGACGAGGCCGACGAGATCCAGAAGAAGATCGAAGAGGCCGGCGGCCAGGTCGACGTCAAGTAGATCGATTGGAATCCAACGCTCGTGCCGCGTCGACCTCGTGACGTCGCGGCACGAGCGAACGGTTCGAACCCCGACTCGAAGGCGATCCGCCGGAGAGCCGGGGAAGGGCGTTCGCAAGAGCGGCCCGACGCGGTGGCACCTGGGGCCACCACGACATGACAGTGAAGGTGTAGCGACGCGATCGGGTCGGCTGCGGCCCGTTTGCGCGTGCGCGTGTCGTGAAGCAGACGACCGTCGACTTCCGAGCGGGATGCCCGTCGGAGCCGGTCGCGAGCCCACGACAAGACGGGAGGGTGAAGAGCCTCGTGCCTGAAACCAATTTCTCCGATTTCGCCCCGCGTGTCCGTAAGTCCTTCTCGAGCATTCCGCGGATCATCGACATCCCGAACCTGCTCGAGATCCAGAAGGACTCGTTCGAGCGCTTCCTCCAGACCGGTGTGGAGATGGAGAAGCGAGAGAACGTCGGCCTCCAGGCCGTGTTCAACTCGGTCTTCCCGATCCGGGACTTCAACGACACCGCGAGTCTCGAGTTCGTGGGCTACGCCCTCGAACAGCCCAAGTACGACGTGCAGGAATGCCTCCAGCGAGGCATGACCTACGCGGCGCCGTTCAAGGTGACGATCCGACTCGTCGCCTGGGACGATGCGGAGGGCTCGCAGACCATCCGGGACGTCAAGGAGCAGGAGGTCTACTTCGGGGAAATCCCGATCATGACCGACAACGGCACGTTCATCATCAACGGCACCGAGCGGGTCATCGTCTCCCAGCTCCACCGTTCACCGGGCATCTTCTACGACACCTCGATCTCCACGACGGCGAGCGCCGCGGGCAAGAAGATCTACTCCTGCCGCGTGATTCCGTACCGCGGTTCGTGGCTCGACATCGAGTACGACCACAAGGACATCGTCCACGCCCGGATCGACCGGCGTCGAAAGATCCACGTGACCGTGCTGCTGAAGGCGCTCGGCTACCAGCCCGAGGAGCTGCTGCAGTACTTCTACCCGATCGAGACCATCAAGCTCGACGGACGCAAGATCTTCAAGAAGTCCCAGCCGGAGAACCTGATCGGCCAGCGCGCGACCCGCGAGGTGAAGGCCGAGGACGGAACCGTGATCGTCCGCAAGGACAAGAAGTTCACGAAGGCCTCCGCGCGAAAGATGCGGGCGGCCAACATGGAGTGGATCCAGATCGGCCAGGACGACCTGATCCGCGTCGACGCGGTCAAGCGCGTCGCCCCCGTCGACATCGTCGACGAGGAGACCGGCGAGGTCATCGTCGAGTGCAACGAGGAGATCACCGAGGCCCACCTCGACGATCTGAAGGCCCGGGGCATCGACGAGTTCCCGCTGCTCTTCCTCGACCCGATCACGACCGGCACGGCGATCCGCGACACCCTGCTCGCGGACAAGACGCTCTCCCAGGACGAGGCGATCATCGAGATCTACCGCCGCCTGCGGCCGGGCGATCCGCCGACCCTCGATACGGCGACGAACCTCTTCAACAACCTCTTCTTCAACGGCGAGCGTTACGACCTGTCGAAGGTCGGTCGGCTCAAGCTGAACCACAAGCTCGAGTTCGAGGGCGAGGACCGGATCGAGTGGTACCCGACCGGCGTCGGGAACCCGACCGAGGAGATCGCCCTCGGCGACCTGCCGACTCTCCGACAGGAGGACATCCTGTCGGCGGTCAAGTACCTCGTCGACCTGAAGAACGGCACCGATCTCACCAAGCGCGTGGACGACATCGACCACCTCGGCAACCGCCGGGTCCGCGTGGTCGGCGAGCTGCTCGAGAATCAGTACCGGATCGGTCTGGTGCGCATGGAGCGGGCGATCAAGGAGCGCATGAGCCTCCAGGAGATCGAGACGCTCATGCCCCACGACCTGATCAACTCCAAGCCCGTCTCCGCGGTCATCAAGGAGTTCTTCGGTTCGAGCCAGCTCTCGCAGTTCATGGACCAGACGAACCCGCTCTCGTCGGTCACGCACAAGCGGCGCCTCTCGGCCCTCGGGCCCGGTGGTCTCACGCGTGAACGCGCGGGCTTCGAAGTGCGCGACGTGCATCCGACCCACTACGGACGGATCTGTCCGATCGAGACGCCGGAGGGGCCGAACATCGGCCTGATCGCGTCGCTCTCGACCTTCGCCCGCGTGAACGACATGGGCTTCATCGAGACGCCGTACCGCGAGGTCGACGACTCGAAGGTGACTCAGGACGTCAAGTTCATGTCGGCCCTCGAAGAGGAGCGGATGGCGATCGCCCAGGCGAACGCCGTCCTCGACGACGACGGCAAGTTCGTGAAGGACCGCATCTCCGCCCGGAAGCAGGGCGAGTTCGAGATGATCCCGCCGGACGAGGTCGACATGATGGACGTGTCGCCGAACCAGCTGGTCTCGGTGGCGGCGTCGTTGATCCCCTTCCTCGAGAACGACGACGCGAACCGCGCGCTCATGGGATCGAACATGATGCGCCAGGCGGTGCCGCTGCTGCGGACGCGTGCGCCGCTCGTCGGGACCGGCATGGAGGCGGTCGTCGCGCGGGACTCGGGCGTGACCGTCGTCGCCAAGCGGGACGGGGTCGTCGAGTCGGTGGACGCCGGCCGGATCGTGTTGAAGCCCGACGAGGACGACGGCACCGGAAGCAACGTCGACATCATCAACCTGATCAAGTACCAGCGTTCCAACCAGAACACCTGCATCAATCAGCGACCGATCGTGAAGGCGGGTGACCGTGTCTCAGCCGGTCAGGTGATCGCCGATGGTCCGGCGACGGATCGCGGCGAGATGGCCCTCGGCCAGAACGTCACGGTCGCGTTCATGCCCTGGGGTGGATACAACTTCGAGGACTCGATCCTCATCTCCGAGCGCGTGGTCAAGGACGACTACTTCACCTCGATTCACATCGAAGAGTTCGAGTGCGTCGCCCGCGATACGAAGCTCGGGAAGGAAGACATCACCCGGGACATCCCGAACGTCGGCGAGGACGCGCTCCGCGACCTCGACGAGGCGGGCATCGTGCGCATCGGCGCCGAGGTCCACCAGGACGACATCCTGGTCGGCAAGATCACGCCGAAGGGCGAGACGCAGCTCTCGCCGGAAGAGCGGCTACTCCGCGCGATCTTCGGCGAGAAGGCCGGCGACGTGCGCGATACCTCGCTGCGCGTGCCGCCGGGCGTGACCGGGACGATCATCGGAGCGCAGGTCTTCTCGCGCCGCGGCGTCGAGAAGGACGAGCGCGCGAAGGCCCTCGAAGAGGCCGAGATCGAGCGACTCCGGAAGGACCAGGAAGACGAGATCCGGATCATCCGGAAGAGCGCCTTCAACCGGGTCCGGGAGCTGATCGTCGGCAAGCAGGCCGCGAACCGCGTCGCGGACGAGCGCAAGGACGTCCAGTGGCTGACCTCCGGTGACACGATCACCGAGGACGTCATCCGCCAGATCCCGGATCGTCGCTGGCGCGAGATCCAGGTGACGGACGCGAAGACCCAGGAGAACGTCGATCGCGTCTTCCACCACGTGGAAGAGCAGGCGATGGTCATCAAGGCGGTCTTCGACGAGAAGATCGCTCGCTTGAAGAAGGGCGACGAGCTCCCGCCGGGCGTCTTCAAGATGGTCAAGGTCTACGTGGCCATCAAGCGCAAGCTGTCCGTCGGCGACAAGATGGCCGGCCGCCACGGCAACAAGGGCGTGATCTCCCGGATCCTTCCTGAAGAGGACATGCCCTACATGCCCGACGGGACGCCCGTCGACATCTGCTTGAACCCGCTGGGCGTGCCTTCGCGCATGAACATCGGACAGATTCTCGAGACGCATCTCGGCTGGGCCGCTCACGGGCTCGGCAAGCAGATCGAGCGGATGATGGAAAAGGCGGCGACGACCGAGGAGATCCGGAGCAAGCTCCAGGAGATCTACAACGACGACGAGATCGGCGAGCAGATTGCCGGCGCCTCGGAAGAGGCGGTCAAGTCGATGGCCGAGAACATCCAGCGCGGCATCCACATGGGCACGGCCGTCTTCGACGGCGCGTCCGAGCAGGCCGTGAAGGAAGAACTCGAGCGGGCCGAGCTGCCGACGTCGGGACAGATGGTGCTCTTCGACGGCCGAACGGGGGAACCCTTCGACCGGGACGTCACCGTCGGCACGATCTACATGCTGAAGCTCCACCACCTGGCGGATGACAAGATGCATGCCCGGTCGATCGGCCCGTACAGCCTCGTCACCCAGCAGCCGCTGGGCGGTAAGGCGCAGTTCGGCGGCCAGCGGCTCGGCGAGATGGAGGTCTGGGCGCTCGAAGCGTACGGCGCCGCCTTCGGTCTCCAGGAGTTCCTGACGGTCAAGTCGGACGACGTCCAGGGTCGGACCCGGATCTACGAATCGATCGTGAAGGGCGAGAACACGCTGGAGCCCGGCCTGCCGGAGAGCTTCAACGTCCTCGTCAAGGAACTGCAAGCGCTCGGTCTCGACATCGAGATGAGGGAGGAAACGTGACCCAGGCGGGGCCGCCGGCCTCATCCTGACCGTTTTCTTCTCTCAGCCACGAACCCACCGCAAGGGGGAACCAGAATGCGCGATCTCTACAACCTCTTCGAGAAGCCCAAGGACCCGCTGGCGTTCGATTCGCTTCGAATCAGCCTGGCGTCGCCGGACAAGGTCCGGGAATGGTCCTTCGGTGAAGTGAAGAAGCCCGAGACCATCAACTATCGGACCTTCAAGCCCGAGAGGGATGGGCTCTTCTGCGCGAAGATCTTCGGTCCGGTCAAGGACTACGAGTGCAACTGCGGCAAGTACAAGCGCATGAAGCACCGGGGCGTCGTCTGCGAGAAGTGCGGCGTCGAGGTCATCCAGTCGAAGGTGCGCCGCGAGCGCATGGGCCACATCACGCTGGCTTCGCCGGTGGCCCACATCTGGTTCCTCAAGTCGCTCCCGTCGCGGATCGGCAACATTCTCGAGATCACGCTGCGTGATCTCGAGAAGGTCCTCTACTTCGAGGCCCACGTCGTGCTCGACCCGAAGGACACGGAGCTCGAGAAGGGCGAGCTGGTCACGGACGAGCGACTGATCGAGCTGCGCGAGCAGTACGGCCGCGACGCCTTCGAGGTCGGCATCGGCGCCGAGAGCGTCCGCCGCCTCCTCGAAGAGCTCGACGTCGAGGGCGAGTGCACGCGGCTTCGCGAGGAGATGCGAGAGGCCACGTCCGAGGCGAAGCGCAAGAAGATCGCCAAGCGCCTCAAGGTGCTCGACGCGTTCCGCGAGTCCGAGGTCAACAGCCCCGAGTTCATGATCCTCGAGGTGGTGCCGGTGATCCCGCCGGATCTCCGCCCGCTCGTCCCGCTCGACGGTGGCCGGTTCGCGACCTCGGACCTGAACGACCTCTATCGCCGCGTGATCAACCGCAACAACCGGTTGAAGCGCCTTCAGGAGCTCAACGCGCCGGAGGTCATCATCCGCAACGAGAAGCGGATGCTGCAGGAGGCGGTGGATGCGCTCTTCGACAACGGCCGCCGCGGTCGGGTCATCACGGGCCCGTCGAAGCGCCCGCTGAAGAGCCTCTCCGACATGCTGAAGGGCAAGTCCGGTCGGTTCCGGCAGAATCTCCTCGGCAAGCGCGTGGACTACTCCGGTCGCTCGGTGATCGTCGTCGGTCCGGAGCTCCGGCTCCACCAGTGCGGACTTCCGAACCGC
>JBCCZJ010000220.1:0-8272 GCA_039187915.1 Myxococcota bacterium
CACATGGCCTTCGTTCGATCGCCCGACGGGATCTTCGTCGAGCTGATCCAGAAGGGCAAGGGCAAGGGCCCGCAGGAGCCCTGGGCCTCGATGGAGAACACGGGCGTCTGGTAGCCGCCGGAGGAACCCCGGGCGCGCCGGGTTTCTTCCCCGATCGCGTCTCCGCGGATCGCCCGAGCCGGGATCGCCCCCCACCCCGCCCTCGTCACACGCGGCAACTTCGCTCTCGTGCGGACGTGATGCGCGTCACCGGAATCGCCCACGAGAAGTAGCCGCGCTTCGCGGTGGGGAAATTAATCGGCAACGGGACGGCAACTTGCTCAAGGGTTGCCGATTGGATTCCGATCCCGTTGCACATGTTGCGACACGAACGATCCGCACCGATCTGGCTCTTCTCCTTCGTCGATCTCGCGTTCCTGCTCCTGATCGCGTTCACCCAGATCGGGCCGCGCGACGCCGCGGACGCTCCGGACCTCGCGACGCTCGAGATCCCTCGCATCCACGGCCCGGGCACACCCACCGACCTGCCCGCGAGCGCGGCGCTCTGGCAGCTCCGCGTGCACCCGGTCGACGTCCCGCTCGACGCGACCGCGGCCCACCTGCCCTTCGTCCTCGTCGAACCGGGCACCGATCCCGCGGCCGCTGCGCTGCGGGACGCGAGTGACCTCGGCCACGCGCTCTCGCTGCTCGGCGATCGCGGTCTGCCGAAGCCGATCCTCGCGCCGCATCGCGACGCCCGAGCGGAAGACCTGCTCGTCGCGGTCGCTCTGCTCGACGAACACTGGCGCGGAGACCGCACGACGGCGGTTCGCCCCGACGCTCCGATCGCGAGCCCCTCCGATCCGAACCGGGCCCCGACCGACGTCGCCGGCGCCCCGACGGAAGCGCGTTAGTCGCGATGGACCGCCTCCTGATGCATCGCCGCTTCGGCCGCGGCGCCGCGCGCCTCGCGCTCGGTACCCCGCTCGAGGCTCAGCCGCTCTCGCGAGCCGCGCGTGCCCGGGGCGCAGGAGAGCGCCTGCTCGCGCTGACCCCCGGACTCGCTTGCCTGGCCCTGGCCGCCGCGATCGGCCTGCTGGCATCGCGCGTCGTGACGCCCCCGACGTCCACGACGGACCCGACGCGGATCGTCGCCGACGCCTGGGACGTCCCGACCGATCCGATTGTCGCCCCCGTGCCGACGCGCGTCGCTCCGCCTACCGCGCCGCCGCGCCCCGACGTGCTGGCCGAACACCCGCCGCCGCGCCCCGACGTCCTGGCCGAACGCCCGCCGCCGCCCGCGCCGGAAGCGGCGCCGATCGAGCGAGCCCCCTTCGATCCGAGCGTCCTCACGGCAAGGCGCGCCCCTTCGATCCCCGAGACCGCCGCGACGCCGACGCCGCCGCGGACCGTCCCGACCCGACCCGGTGGATTGCCGACCGCTCGCCCCCTCGCCGACCTCGCCCTCGCCGTACCGCGCAGCCCGCGCGCCGGCGCGCCTCCGAGCCAGACCGACGACGAAGGCTTTGCTCCGCCGCGCACCGACGTCGCACGGCCTTCGGCGCCGAGCGCGACCAGCCACGACGTCGCACCGGCGTGGGACGCGATGCGCGAACGCCGCGCGTTTCTCGCCGGGCTCGCCGCCGAGCAGGACGCCGCGGCGACGGGGACCGCGGCGACGCGCGCCGTCCCGACGGTCGCCGCTTCGACGACCGAAGCCGCTCGCGCGGTGCGCGCGGCGGCCCTCGAACGACTCCGCGCCGAAGGCTGGGAGGCCGTGCCCCTCGAAGACCTTCCGGACTGCCAGCCCGCCGGCCGCCAGGACCAGCTCAAGCGGCGGATCCTGCGCGTCGCCGCCGGCCGCCCGACCTGTCGCCACGCAGAGGGCGTCTACCGCTTTCTCGAGACCCGCAACCTGAACGCCTTTCTCATGGGCGCTCGTCACCCCGACGCGACTTCGGGGGCCCTGAGAGGCCCTCGCGACGCGTGCGAAGTCCTGGAGCGCGCCTTGCGCTGCCTGGAAGGAACTCCCAGCAAGGAGATCGGAACGAGATGATGCAGACATCCATCGAACGAAGGGCGAACGACGGCGCGCGCGCCCACCTGCGACGTGCCACGGGGGCCTTGCGAAGCGGCCTCGTGCTGGCGTTCGTAGGCGGCGTCTTCGCCATTTGGACCGGCTCGGCCGCCGCCGCTGCAGCGCCCGGTTGGAACGACTACCTGGATCATGCCTACGTCTACTCGGCCGCGGACGAGGGAGATCTCCGCGCGCTCCTCGAGCGCACGACCCTCGTCGTGGGCCGCAGTCTCGCCGACTACCACGCCGAGACCTTCCCGGCGCTGGCGGTGCGCAAGACGCCCATGACGGAGATCCAGCTTCGCCGGAAGGCAATCGCCGAGCTGCTGCTCCATCGCATCGGCGACCGCCGCTCGGGTCTCGCCGACGCGGTCGCGACCATCGACCAGCTCGGCGACCGGCTCGATCGACACGAAAACCGCTACTGGTTCCACACGATCCACGCCCACGAAGCGCTCCAGGCCGGAGACGCCGAGGCGTTCGTCGACCAGATCCTCTCGGTCTGGCTCGGCGTGATCACGCCCCTCGAGGTGCCGTTCGAGACCTACAAGACCCTCGCGCTGACCGAGAACGGCAACGCCGGCTTCGTGCGGACCCTGCCCCACCTCTACGAGAGCGTGGCGCGCCTGATCCTCGTCCAGAGTCAGACCGCCGCCCTCGATGGCGACATCGACTCCCTCGGCGCGATCGTCCGCGTCCTGACGGACGAGCGGGTCGGCGCGGACCCCGACGCGATCCCGGCGGACGCCACGTCGAAGGCCTTCCTCGATCACGTGGTCGCCCGACTCGACGGCGCCGAGAGCGACGGCGGAAGCCTGAGCTACACGCTGGCGCTGATCGAAGCCGAGCGCGCCCATCAGCGCGCGCGCAAGTCGCTCGTCGACCACGGCTTCGACGCCCACAGCGAAGCGGCCGTTCGCGACACCGTCGCCGCCTACCAGCGCGCCATGCGCAACGCGAACACGCTCCAGGGCCAGGTCGCCATCTACACGCGCGCGCTGCGCCAGGTCGGCGAGGTCTTCGCCACCGCCGATCGGACCGAAACCGAGGTCTCGCTCGACATCCCGTTCAGTATCGAACGCGCACTCGCGCTCTATGGTGAGCTGCACGCCGCCAAGGACGGCGACTGGGCGCGACAGGGCTACGTCGACCAGGGGCGCGACGCGTACCTCGCGGCGATGCAGGGTCTTTGGTCGGAGATCCAGGAGGCGAGCTTCAACGCGGCCGCCTACTACATGTCGCGCAAGGACCTCGAGGGTTCGGCCTCCGACGAGTCGATCGTCCACGCGATCAACACCTACTCGCGCTACCTGCACGCCTTCGAGTCCTTCGAGGGCGACCCGACCGGAGAGTCCTTGCCCGACTCGGCCTACTTCGGCGCCTACCTGGCGGCCCGAGGCATCGGCGACGGCGTCCTCTTCTTCGCGGGCGGGGACGCCTCCGTCGACCAGCTCGAAGAGGCGATCGCCCAGTACCGGACGGCCCTCGGCTATTTCCCTTTCGACCGCGCGCTCTGGTCGACCCTCGCGGTCGCCCTCCAGCGCTCGGGACGCGAAAGCGACTTCCTCGCGGTCGCCAAACCGATCGCCGTCGGTGTCGTCCGCTCCCGTCACCTCGATCGCTGGATCGAGAACGAGGGCGCCTGGGGTCAGGAGATGGCGAGCTTCCGCAACGCCTTCGAAAACGACCGCAGTCTGGTCTACTTCGGCTTCGCCGACGAGACGAAGCTGCCGGAGCTCGAGGCGGAGTTCGCGCGACTCCAGGCCGAGCGCGACGCGGTCGAAGCCCGCGTGGCCTCGACCCGCGACGCCCGCGAGGAGCTGAACGAAGAACGCCGGGAGGCCCACCGCCTCGCCGCGCAACTGTCGGGCGAGAACGCGGCCCCGGCGCCGCCGGCGGTCGCCATCGGTGGCAACGGCCGGACGCCGCACAGCGAACGGATCGCACAGCTCGGGCTCGACCTCGAACGGCTCGGGTCGAACCACGAGCGGCTCGAGGCGCGGATTCGCGCGATCGCGCACTCGCTGCCGACCTTCAAGGCCACGCTCGGTCACGAAGCGCTCCAGGGCGAGCTCGCCGCCCAGCGCGACCACCCGGTCCACGGGCTGCTCCGACGCTACGCAGAGGAATACCGGCCGACCACGGCGCCGCCCGCTGCGGTCGAGGAAGCCGCGAGCGAAGGCTCGCAGGCCGCCTGGCAGGCGCTCCAGAACTGGGCCGCCGGGGAAGACCGATGACCTCTGCCATCGAACGAGTCCGAACTTCACGACGAGGAAAGATCACCATGAACCGAACCCGCCGACTCCGGGCCCCGCTCGCGCTCTGCGTGGCCACCGCGGCCCTCACGACCGGCTGTCTCTTCCAGGGCGGCTCGCAGTCCGCGTTCTTCGAGCGCCAATCCGGGAGCGAGGCCCTCGAGGCCCATCTCGCCGGAGAGGCCCTGGCCCAGCGCAAGTACTCGATGCGCCGCGTACGCCGCGACCTCGGAAGCTTCCGACTGACCCTCGAGCAGCTCCAGCGTCACGGCAAGGCGGCGGGCATCGAGCGCTTCGTGCGCTTCGCCCGCCCCTACCTCACCGATCGCGTCGATCCGCTGATCGAGCACGATGGCGCGGTCTCGCATCCGGAGCTGCGTCCCTTCCACGCGGAGCTGCTGCTCTCGAAGGCGATCCTGCTCGACCAGATCGGCGACGCGCAGGCAGTCGACGCGACGATCGCGCGGCTCGAGCGGGAGTTCGCCTCGATGACGAGCATGCTCGTGCTCTACCCGACCGGCCAGGCGGTCACCCTCGAACAGGGCATCGCCCTGCTCCGAGACCAGACGGGAGGTGCCTGATGGATACCGCGCTCTTCGAACCGATCCTCGACTTCGGTCGCGGCGAACTCCGCGTGACCCTCGTGGTCTGCGCGATCTCCCTGGTGGCGGTCTGGATTCCGCTCGCGCGGGGCACGCTGCTCTGCTGGCGGGCCCGCCGTGCGACGGTCGTTCCGCGCGATGCCCGCGAAGCGGCGACGGCGAGCGGCGTGGCCGGGCTGATCCGGTCGGTCGCGGCCTCCGCGGCGCAGCAGGTCGAGGGCGACCCGGAGCTGCCATTCGTGCGCGATGCGGCCAAGCAGCTCGTGATCGACGACTACGAAACGAGCTTCGCCCAGCCGATCTCGATGTACGCGAACATCCTGCCGCCCATCGGCTTCATCGGGACCACGTGCGGCCTGGCCGTCCTGCTCCTCTCGATGCGCGTTTCGAACGACGTGCTTCAGATGGGCGCGCTCGCCCTCGCGCTCTCGTCGACGATCTTCGCCCTCGTGGGCTACGCGATCCTCGAGAGCCTGAAGATCAATCTCTACGGTCGCCTCGCCCGCTCGATCGACGCCGGTCTGGCTCTGGACACCGAAGGGGACTGATCCGGCCGATCACGAGGGCCAGCGCCCGAACGAAGGACGGCCGGCCCCCATGCGGGGACCGGCCGTCGTCTTCGTCACCCCGTGAGGGCGTCGTCAGCTCACTCCTCCGTCTGGTTGAAGTCGACGACGAACCAGTCGGTGGAAGCGCCGCCACCCACGAGGGGCGCCGGGGCGTTCGACTGCAGGACCGATCCGCCGGCGCACGACACGTCCAGATGATGCTGGATGTTGCCGTGGTCGATGGACACCTTGAGCTCCGTGCCGAGCGCGAGCTCGCCGTGCGCCGTCGCGTCGACGGACCAGCCGTTCTCGACCGGGAGGGCGAGAAGCGTCGAGTCCTGGACGAGATCGATCGTGCCGTAGGGGACGATGTCGTTCGTGTTGTCGAAGTTCGTCGTCACCAGCGTCACGTCGACTCCCAGGATCGTCGGCCCGGAGTACTTCAGCAGGACCGCCGAAGCCATCGTCGTGCAGGTCTGACCGTCGTCGTCGGGGGCCGTCACCGTGATGGTGGCTTCCGCCGTCGCCGGGTTGCACATCTGACCGTTCACCTCGCCGGTGACCGTCGCGATGTTGGTCGTCGTCTGCTCGATCAGCGCCGTCGAAACGAAGGTCTGGGACTCGCCGCCAGCGAGCGTCAGCCCGCTTGCGATGTTGCCCAGCTGATCGTCGTCCAGGCTGACGTTGGTCGCCGGATCCGCGTTCGGGTTGGTCACGACGTAGGTGTACTCCACGTCGTTGCCGAGCGCGTTCGAGCCACCCTGCGTCGAGTTGACCCCGAAGACCTGGAGCGCACCGATCTGGTCACCCAGGTTCAGGGGCTTCACGCAGTCCGTCCGCATGTAGCCGTCCTGGATGAGCTCGCCCGTGTTGGCGTTCTTGATCCACCAACCGGTCGTCGCCGGCAGCTGCCCGAGACCGCCCGCCGCAGCGTCGATGGTCAGCACGTCGCCCGCCACGACGCCCGTGACGTCGAGCAGACGTGGTCCGCCGCCCGGGTTCGGGCTGGCGTCGACGATGATGCGGACGGGATCGCTCGTTGCCGCGGCAGCGTCGAAGCAGAGCCAGCCGTGCGAGGCCTGGTCCGTGATCGTCGCCGAGCAGTCCTCGGCGGTGTAGCGGACCTTCAGACTCGTCACCTTGCCGACGCAGTGCGGCGCCGGCGCGACGTCGATCTCCGTCGAGCACTCCTCCGGATCGTCGTCCGGCAGCGTGACCGTCCCGCCGTGGGTCGAGGTCAAGCTGGTGATCTTGACCGAACCGAACTGGTTGCCGGGGCCGAGCGGCTCCTTGCAGTTCGTCACGAACCGGTCGAACTCGATCTTGGTGTCGCCCTGTCGGATCTTGACGCGGACCTTCTGGCCGAGGGTCGAGTAGCCAGCGGCGTTCGCGTCGACCGTGATCACGTCACCGACCTGGACGTCGGTCTCGTGGGCGAAGATCGCCTTGCGCTTGCGCTTCTTCTTCCACCAGCCCCAGCCTTTGCGCTGACGCTTGCTGTAGACGGTGATCTCGACCGGCTCTTCGCCGTTCGCGCCCTTGCGGCAGGAGGCCGCCCACGGCGCCTGCAGATGGCTGCTCGCGTCGCAGCCCAGGCCGGTGTACTCGAAGTCGAAGGCCACCGCCTTGCCCTGACAGGCATCGCCGATCGGCGCCGGCGGCTCGACCACGCAGGCTTCCTTCGTGACGTCGAGATTGCAGTCCTGGGCGGGCTCGACCGCCGGTCCGACGCAGGTCCCGGGCGTGTCGAGGGCGAAGTCGCCGTTGACCGACGCCATGTTGTCGCCCGTCATGCCCGGCTCGAAGGGGGAATGGACCGTCAGCTGCTCCGTGGTCTCCCCGGGATCGAGGAGATCGACCAGGAAGTCCCACTCGATCACGTCCGTGCCCGCGACCTGTCCGACCGTCGTCGCGGACGGCTCGACCGCAGCGCCATCGATGAAGCCGGCGGACGTGATGCTGCCCAGCGGCGCCTCGAGGTCGAAGCCCAGGATGGACACGAAGGAGCTCGAGTCATTCGTCAGGGTGTAGACGTAGGTGTAGTTGCCCGGAACGGGGTCCGGGTTGTCCGGATTGGCCTCCGAGTACACTTCGAAGGTCTTGAGGACCGTATAGGTCCCGTTCGGTTCGGCGAAGGATTCCCCGCCCTCGACGTCCGGCGCGGCAGCAGCCTGTCCTGCTGCCCCGAGGCCGAACGCCGTGATCAACGCGAGCGACCACCGGGTCATCGCTTGCTCTGTCCGCATCCGCATTTCTCGCTTCTCCTGGCTGATCCCGACTCCGTCGACCTCGCCGGCCGCCGCTTCGGGACTCTGAACGTCCGATCCGTGAATCGCCGGAACGAACGTTTCGTCACGCTCGAGGGATCGCCCTCTCCCGAGCGGACAAAAATCTCACTCGGTAGGGAAGTCGCTACGAACGCGTCGATGTGTCAGGAAAAGGTGAAGAGAAGGCGCCCGATCGGGCCCTCTTCGATCCAACACAGAATTATGTAACTAATGAAACTCGATCGCCGCGAAAGACATGTTAGGCGCCGAACGCAAAAAGGCCCGATCCCGACGAAGCCGCCGGAATCAGGCCTTCCGTTCGATCCTTTCGGCGCGAGCTAGCGCTTGCGGATCGTCGCCAGCCCAGCGAGACCGAGCCCGAAGAGCAGCGCCGTTCCCGGCTCCGGAACGGGCACGACGAGCGCGTTCACGGAGAAGTCGGCCCCCGAGCTGATCATGAACGTCGCCATGTCCGCGAGGATCTGGACCGGTCCGATTCCGGGCGGCGGCAGATCACCGAGGTTGAAGGCGACGGCGAGCAGGC
>JBCCZJ010000221.1:0-8223 GCA_039187915.1 Myxococcota bacterium
CACGCACACCCTCTCACGACCGGGTGCGATACGTGTTGCGTCGTTCCCCTGTTTCCTGGGAAGGAACTGAAATGTTTAGATCCTCGCTCTTCGGGCTGGCTGCGCTGGCCCTCGTCGCCGCGACCCCGGCGGCGGCCATCACCACCTCGCTCGGCCAGACCTGGGACTTCGAGCCCGACGCCTGGGCGCGCGGGACCACCGCCGACTCCGCCTACTTCGGCTGGGACACCCTCGAAGGCTCCGGCGTCTTCCTGAGCGCCGGCCAGATCCTCGACGACACGACGCCGGACCTCGGCACCTCCGCGAGCTCCCGTCTGTTCCAGGGCACGGACGGTCTCGCCGATCCGACTCCGACCATCTACGGCCACCGCTCCGGCAGCGGCAACTACTACTCGGGCTTCATCTCGGGAGCCAACGTGGACGACACGATCTCGGGGGTCGCGCCCGCGAGCGGTGCCGGCGGCTTCACCACCGTCCTGGTGCAGGCGCTCGGACAGCCCGGCAACAGCGTCACCGGCATCACGTTCGATGCGGGCGCGGGTTGGACGCAGACGGCCAATCTCTACGGCCAGTACCCGGACGGCACGGGTGCCTACTGGCAGGAGTGGACGGCTCCCGGCGCCAACGTCGCCTTCGCGGTGAACTTCGACTCGCCGGCGGGCACGAGCAGCCTCGCGCTCGACGCCTTCCAGATCGACACCTTCTGGTCCGCGACCGGTCCGGTGACCAACACGGTCACGGTCGTTCCGGAGCCCGGAACCGCGCTCCTGCTCGGTCTGGGTCTCGCGAGCCTTGCCGGCGCGCGCCGCCGCTAGGGACGACGACCCGCAGCGAGCGTCTCGCGCCTCGCGAGACGCGTCTTCGAAGGGCCCGGGAGCTTCCGCTCTCGGGCCTTTCTCGTTCGGGGCGCGCCGCGACGTGTCCGCCGGGCCACCGTCTGTCGGGCCGGCGCGAGCGGATCCCGCCTAGTGGGCGGCGATCGCCTGCGGCGAGGCCGCCAGCGCATCGACGCGCGCGACGAACGTGCGGACGTCCTCGCGCGCGATCTCGATCACGACGTCTCGGTCGCGTTCGCCGTCGACGAGGACCCAATGCACGGAACCGGCGTCGAGGTCGTCCTCGTAGGCGCGGAGCTCCTCGAGGTCGAGCTCGAGGGCGACGTCGGTGCGGTAGCGACAGCGGCGGAAGAGCAGGCCGTGGCAGTCGAGCGCTTCGGCGTGGATCGGCTGGACGGTGATCGGTGTGCCGGCTTCGGTGCGCGCGGAGAGCGTTTCGAGCGGTTCGTCGCCGGCGATCTGCACGTAGAGCTGCAGGCTGGGCGTGGGCTCGAGGCGGGCGCGCAGGCGCGAAGCGATGCGCGTGTCGGAGCCGCTCGGATGGTGACGCCAGTCCTGGCGGATCGTGGGCCGCGCGTCGCGGGCGTCCGCCGCTTCGGCGGTACGGAGGTCGGGGTCGACGTGCGACGGCAGGCCCGCACACGCGAGGTGGCCGAGCAGGACCGCGAGCAAGGTGAATCGTGCGGCGCGAGACATGAGACGCCCTCCAGCGGGGAGCTGGAGAGGTCATCGGTCACATCGCGCGAAGGCTTGAGTCGGGGCCCGGATCCCCGCCGGCGGGCGCCGGGGCGCTAGGACAGGATCGCTTCGAAGCCCTCGAAGACGGGGTGCCCCAGGTACGTGCCCTGCGGCGCGCGCGCCTGCTGGTGGACCTTCTTGAAGGACTCGCTCTTCGTCCACGCGCGGAAGTCGTCCTCGCTCGCCCAGACGGTGTGCGAGGCGTAGAGGGTGCCTTCGCCGTCCGAAGCGCCCTTCAGCAGGTGGAAGGACTCGAAGCCCGGCTCGTTCGCGATCTGCGAATCGCGCTCTCGCCAGAGGCGCTCGAAGTCTTCTTCGTGGCCCGGCGCGATCCGGAAGCGGTTCATGGCGATGTACATGCGGGTCTCCTGTCAGTGCGGGGCGTGCGCGGCATGCTGCGCATCGGCTTCGGCGTGTCCGACGTGCGCGGCATGCTGTGCAGCGGCTTCGGCGTGTTCGACTTGTGCGGCTTGCTGCGCATCGGCTTCGGCGCCCTCGATGCCCAGGCGGGCCGCGCCTTCGAGGATCTGCTTCTCGACCCAGCGGGTGAACTGCGGGCTCGGTGCGAAGCCGCTGCCGAGCGCGAAGTCGAGGCCCTCGAGCAGATGGCGCGCCGGCCCCTCTCCGGTCGTGCGCGCCGGAACGACGATCGCGCGGCCGCCGTCGCTGCCGGCCTCGGCGACGAGCGCACGGATGCGCTCGATCTCGGCCTCGCGCTTGTCCGGCCAGTCCTCGCGCCAGGTGCCGGATTCGATCGCGCGGAACGCGCTCCCGCCCATGGCCTCCATCTGGCGCGTGAGCGACGCGAGGTTCTTCTTCCAGTGGTCGTTCGATCGGTCGCTCCCGGCGCCGTGGGCGACCAGCACGATCGTCTCGTTGGCGGGATCCTCCGATAGCGCCCGCGCGCGTTCGAGCAGGACTTCGGCGAAGAGCGGCGCGTCTTCGAGGCCGCCGACCGAGGCGATACGCACGGGCGTGCGGATGCGCGCGCCGGGCCGCCCCATCATCATCATGCCGTGATGGCCGCCGCCGTGGCCGTGCCCTTTCGCTTCGACGTCGAGGCCGAACATCCGATCGACCATGCCCTGGAAGCTCGACGCGAGTCCGAACACGCGGACGACGACGATCGCCTTCGCGCCGCGCTCCTCGAGCCGGGTGACGGCGCGCTGGACGACCGGCTGGTCCGCCATCGAGAAGGCGAACTCGATCCGGTAGTCGTTCGTGAGGCCGGCGATCGCGTCCCGCATGCCCTGGTTCCACTCGAATCCGGCACCGTGGGCCAGGAAGACGACGCCGAGATCCTCCATCCGGAGCGGCGCTTCGCGCATCGCCTCCCGCTCCATCCACAGCGCGATCGCCGGATGGGGCAGCACGTCACCGTCGATGAACTGGGTGCCGTCCGGGAGGAAGCGCTTCATGAAACCCGACATCGACATCATCGAGTCGAGCTTCATCCCCAGATTGAAGGGGACGACCGCGGTCCGGCCGAAGCGGAGGTATTCGCGCATGAGCGAGCGCGTGAGCTTCTTCCGTTCCGCTTCGGGGTCCTCGCTCGATCGGGTCGACCAGACGAGCGTGCGGACGTGACGGAGGTCGAGGCCCGCGCGCGCGCGCGCGACGATCGCGTCGAGGTCCGCCGTCATCTCGTTCCGCTCCGCTTCGCTGCTGGCCCCCTGGCCGAGCAGGACGACGTTGTGCTTCTCGGGCTTGCGGATCGCGCGGAGACGGTCCGACAGGACCTCGACGGCGAGGTACGACTCACCGAAGACGGGCGCGATCCGAACGTCGGCGTGTCCCGCGAGGTGGTCGCGCGCGAGCTTGAAGCCTGGATGCGCGTCCGAGAGGAAGAAGGGCAGGGTGGTGATCCGGGCCGCGCCGCGCGCGCGGAGCGCCGCCAGTGCCGCGTCGAACCGGGTCTCCGTCCGTTCGTCGGAAACGAAGACGGCCTCAGCCTCGGTCCCGGCCGCCGCCTCGAAGGCCGCGATCGCGTCGCGGATCTCTTCGTTGCCGAGGAAGCCACGGTCCGGGGCGACCACGAGGAACCCGGCCGGCCCTCCCGCCGGCGCGGCGTGATCCTGGAAAGCGTTGGAGGGGGCGTGAGCGTGGTGCTTCGCGTGCGCCGCGTCTTCGGTGCCGTGTCCTTCTGCGGAAGAAGAGAGGGCGGCGCCCGTCATCAGACAGACGGCGAGCGCAGTGACGAGGAGACGGATCCGGGCGGGATCCGGGGATCGAAACGAAGAGCGATCGGGGGGAGGCGTCATGACGTCCTACGTTATTCGTTCGCGGGCCGGGATGCACTGCGCCGCGCGGTGGGCGTACCCACGTGGGAGGGTTCCGGAGCGGTGGGCCGGATCAGGCGCGCGCGGAGGGGAGCGAGCGCGCGGGGCGGCCGAGCAGCAGGAGGCCGAGGCCCATGAGCAGTCCCGTCCCGGGCTCGGGAACGAGCTGCCAGCCGATGTCGCCGAGGGCGGCGATGTCGAGGTCGGTCGCGCGCTGCCGGACTCCCCGCGGCGTCGAAGGATCCATCTGGGTCTCCTGGAGCACGCCGTCGACCGTGCCGACGGTTCCCTCGACCCAGTGGCTCGAGATCGTCGGGACCGGTCCGCCGAAGACCGCGTTCGCGAGCGGTCCCTGGAAGAAGCCCTGCTCGTCGACGAGGTTGTACCAGGCGCGGGAGCCGTAGCCGAGGATGTGCATCAGCTCGTGCTGGGCCGTCGTGAAGAAGTCCTGTTGGTCGGCGGCGGGATCGCCGGCGCCGAAGTGCCACGGCACGCTCGAGCTGAAGGTGATCGCGCCCCCCCATGGCCCGACGTCGTTCGCGTCGGCGCCGAGCGCCCCCGTCTGTCCGCGCGCCCGCACACGATCTTCGAACGCGGTGTCGCCGCTCACGTTGAAGATGCCCGTGCCGCCGGCGAAGCCGAGGGCACCCGTCAACGCGCGCCCGCCGACGAACACGATCAGCGTGTCGGCAGGGACGTAGAGGTCCGTGACCCAGACCTGGCCGAAGCCGCCCGGGTTCAGGAAGCCCCCGGTCGTCCAGCTCTCGCCCGCCGCCGGATCGATCTCGAGGAGCGAATCGCCGAGCAGCGATCCGATCTGCCCGGCCGCTTCGAGGGAAGCGCGGGCGGCGGCGCCGTCGGGCGTCGCCGGGTCGAAGAACCCCTGCGCGTCGAAGCGGTAGTCGAACTGGATCGTGATCGCGCTCGCAGAGCCGGCCCAGAACAGCGCCATCGCCAGCGCGCAGAGCGCGTGCCTGCGCGCGAGCGACGGCGGGTTCCGGGTCGCCGCGTTCATCCGTGTCGGGACGCGTCCCGACGTCGACCGAGCAGGCCGAGGAAGGCCGCGCCGGAAGCGAGCATCGCGACCGCGCCGGGCTCCGGCACCGTGACGATCAGCTGCGACTTCAGGATCGGGTCCGCCGGCGACTCGAACGTGTGGAAGCCCATCGGATCTTCGAAGGGATTCGACAGCTCGAAGCCGTAGTTCGGATCACCGTTGGCCCAGTCGCGAACGATCTCGGTCACGTCGAAGATGATCGGACCGAAGTTGTTGATGTCGATGATCGTCTCGAGCGGCGCGTCCGACGTGGGATGGTTCGCGTAGGTGAGGGTCGCCTCGTCCCAGTCCTGGTTCACGCGATGGACGGAGAGCTCGCCACCGGGCGGCGGCGGCTCGCCTTCGTGCGAGAACGAGAACGCGAAGTTCATGAGCAGGAACGCATCGGTCACCGTCACGATCTCGCCGGGCCCGGGCGTCTCGAGCGTCAGCAGGTTCGCCGGCAGATCGAAACGGATGAAGCTCGACATCGAGTGCTCGGAGCCGGTCGGGCTGAACGCCGTATGGGCGTACATCGTCGGGTAGTCGCCGCGTGCGAGCAGCGGGATGAACGAGTAGTAGGAGACGTCCTCGCCTTCGGGGCCGGGTGCGAGCGTGACGCTCGTCTGTGCCTGCGCGGCAGTCGTTGCGAAGAGGGCGCCCAGGATCGCTGCCATCAGGATCCATCGCGGCTTCGAGCTCTTCGATTCAATGCTCATCCGTACATCCTCCATTGTCGTGTCTTTCCCGGTCGGGCCGGCCTCCCGCCAGCCCGGACTGTAGTTCCGGAATCGGACCGCCGCGTCGTTCTATTCGGGCGGCGGCCACTGCATCCGGAGTGCGCCGAAATAGGTTCGGCCGCGAACTTCGTTCGAATCCACGGTCGTTTCGTTCACGAGATTCCGTACGTCGAAATCGAACGTGGCGATGTCGCCGATGGGGACTTTGAGCCGCATGTCCACGATCCAGGACCCGCTGACGCGCTCGTTCGACGTGAACGACGACCCCCCCGTCCCGCTGACTTCCTCGATCGCCCCGGTGCGGTAGCGCGCCACGGTCGCGAGCTGGGGCTCGCCGAGCACACCGAGGGACCAGGGCGAGGTGAGCCGCACTTCGAGGTCGACGGTGTGGCGCGGCTCGTTCGGAAGCTCGTTGAGGGCCGGGAAGCGCTCCGAATCGACTTCCGTTTCGAGATAGGTGTATCCGACACGAAAGAGGGACCAGTGGCGCGGCCGGAATCGCATCTGCCCCTCGATGCCGCGCGTCCGGACGAACTCGAGGTTCTGGCGCTGGAACAGGTCGGCGAAGACGGGGGAATCCTGGAGGATCGGCGTCGTCGAGCAGAGCGGGAAGGTCGGAACGGTCGTGCACGGGGGCTGATCGGGCGGGATCGCGATGTCGAACCGATTGACGCCCGTCTGGAGCGTGTCCTCGAAGATGAATCGGATGAAGTCGTCGATCTCGTTGAGGAACGCCGTCGCCGACACCGAGAAGATCTCTTCGTATTCGAACTCGAATCCGACCCGCCAGGTGTCCGCCTGCTCGGGCGTGAGGTCGGGGTTCCCGGACAGGAAGTACTGGCCGCCGTTCTGCGCGACCGGCGGCTGGAAGAGGTCGTTGAGCGAGGGGTAGCGATCCGAGCGGCCGTACTGGATCCGGAAGCGCAGCCATTCGAAGGGGGAGATCACGACACCGGCCTGTGGCGCGAGCTTCGCGCTGAAGCGCGAGTCGACCTGCAGCCGGACGCCGGCCGTCGCGGAGAACCACGACGTGAAGTCGGCGTCGAGGGCCGCGTAGACGCCGGCGGTCGTCGCGTACTTGGTGAAGTCCCGGTCGCCGAGGAGCGCGTCCTGGCCAGGGCCGGGCAGGAACGGGAGCGGGGATTCCTCCAAGGAGAAGATCAGCTGGCGAGCATCGACGCCCGCTTTCCACTCCGTCCCGAACCAGGGGAACTCGATGTCCTGGGTCACCGAGAACTCGCCGCGGATCTCCCGGTCTCCGACCTTCGTGGTCCGCGCGACGTCGTTGTCGATCCCCAGGTCGTAGTAGGTGAGCGCGCCGCGGAGCTGCGTCGAGTTGGTCGGGTTGAGGATGCCCTCGGCCGACGCGAGCCACCGCTTCGTCTCCGAGCCTCCGAAGGAGAGCCCACCCGTGTCGACGTAGCGCTCCTCCTCCTGGCGGTAGCCGAATCGGAGGGCGAGGTGTTCGGCGTTCCGGGAACCGATCAGCTGGGTCAGGTACACGTCGTCGCTGCGCCGGACCGAGCGGGAGCCGCCGATGTTCACGAAGACCGCGCCGGAGTCGCGCGGGTTGTAGCCGCCGATCTCGTCGTGGGTGTACGAGAGCGAAGCACCGCTGTTCTCGCCGTTCGCCGCCGCGATCGTGCCGGCGAAGAGCCGTCTGTTGTCCGAGCCGGTGCCGCCCCAGACGTCGGCCTTCACGCCTTCGTTCGGCGGGAGCAGCGTGCGGATGTTGATCACGCCGCCGCCCGAGTTCGGTCCATGCGCCAGGCCCTGGGCGCCGCGCTGGATCTCGAGGCGCTCGAGGTTCGTGAGGGGCACGTCTTCCAGATCCGCGACGGCGCCGACCTGGCCGGTGTAGCGTTGGCCGTTCACGAGGATCCGCGTGTACTCCGGCGGCAGACCCTCGATCGACACCACCGCGCGCTCGCCCTGGATGCGTTGACTGGTGCGGATGCCGGGCAGCTTCGAGACGGCGTCCGCAGCCGAGAGGTTCGGTTGGGACTCGATCTCGATCTTGTCCAGCACCTGCAGCTCGATGTTCTGGTCGCTGAAGACCGCGATCGGCACTGCGCTAGCCAACACGATCATTTCCTCGACGTCCGCCCACGGGTCTTCTTCCGCGCCCGCCGCCCAGGGCACGAGCAGCAGTCCGGCGAGCAGCGCGCGCCAGGCGCACGAATCCCGCGCGGCGCGCTCGGTGTCGAGCGCGCGCCGGTCGCGCCGACGGCGCCGCGTCGGAGGAGCGGGTCGGGAGAGCGGGGCGTGCGGAAAAAGCATGAAAGAGAGGCATGGCGTGACGCCCGCAACACCGATTCGCCGGGAGCGCGGTCGGGGCGATCCTGGGCCCGAGGCGCGATCTGAGGAACGGGTCTCGGGCAGACAGGGATCAGGCGGCATGGGGGCGCCTGGAGCGGCCGATCATAGGATTTTGAAAATGGTTTTCAATGGCATCGGGATGCCATCCGGCGGGGATCCACACGCTGCCGCCCGCGGTCCTTCCGCGTTCAAAGTCCCGGGATTCCTCGGAAAGTTCGACATTCGGCGAACTCGGGAAAGAACGGGCGCGAAGCGGGCCCCGAGGGGAATCAAGC
>JBCCZJ010000222.1:0-8201 GCA_039187915.1 Myxococcota bacterium
ACGCTGTTCATGCCCGACGGGGGGTCGGCGCGCGCCTCGGACTGAGCGCCCGTTCACGAGAACGGGGCCCGGTCACCGGGTCGAGACCGAGCCGTCGGGGGTCCACCGCCCCGCCGTTTCGACTCGAGGCCCGCGGGCACGCGCCCGGTGCCACGAAGGCGCCCCCGATCCCGGCCACCCCCCAGGCAGGCATGCAGGACGGTTTCGATCCATGAGCGCAAGCGACGTGAACGTCGAAGACGGCGCAACCCCTCCGCTCGACGTCGAGGGCAGCGTCCTCGAGTCCCTGGGCGCCGACCCGGACGAGCGGACCGATGGCCTCGACGGCTACGCGGTCAAGCTCGCGGTCTTCGAGGGCCCGCTCGATCTGCTCCTCCACCTGATCCGGCAGAACGAAGTCGACATCACCGACATCCCGATCCAGCGGATCGCCGAGCAGTATCTCGAGACGATCGAGCTGATGGAAGAGCTGAACCTCGACGTCGCCGCCGAGTACCTGGTGATGGCGTCGACGCTCGCGCTGATCAAGAGCCGGATGCTCCTGCCGAACGAGGACGAGGCCGAGGAGGAGGGCGTCGATCCGCGCGCCGAGCTCGTCCAGCGGCTGCTCGAGTACCAGCGCTTCAAGGAGGCGGCCGAGACCCTCTCGAAGCGACGCCTGCTGAATCGCGACGTGTGGAGCGTGGTCGGTCCGGGCCCCGAGAAGACGCCCGAGAGCGAGCGCGAGATCGAAGTGGGCCTCTACGAACTCGTCGCCGCCTTCAAGGACGTGCTCGACAGCGCCAAGGGGGGCACCTTCAAGCACGAGGTCGAGACCGAGAGCGTGACCGTCCGCGATCGAATGATGGTCGTGATGGATCTGCTCGAGGCGAACGAGACGGTCGAGTTCATGCGGATCTTCGAGTCGCCCGGGGAAGCCGGCGGCGTGCCGACGCGACCGGTCCTCGTGGCGACCTTCCTCGCCGTGCTCGAGCTCGCGCGCCTCTCCGCGCTGCGGATCTATCAGGGGCTCTCCGGGCGCGGGACGCCGGAGGGACCGATTCGCGTGCGCCGCTCGATGATCGACAGCGACTCGCCCGAGTGGCGCGAGCGCATCACGGAGACGATGTAGCGCTCGCTGCTCGCTTCCCGACCCGACTCTGACCCGACTCTGTCCCCGACCCCGACCCGAGATTCTCGCGACACGCCGGTGCCGCGCCCAGCCAGGAGCCCGATTCCCATGAGCCGAATGGAAGCCAGCGAGAAGCGACGCATCGTCGAAGCGCTGATCCTGTCGTCCCCGGAGCCGCTCTCGGCGGCGCGGATCGCCGAGATCATTCCCTACTGCAATGCAGGGCAGGCCAAGGACCTCGTCAACGAGCTCAACACCGAGTACGTCGAACAGGACCGGTCGTTCGAGATCTGGGAGGTCGCCGGGGGCTACCAGATCCGGACCCGCGCCGAGTTCTCGGGCTACCTGCAGAAGCTCCAGAAAGAGCGCGCGCTGCGCCTTTCCCAGGCCGCGCTCGAGACCATGGCGATCATCGCCTATCGCCAGCCCGTGACGCGGGCCGAGATCGAGGACGTGCGTGGCGTCGACGCGGGGGCGACGGTCAAGAGCCTGCTCGATCGCCAGCTGATCCGGATCGCCGGTCAGCGGGAGGTGCCGGGTCGACCGATGTTGTACGGAACCACGCGCCGCTTTCTCGAAGTCTTCGGCCTCGAGCGGCTGAAGGACCCGCCGACCCTGCGCGAGCTCGACGAGCTGGCCCGGGAGCAGGGACTGCTCGAGAAGACCGCGGAAGATGCGGCCCCCGCCGAATCCGAAGCCGAATCCGAAGCCGCGAGCGCCGAGGAGGCCGAGGTCGTCCCGGAACCCTCCGAGCCCGAGCCCGAGGCCGAGCCGGTGTCCGCCTCCGAAGAGGCGTTGGACGTGGAGGATGACGCCGAGCGCGTCTAGCTCCCATGGCCCACGGAAACTCGCCCCGTCACGCGCGGAAGCCGAAAAAGGCCGCCGCGAAGAAGCCCGCTCGCTCCGCCGCCTCGCGCGAAGCGCAGGCGGACGACCGCCCGCCGCGCGGTCGCTACTCGAAGACCCTGGCCGGCAAGGCCGCGCCGAGCCGCAAGGCGAGCGAAGCGGCGGCCGGCCAACCGAGCGCACCGCCGCGCGGTCGGGCGAGCGCGAAGTCCGGCAGCGCCGCGTCCAAGCCCGCGCGTGGACGATCCGAGGCGAAAGCGCCGCGCGTGCCGAAGGCGGCGGATGCCGGCGCGCAGCGCCTGCAGAAGCTGCTGGCTTCGGCGGGGTTCGGCTCGCGCCGCGACGTCGAACGGTTTCTCGTCGAGGAACGCGTGACGGTGAACGGCCGTGTCGCGAGCCTCGGGGACAAGGCCGATCCGCTCGTCGACGAGATCCGCGTGGACGGTGAGCGTCTCGCGCGCGAAAAGCCCGCCTACTGGATCGTGAACAAGCCGCGCGGCGTGATCACGACGGTCCGGGACGACGAAGGACGTCGGACGGTCATGAGCCTGCTCCCGCCGAAGGTCGAGCGGCTCTTTCCCGTCGGTCGTCTCGATCTCGAGACGTCGGGCTTGCTGCTGATGACCAACGACGGCGACCTCGCGCATGCGCTGCTCCATCCGTCCCTCGGCAACGAGCGCGAATATCGCGTGAACGTGAAGGGCGAGCTCGACGCGAAGGCGATCGCGCGGCTCGAGCGCGGCGTGAGCCTCGACGAGGGCAAGACGGCCAAGGCCCAGGTCGAGGACGTCCGCTACGACGCCGACTCCCACACGACCTCGCTCTCGCTGACCCTCGTCGAAGGCAAGAAGCGACAGATCCGGCGCAGTCTGCTCGTGCTCGGATTCCCGGTGCGACGGCTCGTTCGCGTGAGGATGGGGCCGCTGCGGATCGGTCGCCTTCCGGTCGGCGAGGCCCGGCCGCTGCGCCCCGAAGAGCGGCGGACGCTGCTCGAGCACGTCCGAAGGCTGCGAGCGGGCGAGCCCGTTGCGGCGCCGGCCCGTTCGGGTTCCGGTCGAAAGGATCTGGCGGCGCCGCCGCGCGGCAGCGGCGGACGGAGGCCCGCGAAACGTCCCGCGAAGAAGGCGAGCGCGCGGCGAGCGCCGGGGAACGCCGATGCGAAGGCCCGCCGGTCGCCGCCGAGCGGTCCCCGGGCCATGGCCTCGGCGACCCGAAAGCCGCCGAGCGGTCCGCGTGCGGAAGCGTCCTCCGCCCGGCGATCGCCGCCCCGCGGTCCGCGGGGAAGCGCCGCTTCGGATCGCCGTTCGCCGCCGTCGGGCCCCAAGTCGATGACGACGCGCGGCCGCGGGACCGGCCCGGCCGGCCCGCGGAAGAAGGTCGCCCGCAAGAAGAGCAGCGCAGAGCGCCCGGGCACGGGCCGCGCGCCCAAGAAGGGGGCGCGCAAGAAGGCCGCCCGCAAGAAGGCCGGCGCGAAGCGCGGACCGGCCCGGGGACCCGCGAAGGGCGCCGCGCGCAAGCGACCGGGCAACAAGCCCGGCGGGCGCTCGGGGCCGCGCGGCCGTCGCTAGGTCGGTCGCCGTCGGCGGGTGCGGATCACCGATCCGCTCGGCCGGTCAGAGGACGGCCTGCTCGAGGACGGGCGTCAGGACCGCGAAGGCGAAGAGCAACCCCATCACGAAGCAAAGCAGTCCCATCGTGCTGGTCGGCATGCGGTTCGCCTCCGGGCCGGCGCGGCAGAACGGCCGGCGCCGGACCCGTGGAGAGCAAGATTCATGCGCGTTCGGCGTCCGTCGAGGGCGGGCGCGGACTCGGCTTCCGCGACGGCGGGTTGCGCGGCCGACTGCCGATGGCCTGCACGGACCGGAGGCAGGCGCGAGGGAAGTCGTCTTCCGCGAAAACGGAACGTCTCTTCTCTCCGGCCCTGGTCGGCCTCTCGCCGGCTTCTCTCTTGCCTCTCGCCGGCTCAGTCGTCTTCCGGGTCGCGCCCGATCCGAGCGATCAGCAGCGTGAGCCCGAGGCCCGCCGCGAAGGCCCCGCCGGCCGCCGCCAGCTCGCCGCCCGTCGGCGAATAGCGCTCGAGCGGCCAATCCTCGGGCGGCACGAGGGGGAGCTCGGCCACGGGCACTTCGACGCCGCGATGGGTGAAGCCCGGCGCCGGCGGGACGGCCTGCTGGAAGGGATAGAGCCCGATCGCGGCGCCGACGAGCAGGCCGAGCAGGGCGCCGAGCGTCGGCTTCTCGTAGCGGGCGAGCAGCCAGCGAAGGCCGTTGCTCACGCCGACGATGCCGAGGACGACGCCGATCCCGACCGGGACCACGACCTCCATCGCGCCCAGCACGAGATCGAGGTCGAAGCCGGCGTCGCCGATCAGCCCCTCCTTCAGATCGTCGATCGCGCCGAGGATCGGCACGTACTGCCCGAGCAGGAGGAGCAGATAGCCACCCGAGATCCCGGGCAGGATCATCGCCGACGCGCCCGCGAGGCCCGAGAGCACGAGCAGGATGGGGCTCGCGCCGGAGCTGCCGGCGCCTTCCGTCCCGAGCGCCATGACGGCCATGAGGACGAAGGCGCCCGCGGCGCCGCCCCAGACGCCGGGCGTCGCCGGCCGGGCGAGGCGCCAGACGAGGGGGAGCCCGCCCAGGGTCAGTCCGATGAAGAAGGCGTACATGAGGGGGCGTTGGTCGAGGACGAGGTCGCGCGTAGGACCGGCGAGGAGCGCGATCGCGAGCAGGGCAGCGCCGCCGATCGTTCCGAGGACGAAGAAGGGCCGACGGGCGAGCCGACCTCGCGTCACGTCCGCGATCGCTTCGATGAACGCCGGATACACCCCAGCGGCGAGGAGCATCGTGCCCCCGCTGATGCCCGGGACGAGATTGGCGAGCCCCATCAGCGTGCCGCCGAGCAGGCCCCGCGGCAGGAACGCCGCGAAGGACGGCGAACCCGCTTCGCTCGGCGGCGAATCGCGCGCGCTGTCCTGCGTCTCTCTCACCTCGTCCCCCACGACTCGGCTAATCTAGCAACGTCCGGCGGCGGACGCGCACGGGCGCGGCGTGAGCGGATCGATCGCGGGGGCGCACCGGCGCCCCGTGAGCGGGTGGATCGCGGGGACGCAGCGGTGCCCCTCGAGCGGGTGGATCGCGGGGACGCACCGGCGCCCCGTGAGCGGGCCGACGGCGGACCCGCGGAGAGGCGCGCGCCATGTGCGGACGGATGACGCTCACCCGATCGGGCGACGAGATCGCCACCTACTTCGCGGAGGCGATGGCGAATCTGCTCGCGGGGGAAGGCGCGCGAGAGGTCGACGGTTCGCCGCTCCGGCCGCGCTTCAACGTCTCGCCGTCGCGCGATGTGCTGACCCTCGTCCCGGCGGAGGAGGGCTTCGCCTTCGCGTGGAAACGCTGGGGGTTGATCCCGAGCTGGGCGAAGGATGCGGCGATCGGGAACCGGACCTTCAACGCGCGGTCCGAGACGGTCGCCGAGAAGCCGTCGTTCCGAGCGGCCTTCAAGCGACGGCGCTGCCTCGTGGCGGCCGACGGCTTCTATGAATGGACGCCGAAGAACCGCGACCACAAGCCCTTCCACTTCACGCCGGTCCGGACGGCGCTGCTCGGCTTCGCCGGGCTCCACGAGTCCTGGGTCGGCGAAGGAGGCGAGGTCATCGAGTCCGCGACCGTCCTCACGACCGACGCCAACGTCGACATGGAAGGCGTTCACCATCGCATGCCCGTGGTGCTCGACCCGACGGACTACGCGCGTTGGATCGACCCGGCGACGGACAAGGACGCGCTCCGGGCGCTCCTGCGCCCGGCGGTGCCGGGCACCCTCGCTCGTCGGCCCGTCACGCGCTACGTGAACGATCCGCGACACGACGATCCCCGTTGCCTCGCGGACGAGGAGAAAGCCGAGCAGGGCGCGCTCTTCGCTTTCGTCGAGGACGATCGGGACGAGGAATTCTGAGGCCGGGCGGGCAGCACGCCCTCGCATCGGCGGCAGGAGAGGGAGACAGAGGGGTGAGTGCGACGGTGCGGAGAATCTGCCTGGTCCTGATCGGCGTGCTCTACGTCGTCTCCGTGCCGTGGTATCGCGAAGGCGGACAGGCGCCCGCGATCTGGCTCGGGCTGCCGGACTGGGTCGCGGTCTCGGTCCTCTGCTATGGCGCGGTCGCCGTCCTCAATGCCATCGCGTGGTCGGCGACGGAAGTCCACGACGACGTCGAAGGGCCTGACGGCGAGGAGACGCCGCGATGAACTTCGGGATGGTCGGGGTCGTTGCCCTCGGCGTCTACCTGCTCTCGCTGATCGGGGTGGCGGAGATCGCCCGACGCGCGAAGGAGGACCACTCGCCGGCGGATCATTTCCTGGCGGGGCGGTCCCTCGGCGCCTTCGTCCTCTTTCTGACGATCTACGCGACGGCCTACTCGGGGAATTCGCTGCTCGGCTATCCGGGGCGCGCCTACCGCGACGGCTACAGCTTCGTGATGGCGACGGGCTTCATGATGTCGATCATCGTGGTCTTCCACGCGCTCGTGCCGAAGCTGCGGCCGCTGGCGGTGCGACATGGTTTCGTGACGCCGGGCGACTACCTCCGTCTTCGTTTCGGCGGTCCGTGGGCGAAGGCCCTGCGCCTGGCCGTCGCCGTCCTCATGACGCTCGCCCTCGCGAACTTCCTGCTCGCCCAGCTGAAGGCGATGGGCGACGTGGCGAGCGTCGTGACGGGCGGGATCGTGCCCTACGAGGCGGGCGTGGTCGGCCTCGCCTTCGTGATCCTCTTCTACGAGACGCTCGGCGGCATGCGGGCGGTCGCGTGGACCGACGCGGCGCAGGGGATCGCGATGCTGGTCGGCCTCTCGGCGCTCCTCGTCTGGCTGCTCGGCGAGTCCGGCGGCCTCGAGGCGATCACGCGGGCGGTCGCCGAGAAGGCACCCGAGAAGGTGGCGACGCCGAGCGCCCGCGTGAACGCGAACTGGTTCAGCTCGATCGCGCTGATGGGCACGGCCAGCGTCCTCTATCCGCAGGCGATCCAGCGCGTCTTCGCGGCCGAGAGCGGCCAGGCGCTCCGCCGTTCCTTCGCCGGCATGACCTTCATGCCCCTCGCCACGACGCTCGTCGTGACGCTGATCGGCGTCGCCGCGATCGCGCGCTTCGACATCGAGCGGGCGGTCGACACCGACGGGGTGGTGCCGATGCTGCTCGCCGAGTGGGGCTCGGCGGGCGGCTTCGCGACCGCCGCGGCGCTGGTCGTCTTCCTCGGCGCGCTCTCGGCGATCATGTCGACGGCGGACTCGTGCCTGCTCTCGCTCGGGTCGCTGCTCTCGCGCGACCTGCTGGGCGCCGAGGGCAGCGACGCGGCGGCGACGCGGCTCGGCAAGCGTCTCGCCGCCGGCGTGCTGCTGGCGACGATTCCCTTCGCGCTGGCCCGGGAGCTCACGCTCTGGCGACTGATCGAACTCAAGATGGAGCTCTTGATCCAGTGCGTGCCGGCCTTCCTGATCGCGCTCCACTGGTCGCGGCTCCGTACGGGGCCGGTCCTCGTGGGCATCGTCGTCGGCACGCTCTTCTCGGTCGCGCTCACGTTCTCCGACGTGACGCGCCTGGGCGGTGTCCACGTCGGTGTGGTCGGCTGCGGCATCAACGCCGCGGTCGCCGTCGTACTCTCGCTCTTCGCTGGGCGGGAAGAGGGGGCCGCAGCCGAGGCGCAGCCCAGCGGTTGATCGGCCCCTGCGGCCCGCAACGGAACGGCAAGCGCGTCCGATCCGGGTGGATTCGTTCAAGTTTCGTGCGAGAACCCGGCGGCCGTCCCCACGAAAGGACGGAGCCTGCTGCCGGGCTCTTCGCCGGAGCCTTCGATGATCCCCCTGCTGGGCATGGCCTGTGTCGCGTGGACCGCCTTCGAGATCGCACGTCTCGTCCAGCGGACCGGTCGGCCTTCGCTCGCCGCCGAGGGACCGCCTGCCGAGGCCCGGCCGCCGCGCCGCCGCCGCCGTCACTTCGCGGCCTGGGACGAGCGTGGCCGCCCGATCGACGTCGAGGATCTCGGTCAGGCCTGATCCGGGTCGGCGATTCGCGCGCGAAACTGGGCTCTCCGCTCCCGGGTGGCTAATTTGCCGCCAGGATCCGACCGATCCATCGGGGACATCCAGAAGGGGGGACGAGGTGGCGGATTCGGCCGAGCATCTGGGACGGCCATTCTCTCAATCCGCTTCTTCGCGGGATATCGATGATCTCCTTGCGCTACCGCGCATTGG
>JBCCZJ010000223.1:0-8186 GCA_039187915.1 Myxococcota bacterium
GCGCGATCTGCTCACCCGCCTCGACCTCGAACCGGTCGAGCGAAGCCCTCACGAAGGGGACGACGTCTTCCGCGGCACGAGCCCGCCGGCGGGCAACGGACGGATCTATGGCGGGCTGGTCTTCGCGCAGTCCATGCGGGCGGCGCAGGCAACGGTCGCGCCCGAGCGCATCGCCCACTCCGCGCACGCGTATTTCCTCCGCCCCGGCGACCCGGCGCAGCCCATCGACTACGCCGTCGATCGCATCCGCGACGGCGGCAGCTTCACCACCCGCCGCGTCGTGGCCCGTCAGGGGGACCGCGCGATCTTCAATCTCTCGATGTCCTTCCAGGTTCCGGAAGCGGCGCCGTCCCGACAGGTCGACGCCGAGATCCCCGCCGAGCCCTCGGGCGAAGCCTACGAAGAGGGGGTCCTGCGCGGGACGGCCGCGCTGGGCGCTTCGCTCACGCGCGAACAGCTGGGCTCGCTGCCCGTCTCGATCCTCGTCGAGGACGGTCTCGACATGAGCGCGAACGGCAAGGGCGACCGTCCACCCGAGCTCCGCGCCTGGTTCAAGGCCACGGGACCGCTGCCGGACGAGCCCGCGCTCCACCAGGCCCTCCTCGCCTACGCCTCGGATCAGACGATCGTGGTCGCGGCGCAGCATCCGATGCCGTGGGGCATCATGGATCCGGACACCCAGTCGGCGAGCCTCGACCACGCCATGTGGTTCCACGAGGCGTTCCGCATCGACGAGTGGATCTACGCCGTCCACGACAGTCCGGTCCTGAAGGGCTCGCGCGCGCTCGGTCGCGCCCTCTTCTACGCGCGCGACGGGCGACTCGTCGCCTCGGCGGTCCAGGAAGGCCTGCTGCGACGGCGCGAGGGCGCGGGCCTGCAGATTCGACGGGCGGAGTCGCTTCGTTAACGTGGGAGCATTCCGCCGGGTCCCCCGGCGGTCCCATCACCGGAGGCGTCACCCATGGCCGCACCCGTCCGTTCCCCCGAGACCCTGACCGTCCACCGCGCCTGTTCGACCTGCGAAGCGAGCTGCGGGCTCAAGATCGAGATCGACCCCGAAGCGCGTACGGTCCTCCGCGTCGAAGGCGACCCGGACGACCACCGCTCCCACGGCTACGTCTGCCCGAAGGCGCTCGCCATGAAGGAGATCTACGAGGACCCGGAGCGTCTGCGGAAGCCGGTCCGGAAGAACCCGGACGGATCGTGGACCGAGATCGAGTGGGACGAGGCGATGGAGCTCGCCGTTTCGAAGCTGAAGGGGATCCGCGACCAGTACGGCAACAACGCGAACGGCTACTACATCGGCAACCCGACGGGGCACAACGTCGGCGCCCAGCTCTACATCCCGCCCTTCCTGGCCGGCCTCGAGACCCAACGCTCCTTCTCCGCGGCGACCATGGACCAACAGCCCCAGAACGTCGCGCTCCACACCATGCTCGGCGACGGCTGGATGTTCCCGATTCCGGACATCGAACGAACCGAGTTCTTCGTCTGCATGGGCGGCAACCCGCTGGTCTCCCAGGGCAGCCTGATGTCGGGCCCGAACGCGAAGAAGCGGCTCCAGGACGTCATCGCGCGCGGACCGGACGGACGCGGTCGCGTCGTCGTGATCGACCCGCGCCGGACGGAGACGGCTCGGATCGCGACCGATCACGTCTTCATCAAGCCTGGCGCCGACGCCTACTTCCTCCTCTCGGTCTGCCAGGTGCTCTTCGCGGAGGGGCTCGTCGCGCCGGGTCGGCTCGCGGACTTCACCGACGGCCTCGACACCATCGAACGCGTCTGTGCCGACTACACGCCCGAGCGAGTCGAGGCGGCGACGGGGATCGCGCCGGACACGACCCGCCAGCTGGTCCGTGACTTCGCCGCGGCCCGGGGCGCCTGGTACGGCCGGATCGGCCTCTGCACACAGGAGTTCGGCACCCTCGCCTCCTGGCTGATCTACGTCGTGAACGTCCTGACGGGACGCCTCGACGCGGAAGGGGGCATGCTCTTCCCGCGCGCGGCGACCGGACGCTCGGAGGCCGGCCGCCCCTGGGAGCCCTTCGCCCATGGCCGCTACCGGACCGTGAAGCGCGGGATCCCGGAAGTGGACAACCAGCTGCCCTGCGGCCTGATGGCCGAGGAGATGGAGGAAGCGAGCGCCGGAGAGGACCGCATGCGCGGCTTCGTCTGCGCGATCGGCAACCCCGTCCTCTCGGCCCCGAACGGCGAGCGGCTCGCGAAGGCCCTCGACGAGCTCGACTTCATGCTGAGCCTCGACATCTACATCAACGAGACGAGCCGGCACGCGGACCTGATCATGCCGAGCACCGTCCAGCTCGAGCACGAGAACTACGAGTTCCTCTTCGAGACGACGACGGTCCACAACTTCGCGCGCTGGAGTCCGCAGCTCTTCGAGCCCGACGACGACCAGCGCCACCAGTGGCAGATCTACTGCGAGCTCGGCGCGCGCCTGAACGGCGCCCCCTCCTGGGAGGTCGTCGACGACCTGATGGTGAAGGGCATGCTCGCCATGATGGTGGGGCCGGGCACCGGCTGCCCGGACGTCACGCCCGAGGAAGCCTTCGCCCTGCTCCAGGACGAGCACGGGCCCATGCGCATGGTCGAGTGCATGGTGCGCGTCGGCCCCTACGGCGACCGCTTCGGGGCGAACCCGGACGGCCTCGATCTGGCGAAGCTGCGCGCGATGGAGCGCGGCGCCGATCTCGGCCCGCTCCAGGCGAACCGACTCCCGGACTGCATGCCCATGGAGCGCATCGACCTCTGCCCCGACTACATCCTGAGCGACCTCCCGCGCCTCGAGGCCGGTCTCGAAGAGCGCAGCCGCGAGGACCGCATGGTGCTCGTCGGACGCCGCCAGATCCGCAACATGAACTCCTGGCTGCACAACCTTCCGGCGCTTGCGAAGGGCCGGAATCGCTGCACGATGATGATCCATCCCGACGACGCCGCGCGACTCGGAATCGATCACCGCGAGCGTGCGCGGGTCGCGAGTCGCGTCGGCGAGATCGAGGTGGAGTGCGAGGTGACCGACGAGATGATGCCGGGCGTCGTGAGCCTGCCCCACGGCTACGGCCACACGCTCCCCGGCGTGCAGATGTCGGTCGCGACCGAGAAGCAGCCCGGCGCCTGCGCGAACTACCTGACCGACGAGACCTCGATCGACGTCCTGTCGGCGACACACGTGGCGAACGGCATCCCCGTCGAGGTGCGCGCCGCGTAGCGGGCGAGGCCGAGTCGCTTCACGCGCCCATCGCGCCCTTGATGTCCGCCTCGAGCTTATCGGCGATCGACGCGGCGGTCGCTCCGTGCGACAGGCGCTTGTTGTTGCGGAACGCGGGCTGCTTGAGGTTCGTCGCGAAATGCGTCGCGACCTCGAGGGCGCGCGCTTCGAGCGCCTCCGGCTCGACGACCTCATCGATCATCCCGCAGTCCCGAGCGCCTTCGGGACCGTACTGCTCGGACTGGACGATCACGCGGTCGAAGTGGCGCTTCGAGAGGGCCGCCCGGGAGAACTGGATCGCGAAGTCCGGCAGAGTCATCCCGATCATCGTCTCGTTCGCCTGGTACTTGAACCGGCCCGCCGCCCCGATCCGGTAGTCGCAGACCATCGTCAGGAACAGGCCCATGGCGACCGCATGCCCGCTGATCGCGCCGACGATCGGCTTCGGATGGTTGTAGATCGCGAGGGCGAGGCGCCCGCCATTGGCGACCATCTCGGCCGCGGCCGAAGGGCCCTCGCTCATGGTCCCGAGGTCGAAGCCCGCCGAGAACATCCCCGGCCGGCCGGTCAGGACGACCGCGTTCGTGTCCTTCTCGGCAGCCTCGAGCGCCGCGATCAGCTCCGTCGACAGCGGGGTCGAGATCGCGTTCGGCTTGCCGTTGTCGATGCGCAGGATGCGCACGCCTTCGTCGCGGTCTTCGGTCTGGATCAGGGACATGGCGGGACTCCTCGTGCGGTCGCGCAGGAAGCGCGCGCGCCATCCTAGACCGCTCGCGACCCACGTCGAGGACGCCGGGTCAGCGCACGCCGGCGAGGCCCCGCGTATGTCCCCGAAGGCCCGCGCGCACCCCCGAAGGCCCGCGCGCGATCTCGGCGGCTCGCGCGCCGGGGCGAACCGACCGATCGAAACGCAGCGGGCCCGTCTCTCTGCGACCCACGCGTCGAAACGCGCCGCCTAGCCCTCGACCGCGATCGAGAAGCGGAGCGTGGCCCCACCGAGCTCGAAGGCGTCTCCGAGCCCGTCGCCGGACGCAGCGGCGAACTCGGTCGCCAGGATCTCCCGCGCGACGAGATCCGCGTGCTCGTCGAGCGCCGTCGCGACCTCCCGGTCCTCGCTGGCCCAGCCGATCCGCACCCGGTCGGACACCTCGAAGCCCTTTTCCTTGCGCACGTTGTTGAAGAGGTTGATCGCGTCCCGCGCGACCCCTTCCCGACGCAGCCCGTCGTCGAGGGCCGTATCGAGGACGACCGTGTACTCGCCGTCGGTCGCGGTCGCGGCGCCCTCGCTGGCTTCCCGCTGGAGCAGGACGTCTTCGAGGGAGAGGGCCTCGCCGGCCACCTCGATCGTCTCGCCCGCTTCGAGCTTCGCGACCTCGCCGAATCCCCAGCCCGCGAGCGCCGGACCGATCTCCTTCAGCTTGGGCCCGCAGCGCTTGCCCAGGGTCTTGAAGTTCGGTTTCACCGTCACGCTCGCGAAGGCGCTCTCGTCCTCCTCGACCGCGACCCGCTTCACGTTCAGCTCGTCGGCGATCAAAGCCGCCGCTGCCTCGACGTCGTCGCGGATCGGGGCGTCCCGGTGGACGACCGTGAGCTCGCGCAGCGGCTGGCGGACCTTGATCCGATGGTCTTCGCGGACGCGCCGGCCGAGGGCGGCGATCGCGCGAACGGTCGCCATGCGGCGCTCGAGCGCGTCGTCGATCAGCGACGTCTCGGCCTGCGGGAAGTCGCACCAGTGGATGCTCGCCGGCGAGGCCGGGTCGACCGGGCGCACGAGACGCTGGTAGACCGCCTCCGTCAGGAAAGGCATGAAAGGCGCGAGGATCTTCGAGAACGTGCCCAGCACTTCGAAGAGCGTCGCGAAGGCGTTCGCCTTGTCTCGACCGTCCTCGGTCTTCCAGAATCGGGCGCGGGAGCGCCGCACGTACCAGTTCGTGAGATCGTCGATGAAGCTCACGAGCCGCGGGACGACCGTATAGAGGCGATAGGCCTCCATCTCCGTAGTCACGTCGCGTGCCAGGCTCTGGAGGACGGAGAGGATCCAGCGATCGATGTCCGGCCGCGCGGCGACGGCATCCGCCGACCAGGTGCGCGGGTCGTAGTCGTCGATCTCGGCGTAGGTCGTGAAGAACGAGAGCACGTTCCAGTAGGGCAGCACGACCGTGCGCACGATCTCCTTGAGCCCCGCCTCGTCGAAGCGAAGCTCCTCGGCGCGGACGACCGGCGAGTCGATCATGTAGGCGCGCAGCGCGTCGGCGCCGAACTGGTCCAGGATCTCGTTCGGATCCGGATAGTTCTTCCAGCGCTTCGACATCTTCTTGCCGTCGCGCGCCAGGATCAGGCCGTTCACGATCACGTTCTCGTAGGGGCTCTTCTCGAAGAGCGAGGTCCCGAGCACCAGCAGCGTATAGAACCAGCCGCGGGTCTGGTCGAGGCCCTCGGCGATGAACTGCGCCGGGAAGAACTGCTCGAGCTCGTCGGCACGCTCGAAGGGATAGTGCTGACTCGCATAGGGCATCGAGCCCGACTCGAACCAGCAGTCGAGCACCTCCGGCGTCCGCCGATAGACCTTCCCGTCGCGCTCGATCTCGACCGCATCGACCGTGTGCTTGTGCAGATCGTCGACGCGCACGCCCGAGAGCGACTCGAGCTCGTCGATCGACCCGACGCAGATCGTATCCTCGGCATCGTCCACGTTCACCCAGACCGGAATGCACGAGCCCCAGAAGCGGTTGCGGCTGATGTTCCAGTCGTTCGCGTCCTTCAGCCAGTTGCCGAAGCGGTTGCCGCCGACCGCCTGCGGCACCCAGCCGACCGTCGCGTTGTTCGCGACCAGGTCGTCGCGAAGATCCTCGACCTTCACGTACCAGGCTTCGATCGCCCGGTAGATGAGCGGCGTATCCGTCCGCTCGCAGAACGGGTAGCTGTGGTCCAGGACGTCCTGCTTGACGAGCCTCCCCGTGTCCTTGAGCGACGCGATGATCGCCTTGTCGGCGTCCTTGCAGAACTGGCCCGCGAAGTCGGGCACCGCATCCCCGAACACGCCTTCCGCATCGAGCGGATCGACCAGTCCGATTCCCGCCGCACGACAGACCCGGAAGTCGTCCTCGCCGAATGCCGGCGCCTGGTGGACGATGCCCGTGCCGTCCTCGGTCGTGACGTAGCCGTCCTCGAGCACGACGAAGGCGCCGGGCTCGTCCGCGAAATAGGAGAAGAGCGGCGCATAACGGAGCCCGACGAGGTCGCTCGCGGCGACCCGCGAAATGAAGCGGTACGACTTGCCCTCGGCGCCCTCGCCTTCCCCGTTCGCCAGCGCCTTGCCGAGCTTCTTGTCGTACGCGGCGAGGCGCGCCTCCGCGAAGACGTGCCAGTCGCCGCTCGCGAGGTCCTCGACGATCGCGTAGCCGATCTCCGGACCGACGCACAGCGCCAGGTTCTCGGGCAGCGTCCACGGCGTCGTCGTCCAGGCCGTCATGAAGAGCGACTTGCCCTCGGGCAGGTCCGCCGCGATTCGCTCGGCGCCCTCGGTCACGCGGAAGCGGACGGTGATCGCGGGGTCCTGGACGTCCTTGTAGTTCTGGTTGGCTTCGAAGTTCGAGAGCGGCGTCGCCAGCTTGCAGCTGTACGGCATGATCCGGTAGCTCTTGTAGACGCGATCCTTCTGCCAGAGCTGCTGGAAGACCCACCAGACCGACTCCATGAAGTCGACGTCCATGGTCTTGTAGTCGTGGTCGAAGTCGACCCAGCGACCCATGCGCGTGACGGTCTTGCGCCACTCCTCGACGTAGGTGTCGACCATCTGGCGACACTGCTCGTTGAAGACGTCGACGCCGCGCTCGAGGATCTCGCCCGTACCTGCCAGGCCGAGCGCCTCCTGGGCGAGGGCCTCGATCGGCAGACCGTGGCAATCCCATCCGAAGCGCCGCTCGACGTGGTGTCCGCGCATGCTCCAGAAGCGCGGCACGATGTCCTTGATCGTCCCGGCGAGCAGGTGGCCGTAGTGGGGCGTGCCCGTGGCGAAGGGCGGGCCGTCGTAGAACACGAAGGAAGGCTGGTCCTGTCGCCTTCGGTTGCTCTCCTCGAAGGCGTCCGCCTCCTCCCAGAACGCGAGGATCTCCCGCTCCATCGCCGGAAAGTCGGCGCTGGCTTCGACGCGTTCGAAGACGCTCGATCCGGACCGGGCTGCGCTTTCTCTGTCCTTCGACGCGGTCATCACCGAAACCTCTGCGCGGACGCGACCGGTCGCCCGGGCATCTCGATCGCGATCGACTGCAAGCCTTGAGGGAGGATCGCGGGAGTATGCGGGCAATCGCTCGGGGGCTCAATCACCCACCGCGAATTCGGCCCGATCGAGGGCGACCCGAACGCCTTTCGGGGCCGAGTTGGCCCCGATTCGCTGTGCTAGAACCGTTTGACTCGCGAACGGGCCGCACGACCGGCTCTCCGCCCAAAGGAGCCCATGCATGGATCTCGGCGCCATCCTCACCGGCACCAGCCCCCTCTTCTCCGACGTCGCCCTCCTCGTGGGACGCGTCGCGATCGGCGTCTGCTTTATGTTCCACGCCTTCGGCAAGCTCGGCCTGATCGGCACCGGCAGCCTCGACGGCTTCGGACAGTGGCTCGACAGCCTCGGCGTACCGATGCCGCAGGTGCAGGCTCGGATGGCGATGCTCTCCGAGCTCGTCGGGGGCGCGCTGCTCGCGCTCGGGCTCGTCACGCGCCCGGCCTGCCTCGTGCTGATCGGCACGATGATCGTGGCCGGCGCGGTCGGCCACCGGGGCGCCGGCTACATGATCACGAACGAGCCGCCCGGCGCCGAGTACACGATCAACCTCGCCGTCATCTGCGGCATGTTCCTCCTGCTCGGCCCCGGCGCGATCTCGCTGGACGCGATCCTCTTCGGCTGAGCATCTCCCCGCCCCGCCCCGGCGTCGCCGACTCCACCGAATCCTCCGACTTCTCC
>JBCCZJ010000224.1:0-8176 GCA_039187915.1 Myxococcota bacterium
CCCCCCCCCCCCCCCCGCCCGGCCCTGCCCCGGCCGGGGCCCCGGCCGGCCCCCCGCGCCTGCTGGACCGCGGTTCAGAAACGCGCGGTGACCGTCGCGCGGACCTGCCGCGGCGGCACCGGGTGGAAGTGGACGTCGGGCACCGGCGCGGCCTCGCCCTGCCGCTGCGACTCGAAGAAATATTCGATGTCGCTGTCCTTCGCGTCGAAGAGATTCAGGACCGAGAGACTGAAGCGCAGCTGCTGCCAGTCGTAGTGCCCGCCGAGATTCACGAGCATCGTGCCGCCGGCGCGCTGCGTGTTCTCTTCGACGAGGGGATAGGCGCCGAAGTGTCGGAGGCGCAGACTGCCCGACCACGGCCCCTCGGTCAGCGTGACGCCAGCGGACAGGACCGTCTCGATCGCGCCGGGGATCCGGTCCCGGCCGCTCGGCGTGTTCCGGAAATCGGCATTCGACCACGCGAACGAGCCGTCGAAGGCGAGCCAATCGACGGGCCGAAGGAACGCATTCACCTCGACGCCGTAGCGGCGGCTGCCGCCCTGGGGCTCGGTGAAGCCGCCGTCGCCGACGAAGACGAGCTCGGACTCGGAGTGCAGCCACCAGAAGGCGCCGGTCACGTGGAAGCGACGGTCGGGCTGCCAGCGCGCGCCGACCTCCGCGCCCCACTGCCGCGCGAGGGGATCGACCGGAGAGACGAGATCGCCGCTGGCCGGGTCGATCCGGATCGTCGTGCCCCGGGCGTCGTTCGAGTGGAAGCCCCCGCCCGCGTTCAGGTAGACCTCGAAGGGCTCCGCGGGCCGCAGCGTGAGCGAGAGCTTCGGACTGACCAGGCCATCGATCTCACCGCCTCCGTTCGTGAAGGCGCCCTGCCCCGCCTTCGTGTCCACGTCGAAGCCGAAGAGATCGCCCCGGACGCCGGCGGTCCAGGTCATCCAGTCGACGGGCGTCCAGACCGCCTCGGCCCAGACGGAGCCCGAGACTTCCGTGACCTCGTCCTCGCGGATCGTCGCGAAACGCTGGCGCGCCTGACTCCGGAAGAGGCCGAGCTCCGGGATATGGTCGACTCGCGTCTCGGCGCCGAACGCGAAGTCGACGGTCGTCCCGAAGACGTCGGTCGAGACGTCGCGCTCGGCGCGCGCACCCCAGGCGATGCGCTGGTCGCGCTGGGCGAGCTGATCGCCCAGAACGGGCTCGTCGAGGAAATACGTGAAGTTCGAGAAGAGCTTCAGCCGGTAGTAGATCAGGTAGGTCGAGAGCCGCAGCGGATCTTCGCCCTCGCTGGCCCACTCGAGGTGGGCGCTCACGCGCGTCGTCTCGCCGCCGAGATCCGGATCGATGAAGCCGAGCCGGGACACGTCGCCCGCCTCGACCGCGCGCCGCGGGATCTGATCCGTCGAGAACCACTCGGCGTGGTAGCCCAGGAGCGACGCGCGCAGCGTGCCGTCGCCGAGCGGAACCGTCCACTTCGCGAATGCGTTGAGATGCAGGAGATCCGCGTCGAGCCGATAGGGATCATCGAAGGTCTTGCCCTCAAGCGCCACGAGGGCCTCGCCCGTCGGGACTTCGAGGTTCGCCGCGACGAGCCCACGCACGAAGCGATCCTCGCCGATCGTGAGAAAGGCGATCGACTCGGGGAGCTGGTCGCGCGAGCGCAGGAACGACGCGCCCGCCGAGGCAAAATCCCCCACGTCGGCGCGATACGGCCCCTTGCGGAAATCGATCGTCTCGATCAACTCGGGGATCACGAAGTTCAGGTCGAGATAGCCCTGGCCGTGGCCGTGGCTGCGGAAGTTCACGGGGACGCCGTCGAAGTGCGCGGCGAAGTCCGTGCCGTGATCCAGGTTGAAGCCGCGGAGGAAGAGCTGATTGCCCTTGCCCGGCCCCGAGTGCTGCGTCGCGATCAGGCCGGGGATGACTTCGAGGAGCTCCCCCGTCCGCGCGAGCGGCCGCAGCTCGAGGTCGGCGCCCGCGATGCGTCCCTCCGACGCCGCGATCGCGCGACCGATCTGTGCGTCCGCGCGGCCGAAGACCACCATCGACTCGACGCCCTCGCCGTCTTGGCCATCGTGCCCCGAGGCCGGCCCGATCCCGACCGCGGTCGCGAGCAGGAGCCCCGTGAATGCGGGAAGACACGCGAGGAAAGGCTGCGAAAGCAGGACGAAGCGGAACGGTCGGGGCGACATGGCGCGCACCCTAACAAGCCACCCGAAGTCCGACTACGGATCGGACTTCGCGCGAGAACCCGACGCCGCGCGCGTCGATGGGCGTCTTCGCGCGATCGACGGCGGTCGCATCTCTCGGACGCAGCAGAGAGGGTGAACCGGTTTCAGATCCCCTTCGGCTCGTCCGGCGCGTGGCGGGCCTTGTGCCACTCGAGCTTGTTGAGCGCGTGCACGTAGGCCTTCGCACTCGCCACCATCACGTCTTCGTGGACGCCGTTGCCGATCACCCGGCGGCCTTCCTCTTCGATCGTGACGGAGACCTCGCCCTGGGCATCGAGCCCGGCGGTGACCGCGTGGACCTGGTACTGGATCAACTCGCTGCCGGTCTCGGTCAGGTCCGAGATCGCCTTGAAGATCGCGTCGACCGGGCCGACACCGCTCGCGTCGGTCTCCCGTCGATCCCCGTCGAGATCGAGCACGACCTTCGCGTTCGGCGGGCCGTCGCTGCCGCAGGTGAGGACCAGGCTCTCGAAGAGGAACCGGTCGCCGGCGGTCTGCACGCTGTCGGCGACGATCGCCTCGAGGTCCTCGTTGTAGATGACCTTCTTGGCGTCGGCGAGATCCTTGAAGCGCTTGAAGGCGCGCTCGAAGTCCTCGCCCTCGACGGCGAAGCCCAGCTCTTCGAGGCGATCGCGGAAAGCGTGGCGACCGGAGTGCTTGCCGAGCACGAGCTCGTTGCTCGCGCGGCCGATCGACTCGGGCGTCATGATCTCGTAGGTGATCGCGGCCTTGAGCACGCCGTCCTGATGGATCCCCGCCTCGTGTGCGAACGCGTTGTCACCGACGATCGCCTTGTTCGGCTGGACCTGGACCCCGGTGATCGACGAGAGGAGCCGGCTCGACGGGTAGATCTCTCGCGTATCGACCGCGGTATCGAGCCCGTCGAACTCTTCGTTGCGCGTCTTGAGCGCCATCACGACCTCCTCGAGGCTCGTGTTGCCGGCGCGCTCGCCGATCCCGTTCACCGTGCACTCGACCTGACGCGCGCCGGAGCGGATCGCGGCCAGACTGTTCGCGACGGCGAGGCCGAGATCGTTGTGGCAGTGGACCGAGAAGGTGACCTCCTCGCCTCGGGTCACGCGCTCGCGCAGGAACACGATCAGGTCACCGTACTCCTTCGGCGTCGTGTAGCCGACCGTGTCCGGCACGTTGAGCGTCGAGGCGCCCGCCTCGACCGCCGCGGAGAAGACCTCGACCAGGAAGTCCCAGTTCGAGCGCGTCGCGTCCTCCGCCGAGAACTCGACGTCCTCGACCGCCCCACGCGCCTGCCGCACGGCGCGGTCGACCTCGGCCAGGACCTGATCGCGGGTCATGCGGAGCTTGTGCTCGAGATGGATGTCGCTCGTCGCGATGAAGGTGTGGATCCGCGCGTGCCGCGCGGGCTCGACGGCGCGCGCCGCCCGGTCGACGTCCATCTCGCCCGTGCGCGCGAGTCCGCAGATCGTCGCGCCCTCGATCTCCTTGGCGATCGCCTGGACGGACTCGAAGTCGCCGTCACTCGCGATCGGGAAGCCGGCTTCGATGATGTCGACGCCGAGCCGTTCGAGCTGGCGCGCGAGGGCGACCTTCTCCTGCAGGTTCATGCTGCAGCCAGGAGACTGCTCGCCGTCGCGCAGGGTCGTATCGAAGATGCGAATCGCGGGCTCGCTCATCGTCGGTCTACTCCGGAGGGGGGGGCCAGTCGGGCGCTTGGAAGGATTCGGGAGGGAAGATCTCGTGCGCGGTCGGGTGAGGGTTGGGTCGGGTGAGAGGAGAAGCGTGAACGGTGCAGAGCGCGATCGGCTGCCGCGCCGTCGACCTAGCGCCCGGAATCGACGCCCTGGGCGCCGGACGGATGGTCGGTGATCGGAGTGACGTTCGGCGACGACGCGGCCGGCGCGCCGGGGACGCCGTCGTCTTCGACCGGGATCAGCTCGCGGCCCGTGCGCCAGCGCCAGAGCATGCCCGCGGGTCCGGAGATCACGTAGACGACGCCGACGAGGAAGAAATTGACGCCTGGCTCCAGGATCAGGAGCAACAGCACGATCAACGAGATCACGGTGGTCGAGTAGCTCTGGCCGAAGCGCAGATTCTTCCCGCTGTGATACGGGATCGGGCTCACCATCAGCAGGCCGAGGAAGGCGACGCCGACGGCCGGCACGATCGCGGGCAGCCCGAGGCTCACCTCCGGTCCGACCAGGAAGTTCTTGAACCAGACCGTCGAGACGATCATCCCGGCGCCCGCCGGCGTGGGGACGCCGTCGAAGCGCCCCTCGAAGCGACCGGACCGCACGTTGAAGCGCGCGAGCCGGAGCGAGGCGCAGGCCGTGTACGTGAAGGCCATCACCCAGCCGGCCCAGCCGAGGCTCGCGAAGTCTCCGGCGTAGAACGCCAGGATCGCCGGCGCGACGCCGAAGGAGACCGTGTCGGCGATCGAGTCGTACTCGGCGCCGAAGCGGCTCACGTTCCCGGTCATGCGCGCGGCGCGGCCGTCGAGGATGTCGAAGAGCGCGGCCACGAAGATCGCATAGGACGCGATCAGGACCTGTCCGCTGCTCGCCATCACGATGGCGTAGAAGCCCGCCGCGAGGTTTCCGGTCGTGAGGATCTGCGGCAGCAGCGCCGCGAACCCGGCGCGATCCGGATCGTCTCGTCTACGACGCCGTCTCCGCCGCCGCCGCTTCCTCTCAGGCTCGTCCGTCACCGCTCGAACCTCCGACCCGTCTTCTCTCCGATCAGCTCGACCGTCTCGTCCAGTCCTCGCGGCCGAAGGTCGCGAAACAAGGAATCGATCAGTTCTTCGACTTGTCCACCAGCTGCTTCTCGGAGAGCCAGGGCATCAGACCACGCAGTCGCTCGCCGACCTCTTCGAGCTGGTGCTCGGCCGCCGCGCGGCGGCGCGCGTGCATGCCGACGTTGCCGGCCTGGTTCTCCAGGATGAAGCGCTTGGCGAACTCGCCCTGCTGGATGTCGGTCAGGACGTCCTTCATGCGTGCCTTCACGCTCGCGTCGATCACGCGCGGCCCCGACACGAAGTCGCCGTACTCGGCGGTGTTCGAGATCGAGTACCGCATGTTGGCGATGCCGCCTTCGTAGATCAGATCGATGATCAGCTTCGTCTCGTGGATGCACTCGAAGTACGCCATCTCCGGGGCGTAGCCCGCCTCGACGAGCGTCTCGAAGCCCGCCTGCATGAGCGAAGTGAGGCCGCCGCAGAGCACCGCCTGCTCGCCGAAGAGATCGGTCTCGGTCTCCTCGCGGAAGGTCGTCTCGATGATGCCCGACCGACCTCCACCGATCGCGGAGGCGTAGGCGAGCGCGATCTGCTTGGCGTCGCCCGAGGGATCCTGATGGACGGCGATCAGGCACGGCACCCCGCGGCCCTGCTCGTAGTGGTCGCGCACGGTGTGACCGGGGCCCTTGGGCGCGATCATGATCACGTTCACGTCGGTCGGCGGGATCACCGCCTCGAAGTGGATGTTGAAGCCGTGCGCCACGGCGAGGTAGTTGCCCGCCTCGAGGTTCGGCGCGACCTCGTTCTCGTAGATGTCGCGGCAGAGCTCGTCCGGGACCGTCAGCATGATCAGGTCCGCCTCGCGGCTCGCGTCGGCCACGGTCGCGACGCGCAGGCCGGCGCCCTCGGCCTTCTGCCAGCTGGAGGAGTCCTTGCGGAGGCCGACGATCACCTCGACCCCGGAGGCGTGGAGGTTCTGCGCGTGGGCGTGGCCCTGGCTGCCGTAGCCGATGATCGCGACCTTCTTGGACTGAATCCGTCCGAGATCCGCGTCCTTGTCGTAGTAGATGTCGAGTGCCATGTGAGGGTGGGTCCTTGGGTTGCGCGGCTGGACGCCGAGCGGAACTCGGTCGCCGGCAGCGTCGCGTGAAGCGCCTCGGGAGGCGTTGCCTCCCAGACTTTGTCTTGCAGGGGGCTATCAGATGCCGGGCTTCTCGGACCGGCTCCCGAAGCCGTGCGGGCGAATCGCCCGATCGAGGGGCCTGACGGAGGTCCGGCACGGCGGGAAATCGGGCCGGGGAGCGCTCCACCCCCGACGGGCGGGTGCGCTAACCGCGCGAGATTACGCGACGTTTTGGGCCGGCGCCACAGAACGGGGCAACCCCCGGGATCACCCTTCGGAAGGCGCCACCCGCGCCAGCTCGCCCCGCTCGACCGGCCCGCCCAGGCGCTGGGCCTCCGCCTCCGCCCGCCGCAGGTACCGGGCCGCGAGCGCCTCGACCGGCTCCCCTTCGCCGCGCGCGAGCGCCTCGATCCCGAGCCGCGCCACCCGGTCCGCGCGCGGGCGGGCGCGCTCGCCTTCGATCCGGTCGTCGACCGGGAGCCCAGCCGCGGCGAAGGCCGCGTGCCAGCCCGACCGGTCCGGGCAGCAGAAGGTGACGGGCCCCTTCAGGTCCTGAGCCATCGTCTCCGGGTCGTAGAGCCCCTCGACGAGGCCGGCCGACCGACCCTCGCGCGGGCGCCGCCAGCCGCCGGCGTACCACTCGCCCCGGCGCGCGTCGAGCAGCGCGACGACCTGGGCGCCCTCCTCGGCGCCATCGAGGGCGCCCATCGCCATCGCCTCGAGGGTGGACACGCCGACGCCCTGCCAGTCGCGGCCGAACGCGAGGCCCTTGGCGCTCGCCAACCCGATCCGCAGGCTCGTGAAGCTGCCGGGCCCGGCGGAGACGGCCAACGCATCGAGCTGCGAGACGCGCCAGTCGAGCTCCGCCAGCGCGGACTGCACGAGGGGCAGCAGCGCCGCCGAGTGCTGGCGCGTGCGCTCGGCCTCGCGCCAGAGCACGACCCCGTCGTCTTCGGCGAGCGCGATCGAGAGCCAGTCCGTCGCGGATTCGAGGGCGAGCAGTCGGCGGGACATCGGGCGCGAGGTCCCCCGGACCTAAGGGGTCCCGCCCGACAGCCAGTCGACGAAGCGCGACCAGAAGGGCGTCAGGTCGTTCCAGAACGCGCGCCCCATCAGGAGCACGAGCACCGCGAAGCCGAAAGAGTTGGCCATCTCTCGCGCTCGCAACGAGAGCGGCGAGCGCATGATGCCTTCGATCGAGTAGATCAACGCCTGACCGCCGTCGAGGATCGGGATCGGCAGCAGGTTCAGGATCCCGAGGTTGATGCTGATCAGCATGATCCAGAACAGATACTCCTCGAAGCCGCGATCGAGGGAGTGGCGCGCGATCCGTGCGATCCCGATCGGCCCCGAGATCTGATCCGCGCCCACGGCGCCGTCGAAGACCCGGGACAGCCCGTCGAGATAGCGCGCCGTCATGTCCCAGGTCATGGCGAAGGCTTCCGGGATCGACTGCAGCGGGTTGCGCACCTGCTGGACGAAGAGCGGCCCCGCGAGCAACGAGGGCTGCGGCGCGAGCCCGATCCGATAGATCTTCTGGGCCATCGCCTCGATGTCGTAGCGCCCCTCGACGAGCTCCTCCTCGGCGCGCAATCGCGTCGAGAGGATCTCGCCCTCCCGCGCGAAGGACAGCTCGAGCTCGCGGCCGCGACTCGTCTGGATCAGCGCCACGAAACTCCGGAAGCTCCCGACCGGCTCGCCGTCGACGGCCAGGATCAGGTCGCCGCGCCGGAGTCCGGCGCGCGCGGCCGGCTTGCCCTCGGACACGCTGCCCACGAGGATCGTCGCCGGGACCCCGCGGCGCCGGGCGTGGTCGCCCGATCGCGGTATCTCGTGGGTGCGCTCGTCCGACTCGGTCTCGACGCGCTCGCCCTCGGCGAGCGCCGCCAGCGCCTCGGCGTCGAGCGGGCGGGGCCGTTCGACCTGCCACGTCACGGTTCGCGCCGACGCGCTCCGATGAGCGGCTTCGAGCGCTTCCCAGCCTTCGATCGGCGCGCCCTCGACAGCGATCACGCGGTCGCCGGACCGCAGGCCTGCTCGTCCCGCTTCGCGGGTCGGATCCGGCAGGGCGACGCGGGCATCGCGTCGGTCGTGAGAGAGGCCGATCCAGCCGATCTC
>JBCCZJ010000225.1:0-8141 GCA_039187915.1 Myxococcota bacterium
CTGGTGCGTTATGCGTTGAAGCACGGGCTGATCGAGCCTTGACTTGAGGGTCGGCGCGGGGCGCCTCTCGACGCCGCCTGCAGGGCTGCCTCTTGCGCTCAGGACTGCCTCTTGCGCTCAGGACTGCCTCTTGCGCTCAGGACTGCCTCTTGCGCTCAGGGCTGCCTCTTGCGCTCAGGGCTGCCTCTTGCGCTCAGGGCTGCGTCTTTGCGCTCAGGGCTGGGACGGGATGCGTTCGAGGGTCGTCAGGGTTTCGACGTGCGGGGTCTGCGGGAACAGGTCGAAGGCCTGGACGGCGGCGAGGACGTAGCCGGCTCGAGTGAGCATCGCGAGGTCGCGGGCGAGGGTGCCGGGATCGCAGGAGAGGTAGACGAGACGCCGGGGGCCGGACGCGACGAGCGCTTCGCATACCGGGGGTTCGAGGCCGGTGCGCGGGGGATCGACGAGCGCGAGATCGGCGCCGGCGAAGCGACGGGCCAGGTCGCGGCGGGTCTCGGCGCGCCCCGCGACGACCTCGACCGAACGCGCGTGCGCGGTGCCCGCGAGATTGCCGCGTAGATCGTCGACGGCGGAAGGCGCGCTCTCGATCGCACAACCGAAGAGGCCCGCCTCCGCGAGCGGCAGCGTGAAGAAGCCCGCGCCCGCATGGAGCTCGACGAAGCGCGCGCCCGGACCGAGATCTTCGCCCAGGCAGGCGGCGACGACGGACTCGACGAGCGCTTCCCATAGCAGCACGTTGCCCTGGACGAAGCTGTCGCCGGACACCCAGAGCGTCGAGCCGGCGACCTCGAGGCGAACGTGCCTGGCGCTCCCGGTACGCCCGCGTGCCTTCTTGCGCGTGCCGCCGGGCGTCACGATCGAAGCGCCGTCCGAGCCGGTCGTCACGACCCATTCCCGGGTTCGCCGCGCGCGCGGCCCGTCCGACGCGCGTGCGAGGCGACCGCGCTCCACGAGCGCCGCCTCCGCCCCGGGCACCAGCACCGGACAGGTCTCGACCGCCTGCGCCCCGGCGCCGCCGCGCACGCGATAGCCGACGCCGTCTTCGCACTCGACGAAGCGGGCCCGCCCGCGATAGCCGTAGGGCGAGGGAGAGGGAACGATCCCGATCCGCTCGGGAAGGTCCAGGCCGCCGATCCGTTCGAGCGCGTCGCTCACGACGCGACGCTTCGCTTCCAGCTGGACGTCGTACGCGACGTGCTGCCAGAGACAGCCGCCACAGGTCCCGAAGTGGGGGCAGCGCGCTTCGACACGGCCGGGTCCGGCCTGCAGGACCTCGGCAATGCGCGCTTTCGCGAAGCGCTTCTTCTCCTCGACCACGTCGAGGACGACGCGATCCCCCGGTACGCCGCCCGCCACGAAGACGACGCGTCCGTCCTGCAGTCGCGCGACGCCGTCTCCGCCCGAAGAGAGGGACTCGACCTCGACGGTCGCGGGCGAAGATGCCGCGCCGTGCCCGCCCGGAGAAAGCGACACCGCGCTGCGTCAGTCGGTCAGGCCGTTGGCGACCGGCTCTTCCGTCACCTTGACGCGCGTGATCCGACTGCCCGAGACGTCGATGCATTCGAGGGCGTAGCCGGGGACGGTGACCTTCTCGCCCTTGCGCGGGGCGCGCTCGAGCGTGTTGAAGCAGAGGCCGCCGATCGTGTCGCCCTTTTCGGCCGGCACCTGCCAGCCCGACTCGCGGTTGAAATCGAGGACGCTCACGCGACCGAGGACTTCGTAGCTGCCGTCGCGCAGCTTGCGGATCGTGAGAAGCTCCTCCGAATCGAACTCGTCGCGAATCTCGCCGACGATCTCTTCGAGGATGTCCTCCTGCGTGACGAGGCCCTGGGTCACGCCGAACTCGTCCTTCACGAGGGCGACGTGACAGAAGGCGCGCTGCATCTCGGTCAGCAGGCGGAGGATCGGTTTGCGCTCCGGGACGCGGAGCACGGGCTTCAGGATCCCGAAGAGCTCCTTGCCGTCGGCACGGTGGAGCTTCATCAGGTCCTTCAGGTGGATCACGCCGAGCACGTGGTCGATCGACTCTTCGTAGATCGGCACGCGCGTGTAGCGTCCCTCGAGCATCTTCTCGATCAGATCGGAGACCGGCGTGTCGGTCGGGTAGGCCTCGATCTCGGTGCGCGGGACCATGATCTCGGACACGTCCATCTCGGCGGCATTCGACGTCGCGCCGATGATCGCGAGGGGCGAGCCCGCGTCGTCGACGTCGTCGAGCGCTTCGCGCGCGAGCCGCAGCACTTCCTCGGAGCCGAGGGACTCGTCGCCCTCGACGCCGCCGGTGACGCGCCGAACGAGGGGCTCGATCCCGCGGTCGAAGAGCCCGTGGACCGGGCGCAGCATCTGATGGAAGAGGTAGAGCGGAAGGCCGACGACGCGAGAGACGCCGCGCGGGTGCCGGGCGGCGACCGCCTTCGGCAGGATCTCACAGAGGAGCAGGACGAGCAGCGTCATCACGAAGGTCGCGGCCGGGATGCCGAGCTCGGTCCCGAGCAGCGAGATCGCGAGGCCGGAGGCGACCGAAGCGCCCAGGATGTTCACGACGTTGTTGCCGAGCAGGATCGTGACGAGCAGACGCGACGAGGACGAAGTCAGGTCGCGCACCGCGACGTCCGCCGGACCGACCTGCTCCTTGTTCTCGCCATCGAGGTCGTGGGAGCGCAGTCGGAAGAGCGCGGTTTCGCTTCCGGAGAAGAAGGCGGAGGCCGCCAGACAGGCGACGATGATCAGGACGGCACCGATAACGGACATGACCCTTCCTCCTATCGGCCGTTCGACCCGAGGACTGCAGCGAGGGGTTCAACCCTCATTCGATCGAGGTGCGAAGCGGGGGGCCAGGCGGGGAACGACCCGTGCGTCAGCGCCCGGCGAGCCTGCGGGCGGTCGCTCTCGCGTCGGCGCAGGACGCCGTGGCCCGGGCGGACGCTCGGGCCGAGATCGGCGCGCGCGCGGTCGGGACGGGCACCGCGCCCGGGTTGGGGCGGCTCGTCGGGCTCGACCGATCGACGCGGGGACGAGGACGATGGAAAGGGGGCGTCCATGAATCGCGAAAAAGCTAACCCGCGCCCCAGGGGCGGGCAACATCAGCCCTCCGGGTCGGCTTCTTCGGGCTTCTCGGCGCGCTCGAGGAACGTCGGACACGCCTCGGCGGGGAGCGGCTTGCTGAAGAGGTAGCCCTGCAGCTCTTCGCAGCCGAGCTCGGTCAGGACGCGGGCCTGCTCTTCGGTCTCCACGCCCTCGGCCACGACTTCGAGACCGAGTCGGTTCGCGAGCGCGACGACCGCCGAGGTGAGCGCCTCGTCGCTGTCGCTGTCGCCGATTCCGGAGACGAAGGAGCGATCGATCTTCAGGCGATCGATCGGGAAGCGCTGGAGCGCGGAGAGCGACGAGTAGCCGGTGCCGAAATCGTCGAGGGCGAACCCGATCCCGAGTGCCGAGAGCGCGCCGATGCCGGCGACGATGTTCGGGCTCTGGTCGAGGATGCACGACTCGGTGATCTCGAGCTCGATGTCGGCGGGAGACAGGCCGGTGTCGAAGAGCACCTGCTCGACCGCGTTCCCGATGCCGAGGTCCCGCAGCTGCTCGACCGACAGGTTCACCGACATGCGGATCGGCGCGTACCCCTCCGCGCGCCAGGACGCGAGCTGGCGACACGCCGTGCGCAGGACCCACTCGCCGATCGGCACGATCAGACCGGTCTCTTCCGCGACCGGGATGAATTCGTCGGGACGTACCATCTCGCCGTCGTCGTTGACCCACCGGATCAGCGCTTCGACCGCCGAGACGCGACCGGTCCGCGAGTCGCGCAACGGCTGATAGTGGAGCACGAGCTGGTCGCGCTCGAGCGCGTGACGCAGTCCGGTCTCGAGCTGGAGACGCCGCTCCGACGTCGCGTTCATCTCCGGCGAGAAGAACTCGTACGTGTTTCCACCGCGGCCCTTCGCGTGGTACATCGCGACGTCCGCCGAGCGCAGCAGCGATTCGGCTTCCGTCCCGTCCTCGGGCCAGACGGAGATGCCGATGCTCGCGCCGACGAAGAGTTCGCGATCCTGGACCGCGAAGGGGCGCGCGAGGGCATGCAGCACCCGTCGCGCCACGCGGGCCGCGTCCTGGGCGTGTTCGAGGTCCTGGAGCAGGATCGTGAACTCGTCTCCGCCGACCCGCGAGATCGGCATTCCGCGGCCTTCCCGCTCCACGCGCTCGCGCTGGGCGCGTCCGACGGAGTCGCTTCCGCGCACGGCCGCACGGAGTCGATCGGCGACCTTCACGAGCAGCTCGTCCCCCATCGAGTGGCCGAGGGAGTCGTTCACCTGCTTGAAGCGGTCGACGTCGAGGAAGAGCAGCGCGAGCGTCCTTTCGCCGCGCCGCGCGCGGTCGAGCGCGGACTCGATCTGCTCCCGGAACAGCTCGCGATTCGGCAGCGACGTCAACGCGTCGAAGTAGGCGAGGTGGCGGATCTTCTGCTCGGCCTGGATCCGGGCGCTGATGTCCCGCGCCGTCGCCTGCACGCGGCCGTCGGCGAGCCGCCGCGCGGAGAGCTCGGACCAGATCCACCCCTGGCTGCCCTGTCGCTTCAGCCGGCGCACGCTTCGCAGGGTCATCCCGGAGGCGAGATTGCGCAGCGTCAGCGGATCCTCGTCGACGTCGTCCGGATGGAAGAGCTCGACGATCCGCTTGGCATGGAGCGCCGGGCGGGAGAGGCCGAAGAGTTCGAGGGCCGCGCCGTTGCTCGTCAGGATCCGACCCGTCTCGTCGAAGACGACGATCCCGTCGGAGGCCTGCTCGACGAGAGCACGGTACTGCGCCTCGCTCTTGCGAAGCGCTTCCTGCGTCGCGTGGCGCTCGGTGATGTCGGACATCGCGCCGTAGACGCGAAACGCGCCTTCTTCTTCCGCGTCCGGGATCGCGCGCATCGTGCTCTCGACGAAGCGCAACCCGACGCCTGGCAGGTCGAGTCGGTACTCGACGTGATCGCGACCGCGTTCGAGGGTTCGCGCGAACTGATCGATCACGATCGGTCGATCCTCGGGGACGATGTAGGCGGCCCAGGGCTCGGGGTCGAGATCGCTCGCGACGAGGTCGGGCAAGTCCGGAAGCCTCCCCGCGATCCACTCCCGCGACCACGCGCCGTCGGGGCCGACGCGGAGGATGAAGGCCCAGTCGCAGGCCAGGTCGGCGAAGACCTCCTGCGAGGTCGCGTCCGCGTCGCCGCCGCCCGCACCCGCGCGCGCGAGCGCGTCCCGGAGGACATCCTCGATCTCGAGCGCGGTCTCATCTCTGGTGTCGTTCGCGGACATGGGATTCGCCGATCGAATCGGATCCGAGGCGCTCGGACCCTCTCGCCCTATCGGCTCCTCCCCGTGCGAAACCGATCCGGCGTTCGCGCCAAGCCGACGTGGGGCGAACGCCCGGGCGACGCGCCGATCCACCCTTGGCGTGTCAACGCGGATACGAATGAACCCGCTTCAGTCCCCGACGACGAAGCCCTGCTCGGCCAGCGCCGTCCGCAGCGGGCCGTCGGCTTCGGCGAGGAGCGCGCGCAATCGCCGGTTCGCCGGACGGTCGTAGCGCGCCTCGGGCACGACGAAGTCGTATTCCTCCGCCTGAAGCGGCTGGAAACGCAGACCGGCATCCCGCGCGACCGACTCGATCGTCACGCCCCAGTCCGCGCGTCCCTGGGCGATCGCCGCGGCGACCGCATAGTGGGAGCGCGGCTCGTAGGGGTAGCCCGGCGGCCTCCGGTCGCCCAACAGGCGATCGATCAGGACGCGCGTGCCGGCGCCGCGGTTGCGGTTCACCATCCGCACCGCCGGATCGACGAGCAGCGCCTCGATGTCCCGCGTTTCGTCGGGCCGTGTCGCGATGCCCTGCATCCGCCGATAGCCGCGCACGAGCTTCAGGCCGGGTCCGAGGAAGGGCTCGTTGTAGCGGTCGGTCTCGGGATCGAGGAGATGGATCGGCGCGAGGTCGCACTCGCCGCGCGCCGCGGCGGCGAGGCCGCCGTGCGAACCGACCGCGAGCAGCTTCACCCCGAAGCCGTGCCGCGCGAGTTCGCTCGCGATCAGGTCGAGCCCCGCGCAGTGGCTCCCGATCACGACCAGATCCGCGACCGCGACGTCGCGCCCGATCAGCGTGACCTCGACGGGCGTGTCCGCATCGACGAGCTCGGTGTTGCGACCGATCCGGACGAAGCCGTCCGCGCGGGAGAAGCTGGTCACGCTGCCGCTGCCCTTGCCCATCGGATAGGCCGAGAGTCGACCCGCGTCGTCTTCGACGAGGCCGACGAGCAGGTACTCGAGGCGCCCCCGCTCGCTCTGGGTCTTGATCGCCAACCGCGCCGAGCGGGTCTCGCGATCCTCGGAGGGCTGCCCGGCGAGATCGCGGATCAGCGGCGCGACGAATTCGTGGAACGTGAAGATCGCGCTGGTCGGGAAGCCCGGCAGGATCACCACCGGCTTGTCGCCCTGGGCCGCGAGGCAGACGGGCTTGCCCGGCTTGAGCGCGACGCCGTGGACGAGGATGCCCGGATCGAGCTCGCCGACCACGAGCGCGTTCAGGTCGCCTTCGCCCTTCGACGTCCCGCCCGAGAGCAGCACCATGTCCGCGTCCGCGAGCGCTTCGTGCATCGCCGTTCGCAACGCCTCGAGGTCGTCGCGGAAGGCGCCGTAGAAGACGGGCTCACCGCCGAGCTCGGCCACGGCGTCGGCGAGGATGCGCCCGTTGCTGTCGAACACGAGCCCGGGGCGCATGGCCTCGCCGGGCTGCACGATCTCGTCGCCGGTCGAGAGGATCGCGACCCGCGGCCGCCGGACGACCTCGAGCCGCTCGCAGCCGATCGCCGCCAGCACGCCGGTCTCGCGCGAAGTGAGCTTCGTGCCGGCGAAGAGCACGGTCTCGCCGCGGCCCATGTCGGTGCCGGCGAAGCTGACGGCGGCGCCGGGGACACGCGGGGCGCGGACGAGAACGAAGGCGGGATCGTCCGGATCGACGTCGGTGACCTCGATCGGCGCGACGGCGTCGGCGCCGCGGGGCAGCATGCCTCCGGTCGCGATCGTGGTCGCGGTGCCCTCGCGAACTTCGATCTCGGGCGCGATCCCGGTCGCGAGGATCTCGTCGTTCAGCCTCAGCCGAACCGGCTCCTCCTCGGCGACGCCGAACGTGTCGGCGGCGCGAACGGCGAAGCCGTCCATGTTCGCGCGATCGAAGCCGGGGACGTCGACGCCGGCCCGCACGTCTTCGGCGAGCACGCGCCCGAGCGCCGCCTCGAGGGGAATCGTTTCGCTCCCGAGCGCGGCGCCCCCGACGACCTCGCGCCAGCGCGCCTCCGCTTCATCGCGATCGAGCACCTCGAGGAACTGCTGTTGGGGACGACTCATGCTTCCGCCGCCTCTTCGTCGTAGAGCAGGACCTCGACCTCGGCGCCCTCCGGCATGCCCTCACGCTCGCGGGACACGACGACGGCGCCGGCAGCGCGCACCGTCGACGAGAGGATCGACGCGCCGGCCGTCGCGAGGGGCGTCGCCCGCCCGTCCTCGATCGCCACCCGGACGTAGTCCGTGCGCCCGACCTCGGAGACGATCTTTCGGGCGAGGGGCAGCGTCACCCGGCGATGGGGCCAGGCGCGCGCGCGGCCGCCGAGGGCGCGGATCGTGGGCCCCGCGAAGAACTCGTAGGCCGCGAGACAGCTGACGGGGTTGCCGGGCAGCAGGAAGACGAAGCGATCGCCGATCCGACCGATCCCGGTCGGACTCGACGGACGCATCGAGATCCCGTGGTGGACCAGCTCACCGAGCTCGGAGAGGAGTCGCGGCGCGTGGTCCTCCTGGCCGACGGAAGTCCCGCCCGAAACGAGCACGACGTCCGCGTCCTCGCTGGCCATGGCGTCGCGGATCCGCTCGGGGACGTCCGGCAGGATCTCGAAGGGCAGCGAGACGCCGCCATCGCGCGCGATCAGCCCGCGCAACACGACGGAGTTGCTGTCGACGATCTGCGCGCCGGCGGGGATCGATCCGGCCGGCAGCAGCTCGTCGCCGGTCACCACCAGCCGGACGCGCGGCCGTCGCACGCAGGCGACCTCCGCACGACCGATCGAGGACAGGAGCCCCGCGTCCTGGGGTCGCAGCCTTCGACCGGCGGCGAGC
>JBCCZJ010000226.1:0-8120 GCA_039187915.1 Myxococcota bacterium
CCACGTGAACGGCGCCCCCGAGTCGCCGGGCGCCACCAGTCTCGGACTCAACGCGCTCAACCAGGTGACCGGTGGATTCGTGAGCATCCAGACGCTCGACGGCCTGCCGGAGCTGTTCGGTCAGCCGAGGCTGTTCGGCGCGCTCGACGTCAGCGCCGGCACCTTCGTGATCGAACAGGACATCGTCGGCCAAGGACTCGTGCCGATCGCGAGCGGGACCGGGAACTTCGTGGTCCCCGAGCCTGCGCTCGCGACGACGCTCCTCCCTGGGGTCCTCGCGGTCGCTGCGCTGGGCCGACGGAGCAGACGCGAGACCGACTGAGGGCCGGGCGCGGCCGAAGACCGAAGCGACTCTTCCGCCGATCGACCACCCCGGTCGCCCCGGCGTCGCTTGCCTCGCACGGACCGCCCCGCGGCGGATCTGGGCCCGATCAGTCGCCCTGCGAGCGCCCCACCCAGGCCACGTCCGCGACGCCCAGCCGGGCGTTCTCGTGTCGCGCGATCACGAAGAGGGCGTCGGAGAGCCGATTCAGGTAGCGGAGCGAGGTCTCCTCGACGGATTCGCCCTCGATTCCGGCCAGGCGGACCACGGCCCGCTCGGCGCGGCGGCAGACGGTGCGCGCGACGTGAAAGGCCGCGGCGGAAGGAGAACCGCCCGGCAGGATGAAGGTCTTCAGCTCTTCGAGGCCCGCCTCGAGGCGGTCGATCAGCGACTCGAGTGCCAGGATGTCGGCCTCGGCGACGCCCGCGATGCCGTACTTCTCGCGGTGGGCGGGGTCGGGCGTCGCCAATGACGAGCCCAGATCGAAGAGCGCGCTCTGGACCGACTGGAGCAGGTCGCCCAGCTCGGCATCGACACCGCTCGCCGCCGCGACGCCTACGGCGGCGTTCAGCTCGTCGACGTCTCCGTAGGCCGAGACGCGGAGCTCGTCCTTGCCGACGCGGTCGCCACCGAAGAGGTCGGTCTGGCCGGCATCGCCACGCTTCGTGTAGATCTTCATCCGATGGGGGTTCCGTCTCGCGCCTAACGTCGATTCGAGAGTTCTTCGTCGACCAGGCGCGCGAGCTCGTCGTCGTCCGAGGAAGTCGAAGGGGAAGAAAGGGAAGACGAATCGCCGGAAGCGCTCGGCGGATCATCGCCATCGCGATCCTCGTCCGCTTCGTCGTCGTCGTCTCGCGCCCCGACGACGCGCCGGAGCACGACCGCCACCAGCCCGCCGCCGCCCAGGAAACCCGCGACCGGAAAGACGTAGGCCCACAGGGTGATGCCTTCGGCGGGCGGTGAACCCTGGATCTCTTCGCCGAACTGGTCGATCAATGAGGCGACCACCTCTTCCTCGGACAGCCCGGCGGCCTCCTGGCCCTGGATCCACTGCATCAGCTCGCCCGCCTGGGGACTCGGGCACGAAGAGAGGGTCCTTCCCGGACAGAAGGGACTCATGAGCTCGGAGGAGAGGTCCTGGCTGTAGGGACCGTCGTCCGAGCAGCCCGACACCGCGAGCGCGAGGAGCGCGACGACGCATGCGCCGCGGAATCCCGACTTCGAGCTCGATCCCATCACGTCCCTAGATGTCCCAGTGGAGCTGCATCGACTCCTCGTCTTCGCCCTTCACGAGCTGGCGCGGCGCTTCGGCCATGACGCGGCTGTGCGGCGGCACGCTCTCGGTCAGGAACACGTTGCCTCCGATCACGCTCCCGCGCCCGATCACTGTATCCCCGCCGAGGACGGTCGCACCCGCGTAGATCGTGACGTCGTCCTCGATCGTCGGGTGGCGCTTCTTGCCGCGGAGCATCGATGCGTCGCGGAGCGAGGCCGCGCCGATCGTCACGCCCTGGTAGAGCCGGACGCGGTCGCCGATGTGGGCGGTCTCGCCGATCACGATGCCCGTGCCGTGGTCGATGAAGAAGTGGCTGCCGATCGTGGCGCCGGGATGGATGTCGATCCCGGTCCGGTCGTGGGCGTACTCGCTCATGATCCGAGGCAGGAGCGGCACCCCGTAGCCGTAGAGCTCGTGGGCGATCCGATGGATCGCGAGGGCCCGGATCGCGGGGTAGGCGACGACGATCTCGTCGTAGCCGGCAGCGGCCGGGTCGCCCGCATAGGCCGCCTCGACGTCGTGGGAGAGCTGCTCGCGCAGCTTGACCAGGCTCGCGACGAAGCGGGTCGTCAGCTCGGCCGCGTCGGGGCCGTCCTCGGCGAGGTCGACCTGCTCGAGCAGCTTGAAGAGCCCGTCTGCGACGCCGGGGACCTCCGAGCGAAGCTCGGCCGGATCGACGCGGAAGCGCAGCAGGCGTTTGGCGCGGTCGACCCATTCCACGACGAGGTTCGGATCGAGGATCCCGCCGCAGACCGTCTCCGAGAGGACCGTCTCGTCGCAGCCCGCGAGGCCCTCGATGGCCTCCTCGAGGACGTCCGGCGGGCAGGTGAAGGTCCCGGAGGTTTCGGATCGGATCGTGCGGAGCGAGGGGCTCGCGGCACGGGACGTGGGATTGCTGGCCATCGTCTGCTCCTGTGCCCAACGGGTTCGGATTCGAGCGAACCGGGGTCGGGCGGGCGCGTCTTGGAGGGTCGATTCGTCTTGGGCGCGCGACAGGGTCCCGCCGGTCCGGGATCCGATGCGGGCCATAGAATGCCCCACATCCTGCACGGGGCCACCCGCGACCCGCAAAGGCCGGCTGAGACGCAGCCAGGGCGCAGGATGCCGGCAGCGCACGGAGTGAACGACTATCCTGAGACCGGTTCCGCGCACGCCGTAGACGTGCCGGGCTCGGACGGGGGGTCCGCTTGGCCACCATCTACAGCCACTCGCGTCTGTCGAGCTTCGAGAACTGCCCCAAGCAGTTCGAGTACCGCTATGTCCTCAAGATCCCGAGCGAATCCGAGGGGATCGAGGCGTTCGTCGGCAAGCGCGTCCACGAAGTGCTCGAGCGGCTCTACCTCTTCGTCGGCCGCGGCCAGATCCCGGGCATCGAGAAGGTCGTCGATCGCTACCACAAGCTCTGGGAGGAGACCTACGACGCGGACCGCGTCCGGATCGTCCGACAGAACACCCCCCTCGCCTACTACCGGCAGCTCGGGGAGGACTGCCTCCGCGGCTACTACCTGCGCCACTATCCCTTCGACGAGAGCGAGACCCTCGGAATCGAGAAGCGGATCGTGTTCCCCCTCGACGACGCCGGCGAGTACCGGATGCAGGGCATCATCGACCGCATCTCCCGCGCCCGCGACGGCGCGATCGAGATTCACGACTACAAGACGGGCGCGCGCGTCCCGTCCCAGCGCATCCTCGATCAGGACCGCCAGCTCGCGCTCTACCAGCTGGGCCTCGCGCGGACCTACGGTCGGGACACCGAGTTCCGTCTCGTATGGCACTACGTCGCCAAGAACCGGACGTGCGTATCGACCCGGACGAAGCAGGACCTCGACCAGCTGCGCTCGGACACGATCGCCCGGATCGACGAGATCCAGGCCGCGACCGAATACCCGGCGAAGAAGATCTCGCTCTGCGACTGGTGCGAGTACAAGCGCCGCTGCCCGCAGTGGGCGTCGCCCGAGGAGCTCGCCCGGATCGAGGCCGAGGAGGCCGCGGCCCGCCCCGCGGAGCCCGCGCCCGCGGCCGACGACGCGAGCCAGCTGAGCCTCCTCTGATCGGCGCCGCCATCCGCTGGAACGCGACGCGCCGTCTCCGAAGGGCGCCGGCCCCTGCGCTAGCCTCGCCCCATGGGCCTCACCATCGAACGCATCCCGACCTTCGGTGACAACTACACCTATCTCGCGATCTGCAACGAGACGAACGCCGCCGCGATCATCGACGCGCCCGAGGAGGATCCGGTCGTGGCCCGCGTCGAAGCGACGGCGGCGGATGTCCAGCTGATCCTCTCGACCCACCACCACTTCGACCACTCGATGGCCAATCCCCAGCTCGCCGAACGCTACGACGTCCCGGTCCTGGGTCACGTCTCGGACCAGGCCCAGGACCGACTGCCCGGCCAGACGAAGGGCGTCGACGAGGGCGATACCTTCCAGGTCGGCAACCAGACCGGCCGCGTCCTCTTCATCCCGTCCCACACGACCGGCCACGTCGCCTACGTCTTCGACGAGGCGAAGGCCGTCTTCACCGGCGACATGCTCTTCGCCGGCGGCTGCGGGCGCCTCTTCGAGGGCGATGCCCAGATGATGTTCGACGCGCTCTGCGTGAAGCTCGCCGCCCTGCCCGACGACTTCCTCGTCTACTGCGGCCACGAGTACACCGAGAGCAACCTGAAATTCGCGCTGACCGTCGAGCCCGAGAACCCGGAGATCGTCGAGCGCTACGACGAAGTCGTGGCCCTCCGCGCCCACGCCGCCGCGGACTGGCACGACGCGACGCCCGCCGAGATGACGATTCCTTCGACGATCGCGCAGGAGAAGGCGACGAACCCGTTCATGCGCGTCGAGACGGCCGAGGAGCTGGGGCGGATCCGTGAGCTCAAGGACAGCTTCTGAGTGCGGGCGCGCGGGTCGGGGTGAGCGGTGATTCCTGAGGGCGCGACGACGGTCACGATGTCGCATCGGGTCGGGTTCCACGAGACCGACGCGATGGGGATCGTGCATCACTCCAACTACTTGAAGTACTGCGAGAACGCGCGCGTCGTCTGGCTCGAGACCCACGACAAGAGCTACCCGGACTGGATCGAGTTGGGCCTGCACTTCGCGGTCACCAAGGTCGACCTCGACTACAAGCAGCCCGCGAAGTTCGACGACGTGCTCGACGTGACCGTCTGGCTCGAATGGGTTCGCGGCGCCTCCCTCGCGATGGCGTACGAGATCGCCCGCGCGGGAGAGCTGCTGGTTTCCGGTCGGACCGAGCATGCGTCGATCAACGACGAGGGTCGCGTGCGGCGCCTGCCGAAAGAGGATCGACAGCGCCTCGCGCGCCGCGCCGTCCGCGAATACGCTCGCGGAGACTGATCCGCCTGCTGCGGGCACTCGCCGGGGATCCGCCGGCTGCGGGCACTCGCCGGGAATCCGCCGGCTGCGGGCGCTCGCCGGGCGTTTCCCGCGGCCGGGCGGCGCGCCTAACGGCTGCGGCGGCCGGCCATGAACCGGCGTAGATCGCTCACGCGGAGCGCCAGCTCGCGCTCGAACCAGCCCGTCGTGCTCTGGATCGCATCGAGCGCATCGCCCTGCCCCGACCAGTGGCTGCGGACCACGTCGGGGTGGACGTGGTTCACCAGGCGGGAAAGGCAGGCGGCGACGATGAAGAGATCGTCGAGCAGTCCGATCGGGCCCAACACGATCGCCGGCAGGACGTCGATCGGCGACAGGACGTACGCCACGCCCGCGACCGCGAGGCCCTTGTCGAGGATCGGCACGCGCTCGTCGCGAAGCAAGCGCAGCAGCAGGATCGTGAGATCGGGGAGGAAGAGCAGCACGTCGCCCATGCCCGACGCGCCGCCGTCGGTCGGCGTGACCAGCCGTTCCCGAAGCTGGTCGTAGAGCCGCTGCTCCTTCGGATTCAGCTCGATCGTGACCGGCGGGCCGTGGACGGGACTGCTCACCGGCGTTCTCCTCGCCCGCGCCGCAGCGCGCGAAGGCGCGCGTCCGCATCCAGATCCTGACCGAGTCGTTTCGGTCCGGACGGCGGCGGCTCGACCGCCGCCCGCAGCAGACCGAGCATCGGCCGCCCGTCGAGATCGTCGGGCAGGCGCAGGCCGAGCAACGCCGCGATCGTCGGCGCGACGTCGAGCAGATCGACGGAAGGAATCCGGACGTGGTTGCGAACGCCGCGCCCCCAGGCGACGAAGCCGACGCTCGTGTCGGGCGACGCCGCAGCGAGGACGCCCGGGGCCCCGCGCACGGGTGCCGGCGCGATCAACGGCCCCGAGAGATCGTCGGTCAGGACGACGCCGGGCGGCGCCACCAGCGCGAACCAAGCCTGCGGATCTCCGCCGAGGCTCGCGAGATCCTTGGCCGACACCAGCGAGAAGGCCCCGGTCCGTTCGGCCTCTTCGCGCAGGATGTTCCGCGCGTCGAGCGCGTTGGCCGCGTCGCGGGCGTAGACGTAGGCGGAGCGCCCGTGGGAGCGCGCGAGGGCGAGCCAGCTCCGCACCCCGGTCGACGTTCGCGGATCCCGTCCGACGAGCCCCTTGCGGGCCAGCGCCGTGTTGGGCGCGACGCGTGTGTGCACCGGATGATGGGCCGCGTCGCCCGTCACGAAGATCGCCGTGTCCTCGAGCTGTCCGTTCGCCGCGAGACAGTCGACGAGTCGCTCGATCCCGGCGTCGACCCGATCGAGCGCGTCGTCCGCCTCGACCGACCCCGGCCCGAAGGCCGCGAGGGGCCCGAGCGTCTGGTCGAGGCGCAGGAGCCAGAGCCCCGCATCGCGATCCGATGCGATCAGCCGGCAGGCGACCTCCACGAGGGCGCCGTCCTCCTGCGAGGCCGAGGGCCAGACGGGCGCGTCCTCGCCGGCCGAGGTTCGCGCCGCCGCCGCGATCGTCGTGATCTCCCGCGTGAGCGCCGGGCTCGTGCCCGGGCGCGCGAACGCGAAGCTCTCGCCGGCGGGCTCGGGCAGCAGCAGCTCGATGCGCGCGCCGGCGGTCGTCGGCCAACCCAGCGAGACGACGCCCTGGGCGACGGCGGCGTCCCAGAGCGGCGTGCCCTGCAGGAGCCGGCTGTCGTGGAAGGGGAGCGAACGGGTGCCTTCGCCGTCGAGGGTCGCGTCGGCGACGATCCCGTGGTGCGGCGGCGTCCGGCCGGTCACGAGGGTCGCATGGGTCGCGCGCGCGGCGCCCGGCGCCGGGGGCGTGGCGGCCAACCCGGTGGCGCCTTCCCGCGCGAGACGGGCCAGGGTCGGCATGTGGACGAGCGCCCCGTCCGCGGCCGCGTGGCCGAAGGGGTCGAGGTAGTCGGCGGCGCGCAGACCGGCGACCGTGATCAGGAAGACGCGCGCGGGCGGACCGTCGCCGAAGCGCGCTTCGTTGCGCGGGCCGGGGTCGGCGAAGGTCCGCTGGTCCTCGAGGGTCGGCGTGGCGCACCCGAGCGCCAGCAAGGCCCCGAGGCCGACGGCGAGGCGCCACGGGGCGACACGCCTCGGTACCCCGTCGCCGAACCCTGCCCGTCTCGTCCCGACTCGGCTCACGTTCGCCCCACCCCCGCTTCGCAACGCCCCGGGGAGCGCTCGCGTGCCGCAACGATGCGGGAGGGGATCGCGCCTGTCGAGCCGAGGGCGTGGATTCTTTTTCTCTTGCATAAACAGATACTTGCAGTCATCCGGGGGAGACTCCTCGGCGGCTTTTGCGTAGCATGGGCTGCGCCATGGAGCCCTCCGCGACGTTCGAAGATCTCGAGATCCCGCTGCCCGAGCCGATTCACGGCAAGGACCATCTGAAAGGCGTGCTCGGCATTCCCGAGTGGTGGCCGACCGGCGAGCGCATCGCCGTCGTGTTCGCCCACGGCGGCAGCAGCGACCATACCGATCCGCTGATCACGGCCGTCTGCCACGCGCTGACCCAGCGAAGCTATCTGACCCTGCGCTTCAACTTTCCGTTCGCGGAAGCCGGCAAGCGCGCGACCTCCGACTCGCCGGCCGTGCTCGAACGCGGCTATCGGGCGGCACTGAACGTGCTCGGCCGGGACCCGACCGCCCTGCCCGCACGCCTGATCGTCGGGGGCATGGGCCTCGGCGGGCGCGTCGCCGCGGGCCTCGTCGCGGACCGGCTCCAGGCCGACGGGCTCTTCGTGCTGGGATTCCCGCTCCACCCCCAGGACAAGCCCGAGAAGAGCGATCCGGAGGTCCTCTTCCGATCGACCGCGCCCACCCTCTTCGTGCAGGGCACGCGCGACCGACGCTGCGACAGCGGCGCGCTCAGACAGGCGCTGCGCCGCGTGGGCGCCCCGATCGAGCTCTACGACGTGCCGGAGGCCGACTCGAACTTCCACGTGCCGCGCAAGTCGGGCCGGACGAACGAGCAGGTGCAGGCCGAGGTGTTCGGCGTGCTCTCCAACTGGATCGGTCGGCGGACCCGCTGACCCGCCCCCGGTCCCGCCGGCCCCCTGCCCACTCCGCCCCGCACCACTCCCCCGACCGCCCCGCGCAACACCCCCCGACCGCCCCGCCCCACACCCCCCCACCCCC
>JBCCZJ010000227.1:0-8111 GCA_039187915.1 Myxococcota bacterium
CCGCGGCGAAGACGACGAGGTCGTCGCGGGGCGGCGCGGGCGCACCGACCGCGGGCAGCGCGCCCTCCCCCGGCCCGGCTTCGCGCGCGCTGGCGTCCATCGCGAGCGCGGCCATCATCGTCTGCGAGAGGCCCGAGCGGCCGACCTGCAGACCCGCGAAGAGCGCGCCGCCCACGAGCAGCGCCGCCAGCACGACGAACATCCAGGGCCGGAAGAACGAGGCGACGCGACCGCCGGGCTCGCTGGCCGCAGCGCGGCGTTCGCGCGGAAGGCGCGCGTCGGGAATCTCGCGCGCGGCCTCTCGGATCAGTCTCGGGCCGATCTGCGCGGCGCGCGCGGCGTAGCCGGCGAGGAGCGCGCGATCGCAGAGCTGGTTCACGAGGCGGGGGATGCCGCCCGTCCGGCGATGCACTTCCTTGAGCGCGGCTTCGCTGAAGAGGTCCTTCGGCTCGCCAGCGGCGACGGCCAGGCGGTGGCGCACATAGGCGCGCGTCTCGACGGCGGAGAGCGGGTCGAGCTTCCAGCGCACGCTGATCCGCTGGCGCAGCTGACGCAGGCCGCGCTCGTCGAGCTTGCGGTCGAGCTCGGGCTGCCCGAGCAACAGGATCTGGATCAGCTTGTCGCGGCTCGTCTCGAGATTCGAGAGGAGTCGGACCTGCTCGAGGGTGTTCTCCGAGAGTGTCTGCGCTTCGTCGATGATCAGCAGCACGCGCTTGCCGGCGCGCCGCTGTTCCACGAGGAAGGTGTTCAGCTGATGCATCAGCGCGCGGCGCGCGAGGCCTTCGGCGGGCAGGTCGAACTCGGCGCAGATCGACTGGAGGAGCTCGAGCGCCGTGCGGCTCGGGTTGAAGAGGAAGGCGAGCTCGGTGTCGCCATCCAGTCGTTCGAGCAGCGTGCGACAGAGCGTCGTCTTGCCCGTGCCGACCTCGCCCGTCACCGAGATGAACCCCTCCCCTTGCTCGATCCCGTACAAGAGATGGGCGAGCGCCTCGCGGTGGGAACCGGCGAGGTAGAGGAAGCGGGGATCGGGGCTCAACGCGAAAGGTTTTTCACGCAGGCCGTAGAACGCGGTATACATGGGTCGGATTTCCGGGGACGGAGTCTAACTCATTGAATTCGCGAACGAATCGTGAGCGATTCCCTCGGCTTGAGAGGTTGGTCGACCGGCGCGGGTTCCCGGCGGCGGGTCGTTTTCGGGGGGAGACAGCGGGCATGAGCGAGGCCACGAGCGCGGCGGAGGAAGCGGCGATCGGCGAGTTCGCGCCCTTCGGTGAATTCGATCCGGCGCGCTTCGCCGACGACGCCGCGCTCTCGGTCGGCGTCGACGCCGGCGCGACGCTGACCAAGCTCTGCGTGCGCACGAGCGACGGCGCCCTCGCCTTCGCCGACTGGCGCTCGAGCGATCACGATCGCGCCCGCGCCACGATCGCCGCGCTCGCGCCCGAACATCTCGGGGTGACCGGCTGCGGCGCGGAGGACCTCGTGCCGAAGCTCGGCCGCGACGCGGCCCGCCCGATCGAGTTCACGGCCTGGGCCCGCGGCGCCGACGAGATGCTCCGCCGGATCGGGCAGCGGCGCGATGCGCCCTATCTGTTGGTCGCCGTCGGAACCGGGACGAGCGCGCTCCGCGTCGAGGGCGACCAGGTCGAGCGTATGGGCGGCACGGCGCTCGGCGGCGGCGCGGCCCTCGGCCTCGGATACGCCCTGCTCGGGACGCGCACGGCGGAAGAGCTCAACGCGCTCGGCCTGCGCGGCGAGCGGCAGAACGTGGACCTGATGGTCGGGGATCTCTTCGAGGACGTGCGGGACGTCGGCGCGCTGATCGCGTCCTCGTTCGGCAAGCTCGCGCGAAGCGCCGAGGACGAGGCCGCAGCGGCGCCCGCGCGAGAAGACCTGGCCGCCGCGCTCCTCGGCATCGTCTCCGACAACATCGGCCTGCTCGCGAGCGCCTACGCTCGCGCCGCCGGCGTCGATCGCATCGTCTACGGTGGCTCGACCTTCCGGGTCCATCCGCAGTTCGCCGACACGGCCCGGGCCTTCAGCCTGATCAACGGAACGGAGACGATCGTGTTGCCGCGCGGCGGTCATGCGGGATGCCTCGGCGCGATGAAGATCGCGCGGTCGGAAGCCGGGTTGAACTGATCTCGCTTCGTCGCCTTCGGGCGAACGGGAGGCCGGGGCCCGAAACGAAGAACGCGCGCCCTGCAAGCAAGACGCGCGTCCTCGATACGTTCGGGCGGAACCGCCCGTCGCCTACTCGGGCGTGGGCTCGCGGAGCGCGGGCTCGGTGGCCTCCTGCTCCTCGGCGCTCTCCTCGCCGCGGCCGAGGTTGCGGACCGCGCGCTGGGTGCGGGCGATCGCCGCGCGCTGGACGCGCAGCTCCTCGGTCTGGGCCGCGACCTGGCGCTCGAGCCGGTCGCGCGCGTCGACGAGCTCGTCGCAGCGGGCCTCGAGGGCCTCCATGCGGCGGGTCATCTCGGCGAACATCGCCTGCATGTCGTCCGAAGCCCCACCCGCCACCGGCGGCATCGCCGGGGAGCCGAGGCTCTCGTTCACCTGTTCTCGCGAAATCACTTCCATGTCGTCCATGTCGTTCTCCTCGGAATCGAATACGACCGACTCCGACTCTTTCTCTTCGTCCGGGACGTCGACCACCGTGGGCGCGTCCGAGTTCGTGGCACTCGCGGCAGCCGAGTCGGCGCCGCCGAAGAGCGTCTGCTCTTCCGTCTGGGCATCGAAGGGGTTGGCGCTCGCCTCCCCGCTTCCGAAGCCCATCGCGTCTTCGTCCGCCTCTTCGTCCCAGTCCGCGTCGGCGCTCGATGCGCGACGCCGCTGCAAGAAGAAGAAGGCACCGCTGGCGAGCAGCAGAACCGCACCGCCCGCCATCGCCCACGTCGACCAACCGCCGCCCTCGTCGTCGGTCGTCTTGGCGACCATCGGACGCGGCGTGCGCGGCTGCTGCGCGGACCGCTCCGGAGCCGGCGCGGGCGCCGCCTCCGGCGCGATCTCGGCTTCCGTCTCGATCTCGGCCAGCGCGAGGGCGGCGTCGTCGAGCGCGTTCGCCTCGATCTCTTCGGCGTCCCCGACGGCCTCGGCGGACGTGTCCGCGGACGCGGTCTGCGGATCCTCGTCGAAGAGCGCGGCCTCGGCGTCGTCGAGCGCGTCGTCCACGATCTCCGCGCTCGCCACCTCGGTCGGGGCGGGCTCGGGCATGGGCTTGGCCATCGGCTCCGGCGCAGGCTCGGGCGCTTCGAAGGCGATCTCCTCCTCGACGACCGCTTCGACTTCGACCGGCGCGGGCGCCGGCGCTTCGGCCGGCTTCGTTTCGGGCTCGATGCCCGCGACGATGTCCTCGAAGGCCTGCTCTTCCGCGTCCGCGGCGGGCGCGGGCGCGGGCGCAGGCTTCGGCGTCGTCTTGGCGACCGACGGCGCGGGCGCGTCGCTCAGGAGATCGAGCACGATCCGCGGCGGGTTCGTCAGGATCATCTCCTTGAGGCGGAGACCTTCCTTCGCGAGCCGCACGCGGGCGACCGAGCGCCGGCCATCGGGCTCGACGTCGACCTGCTCGATCAGGGCCTTCTTCTTCGAGATGGAGCGCGGGACGGAGGACGCTTCCAGGGAAACGATCAGCTCCGCGATCTCCATCGACGGGTCGGAACGCTCGATGCGGTAGCCGGCCGCGCGATCGAGCTCGAAGACGACGCGGGTGAACGTGGGATGTCTCCCGACCCGGACCTCGACGATCTCGGCCGCCAGCGCGGGGACCGCACAGACGAGCAGCCCGAGCGCCACGAGCAGGGTCCATCCCCTGCCGCCGCCTCTCGGGCTTCGGAGTCGGGCTTGGCCGCCTGCTCCGAATCGATGGATGGATTCGTTGGTCATTTCGCCTGGCACCTCCCTGTGCACCGGAAAATCACGAGGGCCCCGCCCTCGTCCCCCGCACGTCTCGAAACCCGGGATCTCCATTGGAATGGCCCGTTTCGGTCCGAACTTGCGCGAGCGCTACGTCCCTCTATCGGGAGGCGTTCGCTCCTTCTTGATGGGAGAGTTGCGAGGAAGTTGCCTGTCGCTGAAGTTTCGCGACGAAGTCGTGGCCGGGCCACCCGACTCGATTTCACCCCGAAAATGCACGGCCCGGCCCGGACCACGGTCCGGCCGGCCTGGACTCAGGCGGCGCTCCGACCGCGCCCCCCAACGCGTCCGGATTCCTCTGGCGAACTCCGCTCGAAGCGGCTCCGGTCCTCGCGCTGCGCTCTGCGTCAGTCGCAGAAGAGCCTCGCAAGTACCTGAATTGCCTCGGCGATGCGCGGACCGTACCACGACACGAGCGTGCCGTCGATCAAGTGGACCCGACCCGCGCGCGCGGCGGCACAATCGGTCGCCAGGAGCGCTGCCCGATCGGACTCGGCGAACGCGTACGGCTCGTCCGGCAGCAGGATCACCTCCGGATCCAGCGCGACGACCGTCTCGAGATCGACCTTCGGATAGCGCCGGTCGCCGCGGCCGCGGACCGGCGCCGCCTCGGGGTCGGCGAAGAGGTTCCGGCCTCCGCAGAGGGTGATCATGTCGTCGATGTAGGTGTCGCCACCGATCGTCATCCACGGGTCCCGCCAGATCGGACAGAAGACCCGGGGCCGCGTCGGGGGCACGGCGGCTTCCGCGCGCGCGACCGCCTCGAGGGACGGCACGACGTGCGCCATCCGCGCCGCGTCGCTCGCGCCGAGGGCAGCGAGCTCGTCGAGGAGCACCGCGCCCTCGCGCACCGTCCGCGGATAGGTCACCCAGACGTCGAAACCGCGCTCGGCGAGCTTCCGGACGACGCGCGCGGTGTTCTCCTCTTCGTTCGCGATCACGAGGTCGGGCGTCGTCGCGGCGATCGCCTCGACGTCGGCATCCTTCGTTCCCCCGACTTTCTCGATCGCCTCGAAGGCCCCGGCCGGATGGACACAGTAGTCGGTCACGCCGACCAGTCGGTCGCCCAGGCCGAGGACATGGAGCGCTTCCGAGAGGCTCGGGACGAGGCTGACCACGCGCTTGCGCGGCGCATCGCCCAGGCTCGCGCGCGACGCGTGGACCCGCGCATGGGCGCGGAGCGCCTCGATCGAATCGATCGATTCAGCCATCGGCGAAGGCGATCTCGAGGGTCGGTTCGCGCAGACGCACGCGCTCGACCGCGCGCCCCACCAGCGAATCGGGGAGATGGATCGAACGCCGCCCGTCGCGCACACGGAGATGGAGGTCGGCGCCCTTCACGAGCACGTCGACCTCTTCCTTCGAGATCCCGGGCAGGTCGATCTCGAGGCGCGTACGCCCGCCTGCCCTGCGGATTCGCAGGGGACGGCCCGCGTGGAGGCGTTCCGCGGGATCCGCCCCGTCGAAGAGATCCCGGCCGAGCGCGGTCAGCGCCTCGCGCCCGAGGACCTCCTTCGCCTGGAGCGAGGCGCGTCGGATCGGGACGGGGAAGCTCCGCTCGATCGTCGCGAGCTCCTCCGCCTCGCGCGCGCGCCAGCTCTTGAAGTAGCCGCCGGCCGCGACGTCCGGCAACAGTCGGTTCACCAGGACGGCGTCCGTCGCCACGCCATAGAGCGAGAGATAAGCGAAGGATCGGCGCGTCTCGTCGACGACCACCCGGGTCGGGTTCACGACGAGCCGCGCGCTGGTCCGCGTCTCGTCGAGCAGGATCTTCTGCACGTCCTCGATCTCCTCGTAGAGCCGCTCGAAGGCGTCGAAGAAGTCCTCCTCGGGCACGAGCCCGCCGCCCCCGAGCCCCCGCACGACCGGTCGGAGCACACGCGCCCCGCGCCGCTCGATCTCGAAGAACTGGGTCATGAAGATCCGCAGCGCATCGGGAAAGCGCAGCAGCCGCATCGTCGACCCGGTCGGCGCACAATCGACGACGCAGGTATCGAACGCCCCGCTCGCTTCGGCTTCACGCACGGCCCGGAGCGCCATCAACTCCTCGATGCCCGGAAAGGCCAGCAGCTCCTCGGCGACGAGCGCATCGGCGTCCTCGCGAATCAGCTCGCGCAGCCAGGCCTGGACCGGCGTCCAGGCGCGGTCGAGCTCGGTCTGGGCCCGGATCTCCCGCGCCCACACGTTGTCGGTCACGCGCTTCATGTCCGGCCCGACCGGGACGCCGAGCGCATCCGCGAGACTGTGCGCGGGATCGGTCGACAACACGCAGACCCGGTGGCCGTGCTCGCCGGCGGCGAGGGCCGAGGCGAGGGCCAGGGTCGTCTTGCCGACGCCGCCCTTCCCGGTGTGCAGCAGGACCCTCACGAGGCGACCCCGCCCGGCGCAGCGGGCTCCCCGAACGCCACCACGAGCGCCGCGTCCTCGATCGCCACGCGCTCCACCTCGAGGCGGGCGAAACCGGCGGGCAGCGTGATCCGCCGACGGCGACCGGCGACCCCGATCACGAGCTCGTCCTCGATCCGCGCGACGTCGAGGCTCGCGGCATCGCGCCCCGAGAGCGGAAGACGCAGGCGCCCGCCCGCCCCGTCCCGCTCGAAGCGGAGGCCCGGGCCCTGGCCGAGGCGCGCCGAAGGCGCGTGCGCACCGAAGAGCCGCTCACCGTGCGCAGCCAGCGCCGCCACACCGCGGACCTCGTCCTCCGCGAGCGGCGCCTCCAGGATCGGCAGCGGCGCGAACACCGAAGCGACCTCCGCGCGCCGCACTTCCTGCGCTCGTCCCCATTCGCGGAAGAACGCCTCCTCGAGTGCTTCCGGCGGCAGCATGCGGTTCAGCACGACGGCGTCGGTCCCGAGCTCGAAGAGCGCGAGATCGGTCAGCGCGCGCCGCGCCTCGTCGATCACCATCGACTCGGGCGTCACGACGAGCCGGACGCTGGTCTCGTCCGACGACAGACGGTCGCGCAGCCGGCCGAGGGTCTGGAAGAAGAGGCGCTCCGCCTCCTCGAAGACATCGGCCTTCGGCAGCGGCATACCGACGAGGCCCCGTGCGATCGGCTCGGCGACGTGGGCGGCGGCGCGCTGCAGCCGGAGCAGCCAGCGAAGGCCGCCGTGGGCGACCTCGGGCAGCGTCACGAGACGAAGCGTGCTCCCGGTCGGCGCGCAGTCGACCACGATCAGGTCGTAGCGCCCGCTCGCGGCGAAGTCTTCGACGCTGACGAGCGTCGCCAGCTCGTCGGCGCCAGGCAGGAGCGCGAGCTCTTCCGCCACGACCTCGTCGATCCCCTGGTGCCGCAGCAGGTTCACCAGATACTCGCGCACGCGCCCCCAATGGGTCTCGATCACGTGTCGCGCATCGACCTCGCACGCCTCGAGCCCCGGCGCGACCGCGACCGGCGTCGCGCCGAGCCGCTCGTCCAGCACGTCCCCCAGGCTGTGCGCGGCGTCCGCCGACACCACGAGCGCGCGCTCGCCGCGCGCCGCCGCGCAGGCCGCGGTCGCTGCCGCCGTCGTCGTCTTGCCGACGCCGCCCTTGCCCGTGTAGAGGAGCAGCCGCATCCCGCGAACGTATCACGTCCACGGGGGCCGACGGATCCCGGGCGGGAGACGGCGCCGCGCGCTCGATCCCGCGCGGGCGCGCGGGCGTCCGCTACGCCGTCGCCGCGGGCGCGCGGTCGTCCTAGGCGCCGTCAACGTCGCCGCGGGCGCGCGCCCGCTACTCCATCGCCGTCGCCGCGCGCGGCACGCGCCGCCCCATCGCGCCACCGAGCGTCGCGAAGCGACGCGTCGGCTTCTCCGTCCAGCGATGGTCGCAGTGGAGACACTCGGCGAGGCGAAGCGCCCCGCCCGGCTGCGCGACCTCGTCGCTCGTGACCGTCGTGCTCGCGCAGACGGGACAGCTCGAGGGCATCGCCGGCAGCGCCCGCAGCCGCGTCTTCGATCGCGCGTCCCGCCCCGGAGCATCCCGGAGGAAGGGCGAGCGCGGCGCGACCCCGGAGGCCGAAGGCGCGACCGCAACGCAGCGGAGCGCGCGCGCGTCGAAGAGATGTTCGCGAGCGCGCCGCTGCCCTCCGATCGGCGCCGCGCGCGCTGGACGGCGCCGGCCCCTTCCCCGCCTTCCGCTGCTGCTTCGACCTCTTCGGCCTCCGGGGGCGCGCCTTCGGCCTCTGCGGGCGCGCCGTCGGCCGCCGGGGTCGCGCC
>JBCCZJ010000228.1:0-8077 GCA_039187915.1 Myxococcota bacterium
CCGCCGCCAGGTAGAGGGCGGCCGCCATGTATTGGAGTGCGTACACGAAGAACCTCGCGGGCGGGCCACGGGTGGGGTGAAATCAGTACATGAGAGCCGGTACGGGGAGTATATCGTGGCGGTTCGGGCGCTTCCGGGACGCCGCGCCGGCGCCTCCGGGCCCCGATGCCGCCGCCGTCAGCGATTCTGGAGTCGGCGCATCTGCGCTTCGACTTTCGCGGCGTCGTTCACCATCTCGAAGAGCCGGTAGGCCGGCTCCCCGAACAGCACGAAACGGATCTCGTCGAGCTGGCACGCGTCGCCGCGCCCTTCGACATATCGCCGGACCTCGGCGAGCGAGATCTCGGCGCAGGTCTGCAGCGAGAGTCCGCCGACGCCCGCCCCGATCGCCGGGAGCGCCACCGTCCGGCAGTCGTTCGCCTCGGCGAGCGCGAGGCTCGCGTGCAGCGTTCGGCGCAGCGCGTCCTCGGTCACCCGACCGCCCGGCGGCATGCCCGCGGCGTGGATCACGTGGCGCGCCGGGAGGTTCCCCGCGGTCGTGATCGCCGCCTCGCCGACCTCGATCGGACCGTTCGCTGCACAGGCCTCGCCGACCGCCGGACCGCCCTTCGCGTCGATGGCCCCCGCCACGCCCGTCCCGAGGACCAGCGCGCTGTTCGCGGCGTTCACGATCGCATCGACCGATGCGTCGGTGAGATCGCCTTCGTGGAGGGTGATGCGGGTCATGACTTCTTCTTTCGCGGCGCGCCGCGGCGTCCGCCGGGCGCTTTCCGCGCGCCGGCCTGGGTCTGTTTCGACCGCTTGGCCCGGATCACCTCCGCGTGTCGCTCGATCACCCCCGCCGCCATCAGCGGGATCAGCACCTCGTGCTGACCGACCAGCGAGAGCCCTCGCCCGCCGAGGCGCGTCGGTCGTTCGACGACGTTCATCTGCGGCCGGTACTGGCGGAGGAAATCGCAGTTCACCGTCGTGAAGCGCTCGACCCGGTGACCGACATTACGCGCGAGTGCCAGCGCCTTCAGGAACACCTCGGGCAGGATGACCGCGGATCCCACGTTCAACAGCACGCCGCCGCCCTGGAGCCGCGGCACGAGGCCGGCGAGCGTCTCGAAGTCGCGGAAGCTGGTCTCGCCGAGCGCCGCGCCGTCCGCCGAGGGATGCATGTGGTGGATGTCGGTTCCGATCGCCGCGTGCACCGTGACCGGGATCTCGAGCCGCCACGCCGTCGCGAGGACGGAGCGGGCGACGTGCCGATCGTTCGACGCGAAGAGGTCGCGCCCGATCGCGGCGCCCATGCCGAGGCCATCGTCGCGGCCCGCGGCGATCGCCCCGTTCAGCCGCTCGGCGGTCTCGCGCGCCATGCCGAAGGTGCCTTCGTCGAGCGCCGAAGCCACGTCCTCGCTGGTCCGCCCCATCATGGCGAGCTCGAGGTCGTGGACACAGCCGGCGCCGTTCATCATCAGCGCGCCGATCGCGCCGCGCTCCATCAGATCGACCACGATCGGCGCGAGACCGACCTTGATCAGATGGGCGCCGAAGCCGAAGAGCACGAGCCGGTCCCGGGACCAGGCCTTCGCCCAGGCGTCGATCGCCGCGTTGAGGTCCGCCGCCCCGAGCAGGTCCGGCAGGGAATCCAACAGCTCGCCGACCCGGGCCCCGGGCCCCAGGGGCCGCGCCTCGTCCACGGTCTTGACCTTGCTCGGTCGACGTCGCGCCGGCTGGGTCCGGACGCGGGCACGATCGACGCTGGGCGTGCGGCGGGTCACAGGGCCGTCCTCTCGTGCGCCCGATCGGTTCGTTCGACCGACGCAGCAGCGCCTCGGATCTCCGCGAAACTCCGACGGAATCCGCTCGGGCGCGCCTGCTATATTGGCGCGCCCGGACCCGAATCGACAGGCCTCCCGCGCGGGGGGCTTGCCAAGGGGCGAATCGGACCGAGCTTTGCGAACTCGACCGTCCGACACGCCCGGAACCCCTAGCGGCGCCGACGGAAGGCCCGCGCACCGAACGCAGAAAAGAGAGTGAAATGGCCGAGATCAGCGACGTGACCGATGCGACCTTCGAGAGCGACGTGTTGAAGAGCGACACCCCCGTCCTCGTGGACTTCTGGGCCGAGTGGTGCGCGCCCTGCCGCGCGATCGCGCCGATCGTCAAGGAGATCGCCGACGACAACGGCGAGAAGCTCAAGGTCGTCAAGATGAACATCGACGAGTCGCCCCAGACCCCGGGCACCTACGGCATTCGCTCGATCCCGACGATCCTCGTCTTCAAGGACGGCCAGGTCGCCGGTCAGCTCGTCGGCGCGCGACCGAAGGGGGACTTCCAGGAGATGGTCGACTCGGTCGTCTGACCGCCGCGCCGCTTCCGCGCGCTCCATCGCACACGGCCGTCGTGGGACTCGCGTCCCGCGACGGCCGTCGTCGTTTCGGGCCCGATCCGCGCGCTCCGCCCGGGCAGGCCGGACGTCCCGAAACGCACGTCGTGTGAAGCGCTTCACGGTCGCGGGTCCCCAGCCGCCGTAGCGTTCCGGGACGCGAGGGCTCCCCCACGTCACGAGGTCCGCTTGTCTTCTCTCCCGCTCTCTCCGGGGCGATCGGCCGGTCTGATCCTGATCGCCGCGCTCTGCTCCGGCTGCCCCGACATCGAGTCCGTTCCGCTCGACCAGTACGCCTCCGCGACCCTCGATCCCGGTCGCCTGCGACCCGACTTCCGTGCCCTGGGCGATCAAGCGCCAAGCGGCCTCCGCGCGACCTACAGCGACGGCAACGTGTACGACGAACGCGGCTTCAACGCGGAGCCGGGCGGCGCCCCGCTCTCGCCGCTGCTCTTCGCCGACGTCCCGGGACCGATCCAGAACCAGCTCCGCCGGGCGGAGTGCCTCTGGGTGGACCGCGGCAACGCTTCGGCGCGCATCTCCCACGAGTTCGTGGTGCAGGAATTCGAGGCCGAAGCGCTCGGCTTCGTGATCGAGGAGGTCTCGTTCTGCTCGGGCTTCGGGGTCGACCCGGACACGCGGAGCAGCCTGACGACCCGCTTCGCGCCCGACGCGGAGATCCGCGACGAGGACGAGCTCGGCCACGTCGTCGGCGTCCTGAGCGATCTCGATCTTCGCGTCGACATCAGGCGCGGCCGGGCCACACCCGATCCCTTCAACGGCTGCGATGCCGGGGACCCCGGTCTCGCGGCCAACCCGGTCCAACCGGTGTCCATGGCGAGCCGCGGGACCGAGGATCCGATCCTCTTCGAGAACTCCGTCCCGGGCGGCTTCGTCGGCTACCCCGCCTGCCTGAACCAGGGTGCCTTCGTGCCGGTCGACGACGATTGGTCGCTCGAAATGACCCTGATCACGAGCGCGACCGGGGAAACGCTGGCCGAGCAGGGACAGAACGCCCCGGCCTTCCGCTTCCCCACGCGCGTGAAGGCCATTCCCGCGAGCCTGCCGGGCGACGAGTTCCTGATCTCGCGCCCGCTCCGCTTCGCCGGTGCGCTCGCGCCGCGGGTCGACGGGGATCGGACGGTGCGCGCGGACGGCTGGACCTGGTCGGCGGGCAAGGCGTCCGACGGGCGCTGGCGCGAGAACTTCAGCCCCCACCTGTCGATCTCGCGGATCCGCGTCTTCCGCGCCCTCGGCGTCGATCCCGACACCGGCGAGCTCGTCCGCGAATACCTCGACGCTTCCCACGTCGACGCCTACTCGGACGTCGACCTGACCCGGCCGGCTCGCGAGCTGCGCTGCGATCTCGAACCCGCGACGGACGAGACGCCGGCCGCCTGCGAGGACGCCGTCGGCTTCACCCCGACCTACCGCATCGATCGCGCGGGACCGGCGCCACTCCTGAGCGACCTGCTCACCTGGCGGGTCGAGTTCACGGAGATCGTCCGCTGCGAGCCGATCCTCCGGCCCGACGGCACGATGGACTGCATCGACGTGGTCGAGGTGGCGCGGCCCGTCGAGCGCGACGCCGAAGATCTCTATCTGGAATTCCTCGTCGAGCGCCCGACCGTCGGCCGCAACGCGAGCGGTCTGCTCGTGGAACCGGCGCATACCGACATGGGGGACGTCGCCGCATCCGGCGCGTCGATCCCCGCGACGCAGATCACGGTCGAAAACGGCGGGGTCGGTCCGCTCCGGATCGTCGACGTCGCGCTCGACGGTCCCGATGCCACGGACTTCCGCGTCGACGCCCATGCCCATCTGGGCAGAGTGCTCGCGACGGGCGAGACGACGAAGGCGGAGGTGACGCTCGAACCGGTTTCGCTGCACGCCGGCGTGCGCACCGCCTCGCTCCGCGTCACCGTCGAAGACGGGACGGGCGCGCTGTCGAGCGTCCGCACCGGACTGCGAGCGCACGTGATCGACTGGGACCTCGAGCTCGCGCATCCCCCGTTCGGGTTCCTGCGTGATCCGGCGCTCGATCTTGACGAGGCGGCGCTCGATCCGCGCGCTTTCCAGAAGCCGCTGCTGATCGTGAACGCCGGCTGGGCGGATCTCCCGCGCGGCCAGTTCAGCCTCACCGGCCCGGACGCCAACGCCTTCAGCGTCGTCCGCGCCGAATCGGAACACCTCTCGCCCGACGCGTACGCGCCCTGGCGCGACGGCGAGGAACCGGAATTCGAGGCGGCCATCGCGCCTGGCAGCAGCGAGACGCTCTTCGTCGTCTACCACCCCGATACGCCGGGCTTCCGTCCGGCCTCGGCACCCGCGGACGAAGCCGAGCTGCGCATCCAGGTCGGGGACGCCGAACAGGTGATCCCCCTCCGCGGCGACTGTCGGGGCGCGTGTCGATTCGAAGCGCCGCGCCCGGTCGCTCCTCCGTCGAGCGGCGGCGGCGCGGTCGAGACGATCGACGGCGGTTACGCGGATCCGCTCGGGCCCGGCGGGCTGATCGAGGAGGAGTCGCGCTGGATGGATCCGTCGGACTGACGCGCCGCAACGCGACGGCGGTCTTCGAACGAAGCGTCGGCGTCGCGGCGGGCGGGCGCGAGGACCGCGGCCGCGACGGACGGATCAGTCCGCCTCGCCATCCCCCTTCGCCTGCATCAGCTCGACGAGCCGCTCCGAGCGGTCGACGAAGCGGTCGACCACCCCCTCGAGCATGGCGAGCACCCAGGGGCTCAGCCGCTCGGTTTCCGCGAGCAGCGACGCGCGGTCGATCACGCGGACCACCACGTCCGAGAGCGCGGTGGCGTTCGCCGAACGCGGCCCGTCCCGCAGCACGCCGAGCTCGCCGAAGGTGTCGCCTGCCAGCGCGCGCCCGAGCACGCGCCGGTCGTCGCCCTCGCCGCTCCAGATCTCGATCTCGCCTTCGACGAGCACGTAGGAGAGCGGCGCCTCCTCTCCTTCGTGGATGATGGTCTCGCCTTTCGCGTAATGGCGGAGCGGAAACTCCCCTGCGCTGCCGCGGAACGCCTCGAGCTCCGAGATCACCGCGTCCATGTCGTAGGGCCGGTCCTCGGGATCCTTCGCGAGCATCTCGAGGACCAGGCTCGCGAGACGCGGATGGACGCCCGGCGCGACCTTGCGCGGATCCGGCGCCTCCGTCTCGCGAATGTGGAAGAGCAGCTCTTCGAGGCTCTGTCCCTGGAAGGGCAGCCGGCCCGTCAGCATCTGGTAGAAGAGGATGCCCGCGGAGAAGACGTCCGAGGCGGGGGTCAGCGTCGAGCGCGCGCACTCGGTCTGCTCCGGCGACATGTAGCGGGGTGTGCCGACGATGAAGTCGTCGTTCTGGACGAGGCGGGGGTCGAAGTCGCCGAACTCGTCGAAGAGCTCGGGGCCCAGGCTCTCGCTGAAGCGATCGTCGTCGAAGACCGTGGCGGCGCCCCAGTCGACCAGCACCACCTCGTCGTAGGGCAGAATGATCACGTTCTGGGGCTTCAGGTCGAGATGGACGATGCCCCGCTCGTGGGCGTGCCCGAGCGCTTCGCAGAGCAGCCGGACGATCTTGAGCGTGCGCTCGAGGGACAGCGGCGTCACGTTCGCCGTCCGCTTGTCCATTTCGAGGTGCTGAGCGAGGCTGCGCCCGCTGATCTCACGCATGGTGTAGGCCGGGCGGCCGTCGGGGGTGAGACCCGCATCGAAGATCGGGATGATGCCCGCCTGGTCGAGGCGCCCCAGGATCCGCGCTTCGTTCACGAACGGGCGCAGCGCATTCGTCTCCCCCAGATGCTTCGCGTGCAGCGTCTTCGCGGCCACCACGCGGCCGAGATGCGCATCGTAGACCCGGTCCACCCGACCGAGGGAGCCTTCGCCGAGCTTGTCGATCAAGCGGTAGCGCGGCTCGCGACGCAATCCGTCGAGGATTTCTTCGTTCTCGGTCATCGGCTCGGATTCGTGATCGCCCATCGCGACTCTCTGCTGTGGCGCCCCTGCCGCGCCCTTGCCCCGGCAGCATCGCCGATCGGGCGGCCCGCGTCAGCCTTCGGTTTCATCCGCCCGGTCCGTCGTCGTCCCGGCGGCGTCGCCCCCGTTCCGCAGGAGCCCGACCAGGCGATCCGAGCGATCGATGAAGCGTTCGACGACACCCGACAGGATCGCGAGCACCCAGGGCGAGAGCTTCTCGACCTCGTTCATCAGCGCCGACTGCCCGATCACCCGGACGGTCGCGTCGGTCACGGCCGTCGCGCTCGCGGACCGCGGCATGTCGCGCAGCAGCGCGAGCTCCCCGAAGGCTTCGCCCTGCCCGTTCCGCGCGAGCGTCCGCCGATCGCCCGCGTCCCCCGTCCAGATCTCGACCTCGCCGTCGACGACGACGTAGGCCGCGTCGCCCGCGTCGCGCTCGGAGAAGATCGCCTCGCCCGCGGCGAAGGTCTCGATCGGGAACTCGGCCGCGGTGGAGCGGAACTCCTCGAGATCCCCGAGCACCTCGTCGAGGCTCGCGTACCGCTCCGCCGGTGCCTTGGCGAGCATGCGCATCACGATGTCGGAGAGGCGTCGATGGATCCCGAGGTCGACGCTGCGGGGCGCGGGCGGCTCGGTTTGGCGGATGTCCGCGAGGAGCGATTCGAGGCTCTCCCCGTGGAAGGGCAGGCGACCGGTCAGCAGCTGGTAGAAGACGATCCCGAGCGAGAAGACGTCGGAGGTCTCGCGGAGCGCCGCGCGCGATCGCTCGGTCTGCTCCGGCGACATGTAGCGAGGCGTCCCGATCAGGAGCGACGCGTCCTCGGACGGCACCCGCGCCAGATGCTTGAGCTCTTCGTGATCGTCGAGCTTCCCCGCATAGCGCTCGGCGGCGAAGAAGCGGGCGGAGCCCCAGTCGACCAGGACGACCTCGTCGTGGGCGAGCACGATGATGTTCTGCGGTTTCAAGTCGAGGTGGAGGACGCCGCGGTCGTGCGCGTGGGAGAGCGCCTCGGCGAGCTGCGTCACGATCTTGAGCGTCCGATCGAGGGCGACCGGCGTCGCCTCGCCCGTCCGCGGGTCCATCCGGATCAAGTGTTCGAGGCTCGTCCCCGTGATCTCGCGCATGGTGTAGACGGGCCGACCGTCCTCACTCAGGAACGAATCGAAGATCGGGATGATGTTGGGATGATCGAGGTGGCCGAGCACCTTCGCTTCGTTCACGAACGTGCGGAGCGCGTTCTCGTCGCCGGCGACCTCCTGCCGGAGCGTCTTGCGGGCGACGATCCGCCCGAGCCGCGCGTCGAAGACGCGATCGACGATCCCGACCGCCCCCTCACCGAGCGGTTCGAGGACGTGGTAGCGATCCGGACGACGGAGGACCGTCAGGGTTTCCGAGGACATGCCGCGATTCTAGTCGACCCGCGCGCTGCATCCGCCGCCCGCGAAGTCGGGATCCTGCTGCGGGTTCGACTGCATGCGAACGACGGATTCGGAGACCATCGGAAAGCCCCAGGGCACGTCGCCTGTCAGGTCCCCCTGCAGGCACTGCGTCTCGAAGGTCGAGAGCGTGCGCAGCGGCTGCCCGCGGCCCTCCTCGACGGCGAGCATGTCGGTGAGCTCGTCGACGCCGACCTCGTCGTTCGCGTTGCCGCCACCGAACCGGAAGAGGCTGCTGATCAGCCGCCCCGCGAGCGGAACGATCATGGGGTGGCAGTAGCTCACGCGGATGTGCAGCAG
>JBCCZJ010000229.1:0-8065 GCA_039187915.1 Myxococcota bacterium
CAGCGCTTGTCGGCGCCGCCGGCCTCGAGCATGCGGGCGGTCACCGTGGAGCGGCTGGCCAGCACCCCCGCCGCAGCGCCGCCAGCGCGCAGGCGGAGATGCATCTCGACCACCGTATCGAGCGGGAGGTCCGCCGCCTGGGCGACGCCCTCGATGCGCTCGGCGAGATGCGCGAAGTGCCGGAAGAACGCGCGCCCGGCGCCGGCGCCGCGCACCGGACCGACCGCGAGCGCGCGCAGGGACGGCATTCGCGAGCGGCGCAGCGGGAGTCCGAGGCGTTCGGCTTCGGCGCGGAGCGCCGTGCGGGCGGCCACGCCCTGGGCGAGTCCCATGTCGCGCGGATGTCCCGCGCAGTCGAGCGTTGTCAGCATTGGGCGTTCGGGGGTGTTGGGGGTCCGTGGTGGAGAGGAGAGCGCCGTGCCCGATCCGACTCCCGGCGCCCGGGCGCGAGCGCCACGGCCGCCGCGGGAGCTCAGCGAATCGGGTCGCGCGCGATCTGCAGCACTTCGTTCAGCGATCCGGTGCGATAGCCCTCGAGGTCGAGTGAGACGTAGCGGAAGCCGAGCGGCTTGATGACGGCGACGATCCGCGCGGTCATCTCGGGATCGAGCGCGCGAGACATCTCGCGCGGATCGATCTCGACGCGCGCGAGCTCGCCGTGATGCCGCAGGCGGACCTGCTCGAAGCCGAGCCCGCGCAGCGCTTCTTCGCCCTGCTCGACCTGCGACAGGCGTTCGACCGTGACCTCGGTGCCGTAGGGCAGGCGCGAGGAGAGGCACGCCGAGGCGGGCAGATCCGCGGTCGGCAGGCCGGCGGCACGGGACAGATCGCGGATCTCCTGTTTGGAGAGGGCGACGTCGAGGAAGGGCGAGAGCACGCGATGTTCGTCGGCGGCGCGGTGGCCCGGCCGGAAGTCGCCGGTGTCGTCGGTGTTCACGCCGTAGGAGACGTGATCGAAACCGAGCTCCTCGAGCAGCCGGTCCATCGTCTCGAAGAGCTCGGACTTGCAGTGGTAACAGCGGTCGGAGGCGTTCGCGCGATAGGCATCACGCTCCATCTCGTGGGTCTCGACGAAGCGGTGACGGAGGGCGAAGCGCGCCACCACGTCCTCGGCGACCTCGCGGTGGCTCGCGGGGTAGGAGGGCGAGACGGCCGTGACCGCGAGCGCATCCTCGCCGAGGGCCCGATCCGCCGCCCACGCGAGATAGCTCGAGTCGACGCCCCCGGAAAAGGCGACCAGCACGCGGCCGGCCTCGCGCAGGCGCGCGAAGAGCGCTTCTTCCTTCGCCCGCAGGGGAGCGGGAAGGTCCGGGGTCGTTTCGGCGGGGGCGGTCACGCGGCGAGAGTAAGAGGCGACTCGGGGACTTTCAACTCGCCGCGCGGGTCGCCCGGTCGCCTCCTTCCGCGCCGTCCCGCCGGACCGCCGCCTTCGGGCGTCGGGCGTCGGGCGTCGGGCGTCGGGCGTCGGGCGTCGGGCGGGACGGCGCCGTATCCTGTCCGGGATCGAACTCCCGGGCGGATCGCGGTGCCCGAGGGAGTGGACGGAGTCATGAACGGGGGGATCATGGAAAAGCTGCGGGTGGGGCTCCTCTTCGGAGGTCGTTCGGTGGAGCACGAGGTCTCGATCGTCTCGGCCGCCTCGATCCTCGCCGCGCTCGATCGCGACCGATACGACGTGTCGCTGATCGGCGTCGACGCCGAGGGCGGCTGGCACCTGATCGATGCAGATGCGCTGGCAGCGCTGCCGGACGCGTCGCTCGCGGACGCCCTCTCCCAGCCCGACGTCTTCCTGCCGGCGACGGCGGGCGCGAGCGAGCTGCAGGCCGCCGATGCCGGCCCGGATCCGGGCCCCGCTGGGCGCGTCGACGTCGTCTTTCCGATCATCCACGGGCGCGGCGGCGAGGACGGAGCGCTCCAGGGCCTGCTCGAGATGGCCGACCTGCCCTACGTGGGTTCCGGCGTTCTGAGCTCCGCCGCGCAGATGGACAAGGACGTGGCGAAGCGCCTGCTGGCCCATGCCGGCCTGCCGGTCACGCCCTGGATCACCTTCTCCCCCGCTGAGCTCGATCGCGACGGCCTGCCCGCCGCCGCCGAGCGCGTCGAGACCGAGATCGGGCTCCCCGTCTACGTGAAGCCGGCCAACTCGGGCTCCTCGATCGGTATTGCGCGCGCCGAGAACGCCGCGGAGCTCGTGGCCGCGATCGCCGACGCCCGCCGCTACGACCGCAAGGTCGTCGTCGAGTCGAGCGTCGAAGCACGCGAGGTCGAAGTCGCCGTCCTCGGCAACGATCACCCCGAGGCGAGCGTCGTCGGCGAGATCCGTGCGACCCAGTCCTTCTACGACTACGACGCGAAGTACCGCGACGACGCGACCGAGCTGATCATCCCGGCGGATCTCGAGCCGGAGCTCTCGGACACGATCCGCGAAACGGCCACCCTCGCCTATCGCGCGCTCGAAGCCGAAGGCATGGCCCGCGTCGACTTCCTCATCGAGCGGGAAACCCATCGGATCTACGTCAACGAGCTGAACAGCCTCCCCGGCTTCACGAGCGTGTCGATGTATCCGAAGCTGTGGGAAGCGACCGGCCTGCCCTACCCGCAGCTGCTCGATCGCCTGATCGGGCTGGCGCTCGAAAGGCACGACCGGCGTTCGAAGCTCGAGACCCACGCGCCCTCGCTCGAGCGTTAGGCATGCCGGCGCCCTTCGAGCTCGCCGGACTCGACCACGTCGTCCTCCGGGTCTCCGACCTCGAGCGCTCGATCGCGTTCTACGGCGAGGTCCTCGGCTGTCCGGTCGAACGGCGACTGGACGACCTGGGCCTCGTCCAGCTCCGCGCCGGCGCCGCGCTGATCGATCTCGTCGGCCTCGAGACCCCGCTCGGGCGCGCGGGCGGGGGCGAGGTCGTGCCCGAGGGCCGCAACGTCGATCACTTCGCGCTGACCCTCGCGTCCTTCGACGAAGCGGCGATCCGGGCCCACCTCGATGCCCACGCCGTCGAGGCCGGCAAGACGGGCGAACGCTACGGCGCGACGGGCTACGGCCCCTCCATCTACATCCAGGATCCCGACGGCAACGTCGTCGAGCTCAAGGGACCGCCGACCGAGCCGGATGCAGGGGCGAACACGCATGGCTGACGCGGCGCTCGACCGGGTCCTCTCCGACGTCCTCGAGACCGTGCAGGAGATGGACCGCGCCGGCCTGACCGAGGGCACCGCGGGCAACGTCTCGGCGCGCACCGACGACGAGCGGGTCGTGCTCTCCCCGTCTGCCCTGCCCTACGCGAGCATGACCCTCGCGGATCTCGTCGTCACCGACCTCGACGGCCGCATCCTCCAGGGCGAGCGCGCGCCGACGACGGAGATCGATCTCCACCTGGCGTGCCTTCGCCGTCACGCGGACATCCGGTCGGTCGTGCACTCCCACGCGGTCCACGCGTCGATGTTCGCCGTCGCGGGCCAGTCGATCCCCTGCGTGCTCGAGGAGTTCGAATACTACGTCGGCGGCGACGTGCTCGTCGCGCCCTATCACCGGACCGGGACCGCTGCGCTCGGCGAGGGCGCTGCCGAGCGGCTCGCCGATCGGGCGGCGGTCCTTCTCGCGAACCACGGCCTCGTCGTCGTCGGAACGCACGCCGCCGAAGCGCTCCAGCTGACCAAGCTCGTCGAGCGCGCAGCGCGAATCGTGTGGGGCGTGCGCGCGTTGGGGGAGCCCGTCCCGCTGCCGGCATCGGTCCGCGAGGAGTTCGCGGCAGGTTATCTCAACCGGCGCCGCAAGGCCGCCGGCTGAACGCCCGCTCCGGCTGCGGCTGCGACGAGGACCGAGCGACGGGACGCGTCCCGCCGTCGGCGCGCGATCATTTCCCGAGCTCGGCCTCGAGCGCGCCCGCCAGGGTCGGGTGGTCGAACTCGAAGCCGGCCGCCTCGAGCCGCGCCGGGACGACGCGCTTGCTGTCGAGGAGCTCGCTCGCGAGGTCGCCGAGGGCCAGACGGATCGCGAAGGCCGGAACGGGGATGAACGCCGGCCGACGGAGGACCCGGCCGAGCTCGCGCGTGAGGTCCGAGTTGCGGGCCGCTTCCGGTCCGACGGCGTTGATCGCGCCCTCGAGCGGCTCGTCGACGGCCAGCAGCAGGACGCGGACGAGGTCGTCGACGTGGATCCACGGGAAGTACTGCCGACCGCTCCCGAGTCGGCCGCCGACCCCGAGCGAGAAAGGCAGGCGCATCAGACCCAGTGCGCCGCCGTCCCGATCGAGCACGACGCCGATCCGGACGTTCACGACCCGGACGCCCTCGGCGGTCGCGGCCTGCGCGGTGGACTCCCAGTCCTGGCAGACGCGCGAGAGGAAGCCGTCGCCATTGGCCGCCGATTCGTCGAGCGGCGTATCCCCGGAGTCCGGGTAGATCCCGACGGCGGAGGCGCATACGAAGGTGAACGGGCGCTCCGCGGCGGGACGCTCCGCGATCCGCTCGACCATCCGGCGCGTCGACTCGATCCGGCTCGAGCGGACGCGCGCGAGCCGCGCCGCGGTCGGGGCGCCCCCGAAGATGGGCTCACCTGCGAGGTGGACGATCGTCTCGACGCCGTCGAGCGTCGAGGTCCCAGGATCGATGCCGTCCCAGGTCCGCGCGTCGATCCCCGACGCCGGCGAGCTGCCGGAGCGCGAGAGCGTCCGGACCCAGGCGAAGCGATCGCGCAGCCCGGGCAAGAGCTGTCCCCCGATCAGGCCGGTCGCGCCGGTCACCAGCACGCCGCCCTCCCGTTTCTCGATCGTCGATTCGCTCACGCGACCTCCTCCGGCGTGACCCTATCCGGCGCCCGATCGGGCCGCTAGTCGCCCGACGTGCGGCCCCGTTCCGGGGCGCGCTATTCGCTGAAGGCGCCGTGGCGCCCTGCGCCCTTCGCGAAGCGGGTCGCTCCTTCACGGGTCTCGCCAGAATGGATCACCTCGAGGCCGAGCTTCGTCTCGGCGAGAAGCGCGGCGTCGAGGTCGAGGCTCCACTGGGTGATCGCCGACATCCGATCGTTCCGCAGACAGCGCTGGGGGAAGGCGGCGATCTCTCGCGCGAGCGTCCTGGCCGCGTCGAGCGCCTCGCCCGGCTCGACGAGCCGGTTGACGAGCCCCATCCCGGCGGCCTCGTCGCCCGAGACGCCGCGCCCGGTCAGGATCAGATCCATCGCGTGACTCTGGCCGATCAGCCGAGGCAGACGGATGGTGCCGCCGTCGACGAGCGGAACGCCCCATCGTCGGCAGTACACCCCGAAGACCGCGTCGCGCGCGGCCACCCGCAGGTCGCACCAGACCGCCAGCTCCAACCCACCGGCGACGGCGAAGCCTTCGACCGCGGCGATGACTGGCTTGCCGAGGAGCATGCGCGACGGCCCCATCGGCCCGTCGCCCTCCTCCATCACCTTGTTCGCGTTCGACCCACCGCCGCTGGCCTCCTTCAGGTCGGCCCCGGCGCAGAAGCAGCCGTCCTCGCCGGTCAGGATCGCGACGCGAAGCGCGTCGTCTTCGTCGAAGGACCGGAACGCGTCCGCGAGCGCCGCGGCGGTCTCGCGATCGACGCAGTTGCGGACCTCCGGGCGCGTGATGGTGACGACGAAGAGATCGTCTTCGACTTCGGTGCGGACCTTCATGGGAACCTCGGAAGCGCGAGTGGAGAGAGGGGGCGGGAGACGCAGCGCTAGGCGAGCTCGAGGTTCGCGTACTTGACCATCACGGTCTTCACGCCCGCGCGCTCGAACTTGATGCGAAGCTTCTGGTTGAGATCGCTGCCGAGGACCGCCAGGACCTCGCCGCGACCGAAGACCGGGTGCCGAACCTGCGTGCCGATGGCGACGCCTTCTCCCTCGCCCGGCTCGTCCTGCGCGTAGGAGTAGTCGTAGCCACTCGTCGTCCGCGACGTGCTCGAATCCGAGTAGCGAGAACGGGCGCCGCGGCTGGCCGTCCCGAGCGTCTCGATCAGCTCGTCCGGAATCTCCTGGAGGAAGCGGCTCGGCGATTGATAGGAGCGGTCGCCGTAGCGGAAGCGCTCGGCCGCGCAGGTCAGGAAGAGGTGATCCATCGCGCGGGTCATCGCGACGTAACAGAGTCGCCGCTCCTCCTCGAGACCGGCCTCGTCGCGACTCGACGAGGCATGGGGAAAGATCCGCTCCTCCATGCCGACGAGAAAGACGATCGGGAATTCGAGCCCCTTGGCCGAGTGCACGGTCATCATCGACACGCGATCCTCGCGGTCCTCGTAGCTGTCGAGATCCGAGATCAACGCGACCTGATCGAGGTAGAGCTCGAGTTCACTGCGCTCTTCGTCCGCGAGCTCGTCCTCGTTCACGGCATGGAAGTCCCGCGCCGACGAGAGCAGTTCGCGAAGGTTGTCGAGCCGCGCTTCGGCCTCGGGCGTGTCTTCCTTCTCGAGCGCGCGGATGTAGCCCGTCCCGTCCATCACGCGCGCGATCATGTCCTCGAGCGGCAGGCCCTCGAGCGTGCCCCCGATCGCGAGGCCACCCTCCGGCGACGCGCGGAACGTGTCCAGCATGTCGAGGAAGGCCGAGAGCTTCCCGGTGGTGCGTCCCACGAGCTGGCCTTCGACGGCTTCGCGCATCGCCTCCATCAGGGGCAGCCCGCGGGTGACCGCGTGCGCCTCGACCTTCTCCCAGCTCGCCTTGCCGATCCCGCGCGCCGGGACGTTGTAGATCCGGCGAAGAGCCGCGTCGTCGCGCGGGTTCACGAGCAGGCGCAGATAGGAGAGGACGTCCTTGATCTCCTTGCGTTCGTAGAAGCGCTGACCCCCGACGATCGTGTAGGGCACGTCGTACTTGAGGAGCTCTTCTTCGAACGAGCGCGACTGGGCATTCGTCCGGTAGAGAATCGCGATGTCACCGAAGGGCACGTCCTCGGCCCGATTGGCCGCGAGCACGTTCTTGACGACGAACTGGGACTCCTCGCGGTCGTCCTCGGCCTCGTAGAAGCGGATCGGCGAGCCGCCCTCCTGCTCCGTGAAGAGGTCCTTGTCCTTGCGGTCGTAGTTGTTCTGGATGACCGCGGATGCCCCGGACAGGATCGGCTGGGTCGATCGGTAGTTCTGTTCGAGCTTGATCACCGTCGCGTCGGGATAGTCCTGCTCGAAATCGAGGATGTTGCGGATGTCCGCGCCGCGCCACGCGTAGATCGACTGGTCGGGGTCGCCGACGACGCAGAGGTTGCGATGGCCCGCGGCGAGCTGCCCGATCAGGCCGTACTGGACGCCGTTCGTGTCCTGATACTCGTCGACGAGGATGTAGCTGTACTTGCTCCGGTAGTAGTCGAGGACGCGCGGGTGGTTGCGAAAGAGCTCCGCGGTCAAGAGAAGGAGGTCGCCGAAGTCGAGGGCCTCGGCGTCGCCGAGCTTGCGCTGATACTTGGCGTAGAGCCCGGCGATCATCTCCTCGTCGAGGTCCTTGGCGCGCTCTGCCGCCGCGGGCGGGAGCAGCCCGGCGTTCTTCCACTGGTCGATCTGCCAGCGGATGCGCCGCGGGTCGTGGACCTTCGGATCGAGGCCGTCCGCCTTGAGGACCTCCTTGATCACGCCGAGCGTGTCCGCATCGTCGTAGATCACGAAGCCGCGGCTCCGCGCGAGATGGCCGATGTCCCGACGCAGGATGCGGACGCCGATCGAGTGGAAGGTCCCGATCGAGATCTCGCCCATCGCCGGACCGAGCAGCTTCTCGACCCGCTCCTTCATCTCACCGGCGGCCTTGTTGGTGAAGGTGACCGCGAGAATCTGCTCCGGCGGGATCCCGCAGACGCCCACCAGATAGGCGATCCGGTTCGTGAGCACGCGGGTCTTGCCGGAGCCGGCGCCCGCGAGCACGAGGAGCGGGCCTTCGGTCGTCTCGACCGCCTTCTTCTGGGCCGGATTCAGGCCGGCGAAGATCTGCTCGGCGAGGTCGTTCGGCGCCGCGGCCGAGACGGGCTCCGGCTCGGCCGGGCCGTCGAAGAGTTCGTCGAGATCGGCGTCGAAGTCACTGTTCACGAGGGGTCCAGGAGGCGGCGAGCGACGAGGGGGGAGCGCGCGCGCCGAACGG
>JBCCZJ010000230.1:0-8061 GCA_039187915.1 Myxococcota bacterium
CGGGCGCGGTCTCCGGGGGCCGAACGAAAGAGCGCCCGGACCGGCTCCTCGCACGAATTGTGCTAAGGGAGGGGTAGCCAGCCCGGGCGCGGGAACGGGGGCCCGCTCCTCGTAGAGCCCCGTCATTTCGGGACCGTGAAGAGCAAGCCCCGTGCCAATCGTGGGGATATCCCCCAAGTCGATCCCAGGCCCTCGACGCTTCGGGACGCCTTCCCTTCGCGGAAGGACGGCGGCAGGGGGCCCGCCGGGCGCGCGCAGCCGCCGACCGGAGGCGCCGCAAATTGGCGTCGGGCGGTGACGATCCGCGTCAGTCGGCGGGCCGCGCGCGGCGCGCGCGGTCGAGCGCCCGGATCGTCTCCGGACGCGAGCCGCAGCAGCCGCCGAGCAGGCGGAGCGAGGGGTTCGCCAGCCATTCGCGCAGCGCGTCGGCGAACGCGTCGGGGGCGAGGTCCTCGCTTCGGGTGAAGCCCGTCACGTCGTCGGGCTCGCCGAGATTGGGCGAGACGAAGAGCGGGACGTCGAGGGTCCCCAGGCAGGCGAGCGAGGCGGCCAGGGTCGAAGGCGGGACGCAGTTCACGCCGACCGCCGCAGCGCCGGCGTCGGCGAGGGCCCGTGCGGTCCGGGCGAGGTCGTCACCCGAGAGGAGGCGGCCCGGTTGCCACGAGACGAGTCCCACGACGAAGGGCAGGCCGCTTCGGGCTGCGGCCCGGGCGGCGCGCTCCGCTTCGCGCTCGCTGTTCATCGTCTCGACGAGGAGCAGGTCGACCCCGGCCTCGCCTAACAGCGCGACCTGTCGCGCGTGCTCCGCATCCAGCTCGGACGTCGCCGGAACCCGCTCGGGCGCATAGCAGTCCTCGAGCGGCGGCAGCGAGCCCGCGACCCAACACGCCGCGCCGGCCTCGCGCGCGGCGCCGCGCGCGAGGTCGACGGCGAGCTGGGTCAGCGTGCGATCGCTCTCGGGCGGGAGACCCGCGCGAGACAGCGTGCGCGCCTGGGTCCGGAACGTGTTCGCGGTGACGATCTCCGCGCCCGCCGCGACGTAGGCGCGATGGATCGCCTGGACCGCCTCCGGTGCGTCGAGGAGCGCATGGGTCGACCAGAGCGGCAGGCCGGTCGGCAGGCCCGCACGCTCGAGCTCGGTGCCGGTCGCGCCGTCGAGCAGGAGCGGCAGGCCGGCGCCGGCGAGCCGGCTCGAGAGCGATTCCGCTTCGCGCCGGGGCCCCCCGCCGCCCGGACCGGCAAGGCGCGTCGCATCTCCGCGAACCGGCTGGGATCCCACGCGCGAAGGCCTCCTCGTTCGTGTTTCCGTTCCCGTGGGAAGTTCGCGAGACGCCGTTTTCGTTCCCGCCCGGGCGAGGATGCGCTACCCAACCAGCCGACGCGAGGGCCCCGGAATGCGCGCGCGCGCGCCCGATCCGGCCGCTTCCCGGCCCCGTCCCGCCGCCTCGCGGCGTACCCGAACGACCGCACTCCAGCCGACCGCTCCGACCGACTCTGTGGTTCCCTGCTCGCCATCGGATGAGACCTTGACCCAGCCCACCCACAGCCTGCCCGCGGACCGACCGCTCGCGATCTTCTGCGACTTCGACGGCACCTTCTCGGTCCAGGACGTCGGCTCGACCCTCGCGCAGCAGCGGCTGCCCGAGCGTCGTGCGAACCTGTGGGAGCGCTTCGACCAGGGCGAGTTCACGGCCTGGACCTACGTGATGGCCCTGCTCGACGGGCTCGAGCTCCCCGAGAAGGAGCTCTACGCGTTCCTCGAGACGATCGACCTCGATCCGGGCGCCGAGGACATCCTCGCCTGGTGCGCCGCCGAGGGCGTGCCCTTCCGGATCCTGTCCGACGGCTTCGATTGGAACCTCGAGCGACTCCAGGAGATCAACTCCGTCTCCTTCGAGTTCAACGCCAACCACCTGCGCTACGAAGGCCAGACCTGGCGTCTCTCGCCGGGACGACCGAACGACGCCTGCGGCTGCGGAACCGGGAGCTGCAAGCGCGGCCTGATCTCCGCATACCGCGAGCAGCACCCGGGCGCCTTCTGCGTGCACATCGGGAACGGGCGCGTGTCGGACCTCTGTGGTGCGCTCGAGGCGGACCTCGCCTACGCCAAGGACACGCTCGCGCCGGCGCTCGACGAGGCCGGCCACCCCTACGTCGCGTTCGAGACCCTGCATGACGTGATTGCCCACTTGAAGGCCGGGCGCGGCGAATGAGCGACGGGGCGCAGGCGGACGCTTCGACGGCCGGTCGTCGGATCGCGGTGCTCGGCGCGGGCTTCGCGGGGCTCCGCGCGGCGACGCGTCTGCGCGCAGCCGGGCATCGCGTCGACGTCTTCGAGGCGCGCACCGCCGTCGGTGGCCGCGCGCGCGGGGAATGGTGCGCCGGTCACTGGATGGACGGCAGCTGGCCGGTCCTCGGCGGCCGGGACGAGGCGCTCGCGCGCTTCGCCCGTGACCTGTCGGATCGCGGCGTCGGCGACCTGCTGACGCCGTTGCGTCCGGTCCAGACGGCGCTCCTCCGCGCGGGCGAGACGCGGCCGGTGGATGGACTGCAGCTTCGGGGCGTCGCACGCATCCCGGGCCCGCCGCTCTGGGAGCGTCCCAAGCTGCTGCGCTGGGGGCGGCTGATGGCGCGGTACGCGCCGCTGCTCGATGCGACCCGTCCGGAGCGAGCGGCCGATCTCGACTATCGGAGTCTCGCGGACCACGTCTCGCTCTACTTCGGTCGGGGCGCCCTCGAGTTCTGGCTCTCGCCCGAGGTCCAGAGCGTCTTCGGGGACGACGTCGATGCGCTTTCGCGCGTGGCGCTCCTCCAGCACGCGCACGGCCAGGGGATCAGGGGGCATCGCCCGGCGCCGCCCGGTCTGCCCCGACGTCCGCTGCTCGAGATCGCCCAGGCTGCCGCCGAGGGACTGGACGTCCATCGCGCGACGCAGATCCAGCGCGTCGAGGAGCTCGCGGCGGGGGGCTACCGGCTCGAGCTGCTCGATGCCGACGGGACGCGCGAGGTGTCCGGCTTCGACGCGGTCGTGCTCGCGGTCGGTGCGAGCGAAGCGGCGCGGATCGCCCGCCCGCTCCTCACGCCCGCCGAGCGGGACTTCTTCGCCGGGATCGAGGAGCGTCCGGTCGTGACGTTGGCCGTCGCCCTCGACGGCGTGCACGCAGGGCTGCCCCAGGAGATCCGGCTGCCGCGGCGCGAGGACTCGGCGATCGCCTCGCTCGTGATCGAGCCCGGCCAGAGTGGCGGCCGCGCGCCCGAAGGCAAGAGTCAGCTCGTGATCCGGGCCCGGGACGCCTTCGCCCTGCGCTGGCGCGAGACCGCGAGCGACGTCGTGGCGAAGAACCTTCTGAGCTCCCTCGAGCTGGCGCTGCCCGGCATCGGGGATCGTGTGCGGACGACGCACGTGGGGCGCGCGAGCCAGACCTTCTTCGGCGTCGGCCACTACCGCGCCCTCGCGAACTTCGACAGGGTCCAGCGGGATCGCCGCGCACTCGGCCGCCGCGTCTACTATGCAGGCGACTACCTCGTCGGCCCGAGCTTCGAGTCCGCCACGCGGTCCGGCGTCCGCGCCGCGGAGGCGTTCTGCGCGGACCTCGACCGAGAGGGCGATCTCGCGCTCGACTGATCCACGCGCCTCCGGGTCACGAAGTCCTCAGGTCGCCACGCCCGTGACGATCGCGACGCCCGCCAACAGGACGGACGCCGCCCAGACGAGTCCGATCAGCAGCGCGAGGTTGCGGAAAGCCGGCTCCTTGCGCGCGCGCAGGCTGATGTCGACGGTCATGCCGGCGATCAACACGAGCGCGGCCGCCGCGAAGGGGTTCCGATCGATGACCGTCAGCACGAGGATCGCGGCCCCGAAGGCGCCGCCGCTGCCCAGCACGACGACCACGACCGGCAGGAGCGCCGGCTCGCTGAAGAAGGTGCCGATCATCTGATCGAGGGACGGGAACTCTTCTTCTTCGACCCGCGGCACCGCCTCGACGCCCGGCGCTTCGTCCCCGACCTGCGGCACCGCTTCGACGTGCGGCGCTTCGTCCTCGACCCGCGCTTCGTCCGCGTGGCGCGCAGCGGACTCGTGCGCTTCGTGGCCGGAGGCCTCGCTGGCTTCGCCGTCGCGGCGTTCGCTCGCTTCTTCTTCGTTCATCGATTCCTCGTCGCGCGGGACCCCGGGGTCTCCACGCGCGCTCGTCAGTCCTTGCGGAGGATCGCGCGGGTCGCCCCCGCGCCGCCGTCTTCGCGCGCCGCTTCGGCGATCTCCACGACGTAGGGGGAGCGCGGCAGGTGATCCCGCACCGCGCGCTTGAGGGCTCCGGTCCCGATGCCGTGGATCACGCGCATCTCGTCGCGCCCTTCCGCCGCCGCCAGGTCGAGGGCGACGTCGAGCCGGTCGATCGCTTCGTCGACGCGCAGCCCGCGCAGGTCGACCTCGGCCAGGCCGCCGATGCGCGCGGGCGGAAGCGGTTCGTCGCGCGGCGCGCGCTCCGGCGCCGGCGGCTTGCCTTGCGTGGCGGCGCCGATCGCGACGGTCGTCGTCAGCTGATCCCGGCCCAGCACGACCTTGCGACCCGAGACCCGGACCGAGACGCGGCCCTTGCGATCGGGCAGGGCGAGCAGCGTCCCCTGACCTCCCCCCGGCGTGCGCACGGCGTCCCCGACCCGCGCCCGAGGCCACTCGACCGGCGCGTAGGTCGTCTCGGTCGGATTCGTCTTCTTCGGCTCGAGCCCCTTCGCCTTCTGCACGCGCTCGGTCTCGTCGCGCAGCGACTCGAGCTTCGCCTTGGCGTCGGCGGCGCGCCGCGAGGAGGGCGCGCGCTGGAGCTCCGCGATGATCCGGGAGACCTCGCCGTGGGCCTGCTTGAAGGACGCATCGAGCTCGCTTCGCATTTCGCCGAAGAGCTTGTCGCGCCGCTCCTGGAGTCGGGCGAGCTTCGTCCGGTATTCCTCGCGCGCCTGCTCGCTCTCGACGCGCAGGGTCGTCGCGGCCGCCTGCTCGCTCTCGAGCAGCGCGCGGCTGGCGGCCAGCTCCGCGAGCATGCGGTCGAGCCGGCGATCCTCGCGATCGAGCAGCGCCGAGGCTCGATCGAGCACGCCCTGGGGCATGCCCATGCGCGCGGCCACCGTCGTCGCGGAAGAAGCTCCCGGCGCCCCGATCCGGACGCGATACGTCGGGGCCAGCGTCTGCGGATCGAACTCGACGCTCGCGTTCTCGAAGCGGTCGTCGACTTCGGCCATCTCCTTCAGGAGGTTGTAGTGGGTCGTCGTGACGACTCGGGCGCCGGCCGCCGCCAGGGCCTCCAGGGTCGACTGGGCGATCGCGGCGCCCTCGGAGGGGTCGGTGCCGACGCCGACCTCGTCGAGACACACGAGCGTGTCGGGGCCGGCGGCGCGCAGGATGTCGGCCAGGTTGGCCATCGCCGCCGAGAAGGTCGAGAGGCTCTCGTTGATGTCCTGGTGGTCCCCGATGTCGGCCAGCACCCGGTCGACGAGGTCGACTCGGGCGCCTGGATCCGCGGGCACGTGGAGTCCCGCGCGGACCATGAGCGCGACCAGGGCGATCGACTTGAGGGCGACGGTCTTGCCGCCGGCGTTCGGACCCGAGAGGATCAGCACCCGGAAGTCCTCGCCGACTCGCAGGTCGTTGGCGACGCACTCGGTGCTCGGGATCAGGGGGTGCCGGAGGCCGGGCAGCTCGAAGACGCCCTGCGTGCCGATCTCGGGAAGGACCGCGTCCATGTCGCGCGAGAGCGTGCCCCGTGCGAAGGCCAGGTCGAGTCGGCCGACCCGTCCGAGACTCGCGCGGATCGAATCGGCCTCGCGCGCGACGGCGGCGGAGAGCTCGCGCATCACGCGGAGGATCTCGCGCTCGACCGTGAGCTCGGCCTGTCGGTGTCGGTTGTTCAGCTCGACCATGCCATCGGGCTCGACGAAGAGCGTCGTGCCGGAGCGCGAGGCGTCGTGGACGATCCCGCGAACATGTCCCTTGGCGTCGCTCTTGACGGGGAGGACGAAGCGGCCGTTGCGGACGGTGTAGTAGGCGTCCGAGAGATGGGGTTTGACGTCGGCGTGCTGGAGACTGCGTTCGATCCGGGTCTGGAGCTCCGAGCCGAGTCGGTGCACGTCGCGTCGGGCCTGTGCCAGCGTCGGGCTCGCGGTGTCGCGGACCTCGCCGCCCGCGTCGAGACAGCGTCCGATCTGGGCCTCGAGTCCGGGCGCCTCGCCGATGTGGACGGCGATCTCGAAGAGCTCGGGGACGTCGTCCCGCCTTCGGTCGAAGAAGCGGAGGGTGGCGTGGAGCGACTCGAGCGTGCGCCGGACGTCCGCGAGCTCCGCGGCTTCGAGGACGCCCCCCTTCTCGGCGCGACCGCACGCGGCGCGCACGTCGACGCAGCCGCCGAGGGGCGGCGGTTCGTCGGCGTCGAGCAGGGCACGGGCTTCGCTCGTCTCGGCGAGTCGCGTCCGGGCGTCGGCCTCCCGCGACTCGAAGAGGTCGTGCGTGGCCGACTCCGCCACGAGGCGGGCGCCGATCGGCGTGCGGCAGGCCATGCGCAGCGCGTCGGTGATCCGGGCCCATTCGAGGCTCTCGAGGGTGGATTCCGCGACTTCGAAGGGCATGGGCGGGAGTCTACGGTCCCCGCTCGGGGGCCGCTCACGCGCGTGCCCCACGCGGGATCCGGCGTTCGCCCGGTCTCCGCATCTTCAGTTCCCCTGCAGGCGGCCGAAACATCAGGAGATGGCCGACCGACGACCGACCGAGGCCTCGCTCGAAGGCTCCCGCGCCCTCGACGAGATGCCGACCCTCGAGATGCTGCAGCTGATCCACGCGCAGGATGGCGTCGCCCACGCGGCGGTCGCCGACGTGCTGCCGCGGGTCGCCGAAGCGGCGGACGTCCTGGCGACCGCGATGGGTGGCGGCGGTCGTTGGTTCAACGTCGGAGCCGGTACCAGCGGCCGGATCGGGGTGCTCGACGCCTCCGAGATTCCGCCGACCTACGGCCTGCCGCCGCGCTCGGTGCAGGGCATCCTGGCCGGCGGCGATCGCGCCCTGCGCAACGCCGTCGAAGGAGCCGAGGACGATCCGGAGGCCGGCGCGCTCGAGCTCGAGGAGCGCGGGGTGACGCTCGGGGACGTGATCGTCGGATTGTCGGCGAGTGGCACGACGCCCTTCGTGCTCGGCGCCGTCGAAGCGGCGGGCAAGCTCGGGGCGCGGACCCTCGCGATCACCTGCGATGCGGATTCACCGCTGGCGGACTCGGTCGAGATCGCGATCGCGCCCGCGGTGGGGCCCGAGGTCGTCGCCGGGTCGACGCGCATGAAGGGCGGACTCGCGCAGAAGATGATCCTGACCGCGCTCTCGACGGCGGTCATGGTCCGCCTCGGTCGGGTGCGCGGCCATCACATGACCCACGTCACGCCGGTCTCGAGCAAGCTCCGCGGTCGCGCGGTCCGCATGGTCATGGAGCTCGGCGACGTCGATCGGGACCGCGCCCGGGACCTGCTCCGTACGACCGAGGGCTCGGTCGAAGCGGCGCTTCAGATGAGCGAGACCGAGCGGCGGGCGAACGCCGTCGACTGAGCGCGCCCCTCGCATCGGGTTATGCTCCGATGCCGCAGGCCGGGCGTCCGTCCCGGCAGGAGGACGACCGTGCCGACCCGTCAGGAAGAGATCGAACGCCTCGCGGCGCTGGCCCTCGCGCCGCTCGTCGAAGTGGCCTGGGCGGACGGCGCCGTGACGGAAGCCGAGCGCAAGGGCGTGATGGAGGCCGCCAAGGCCATCGGCGTGGAGCAGCACGGAGAGTTCGCCCGCACGACGCTGCGACGCTGGCTCTACGAGAGTCCGCCGACCGAGGCGCTCGAGGCCTGGCGCGCCATGCTCGCGCCGACGCTCTCGGAGAGCCAGGCGCGCTCCGCGCGAAAGACCGAGCGCAAGCTGCTCGACGAAGCGCACCGGATCGCGAAGATGGACGAGCGGCCGTTCGAGGCCGGCGCCTCGATCGACGCACGGGCCGGGATCACCGACGAGGAGCAGCGCGTCCTCGACGAACTGGCCGCCGCCATCGC
>JBCCZJ010000231.1:0-8059 GCA_039187915.1 Myxococcota bacterium
CGACTTCGCCCGCCGCGCCTTCTGGTTCCAGAAAGGCCCCCTGATCACCAACGTGGGCTACGCCGACCCCGAAACGCGCACGCTCCACGACGTCGAGATCTTCGAGCGCAGCCAACTCGGCGCCGTCGTCCGCGTGATCCGGACGGCCGAGGTCGCCATCGAGGCATCCGGCGCCTGGCGGATCGACGAGGGCACCGTCTGGCGCTTCGACCCGATCGACTTCTCCGCCGACCCGAAGGTCGACCGTGGCGTCCCCCTCGTGCTCGACCACGAGGCGCTGCAGGCCGACCTGCTGCTCGCCGCGGATCCTGCGCTCCTGCCCCTGGCCGACGTCGCGACCTACCTGGAACGCAACCCGCGTGCGACGCCCTCCTCGCGCCGCCGCGTCGAGCGGCGCCTCCACGAGCGCCTCTCGAGCCCATGGCTCGTCCTCGTCTTCGCCTGGATGGCCGTGCCCTTCGGACTCCGGGTCGACGCACGGGGTCACCTCGCGGCGCCGGCGATCGCGGCCGTCGTGACCCTCTCGCTCTTCTACGTCGTGCAGAGCGCCGGCCAGACGCTGGCCCAGCGCGAGCTGATCCCCGTCGGCGTCACGCCGTGGGCGACGATCGCGCTCTTCGCCCTCGGTCCGGCGATCGCCCTCCGCTTCCGCCGACCCTGATCGCTGCGCGCAGGTCAGCGTGCGCCGGCGGTGTTCGACGGGTCGAGGAACTTGAAGAACTCGTGGTCGGGCGGGACCACGAGCGTCGTGTTCTCGCCGAGGGTCTTCCGGTAGGCCTCGAGGCTGCGCACGAAGGCGTAGAAGTCGGCGTCCTTGCCGTAGGCGGCCGCGTAGATCGCGGCGGCTTCGGCGTCGCCCTGCCCGCGCAGGACCTCGGATTCGGCACGCGCCTCTGCGACGATCTCCCGCGCTTCGCGCTCGGCCTTCGCGCGGATCTCGCGCGCTTCACGCTCACCGATCGCGCGCTTCTCTCGCGAGATCGCACGACGCTGCTCGCGCATCTGCTCGAACGTGGCGGTCTCGGTGGGGAGCGGAAGCTCCGTGCGGTTGATGCGGACGTCGATCACGCGGACGCCGTTGTCGGCCAGCTCCGTCGTGGCGCGCTCCTTGAGCGTCTCGAGCACCTCTGCGCGCGCCAGCAGCTCCGCCATGGTCAGGCCGCCGATCGCATCGCCGACGAGCGAGGCGACCGTGCGCTGGATGCGCTCTTCGGCTTCTTCCATCCCGCCCGGGAAGCTGCGCCGGAAGCCCAGGGGCGACTGGATCTGCCAGAGCGCGTAGAAGTCGACGATCAAGCGCTCGTTGCCCGCGATCTCGATTTCGGTCGCCGCCGCGTTCAGGTATTGGATCTTCTTGTCGAAGACCAGCACCTCGTGGAAGATCGGCAGGCGAATGAACGGGATCTCGAAGGGCAGCTCGAAGCGGAGGAACTCCCTCGTCATGGCGACGCCCGGCTCGATCAGCTCTTCCTCCGGCGCGCCGAGGAGAAGGACCAGCCGATACTCGTCGGCCTGGTTGATCACGATCGGACCCGAGTCGTATTGAGCCGCCCAGAGCGCGCCCACGAAGATCGCGCCGAGCACGATCAGGAAGAAGAAGAGCCGCATCATCGCGTGCCCCCCACGGCCCCGCCCTGGGAACCCAGCGGCAGCATCGGCAGCATGTTCACGGTGTTCGGCTCCACGACCATCTTGTCGACGCCCGGCAGGATCTCTTCCATCGTCTCCAGGTAGAGCCGTCGTCGCGTCACTTCCGGTGCCGTCTGGTATTCGACGAGAAGCGCTTCGAACCGCGTGGATTCACCGCGCGCCTCGATGACCTTGGCGCGCCGGTAGGCCTCGGCCTGCTCGCGCAGCTCCGCCGCCTCGGAACGCGCCGACTGCAGGATCTCCTGCGCGTCACCGGTCGCTTCGAGGGTCGACCGCTTCTCGTCCTGGCCCGCGCTCACGACGTCGGCGAACGCCTCGCGAACCTGTTCCGGCGCCTGGGGCTTCTCCAGGTTGATCCGGTCCACACGGAAGGCCGCCTCGTGCCCGACGTCGGTCACGTAGCTGGCGAGGAGACGGTTCAGGATCTCCCGCGCGTCTCGGGCGATTTCGCTGCGGTCCTGGGACAGCACCGCGTCGATGTTGCGCTTGCCGACGGCATTGCGCATCGCCGCCTCGGTCGCGTCGTGCAGGATCGAGGCGGGGTCCGCCATCGAGAAGCGGTAGGCATAGGCGTCGCCGACCTTGTACTGGAGCTCGTAGGCGACGTTCACGATGTTGTTGTCCGCCGTCTGGATCGCATCGCGTTCGATCTCCTGCGCGATCTCGGCTTCTTCGGCGTCGGCGGGCATCCCGCGAGTCGTCCGCGTCGGGCGCGTGCCGAACGACTCGGTGCGCAGGCGGGCGGTGTTCACGACCTCGTGCGTCTCGATCGGCGGCGGCAGATGGGCCCACCACCCTTCGAGCGAGCGCGTGCGATCGAACTCGCCCATCTGCAGGATCACGGCGGATTCGCCCGGCTGGAGCTTGAACACACCCTGAGAAGCCCAGGCCGCGAGGACCGCGATCGAAACGATCAGGACCGCTCCATTGATGATCGAACGCGTCACGCCGCGTCCCGCTTCGGTCGCAGCGTCTGACTTCCCGTCTTTCCTGGCCAACTACGCGTCCCCACCGGTGATCGCGGGGCTCGCGCCGCCCCCTGCGTCCTTCGCGTCGGCTTCCGCCTCCGCCATCAACTGATCATAGAATGGTCGGACGAGGTCGATCGGCACAGGGAAGATCGTGGTCGAACTCTTTTCGCCTCCCGCGATCTCCGCCAGCGTCTGCAGGTAGCGGAGCTGGAGGCCCGAGGGTTCGCTCGAGAGGGTCGCCGCCGCGTCCGCGAGGCGCTGAGCCGCCTGCAGCTCACCGTCGGCGAGCGTGACCTTCGCGCGCTTCTCGCGCTCGGCCTCCGCCTGCTTCGCCATCACCCGCTGCATCTCCTGCGGCAGGTCGATCTGCTTGAGCTCGACCGCGCGGACCTTCACGCCCCAGGGCTCGGTCTGCTGATCGATGATCTCCTGCAACTGCTGGTTGATCCGCTCGCGATCGGCGAGGAGCTGGTCGAGCTCGGCCTGACCGCACACGCTGCGCAGCGTCGTCTGCGCGAGCTGCGACGTGCCGTAGAGGTAGTTCTCGACCTGGATCACCGACTTGTCCGGGTGGAGCACCCGGAAGTAGAGGACGGCGTTCACCTTGACCGACACGTTGTCGAGGGTGATCACCTCCTGGGCCGGCACGTCCATCACGATCTCGCGCAGGCTGATCCGCACCATCCGGTCGATGCCGGGGATGATCCAGCGGAAGCCCGCGTCCCGGATCCCGACGAAGCGGCCGAGCCGGAAGACCACGCCGCGCTCGTACTCGTTCAGGATCCGGATCCCGAACATGAACAAGACGACCGTCATGATGACGACGATGAGAATCCCGAGCACAGCCCCTCTCCTTCCGTGCGATTCGGTCCGGCGATCTACTGGCCGTCGGATGCCGCGCCGCCCGCAGCCGGCCGGACGCGCAGCGTGAGGCCGTCGATCCGGACGACCTCCACGGGATCACCGACCCCGATCGACTCCTCCGCCGTGCAGTTCCAGTATTCGCCGCGAACGAAGACCTTTCCCTTCCCTGCGCCGCTGCCGGCGGGGATCGCCGACTCGCAGCGACCGACGAGGCCGATCATCTCGTCGACGCCCGCCGTCTGCTGGGAGAACAGGGTGCGCCCGAGACTGTAGGCGATCACGGCCCCGAAGAGCGACATCGCCAACGTCATCGGGAAAAGCACCTGCCAGAAATCGACGGTCAGGTCCGAGGCTTCCGGTCGGTCGAAGATCATGGTGCCGCCGACCAGGAAACACGTGACGCCGGCGGCGAAGAGCAGACCGAAGGAGACCACGAAGAGCTCTGCGATCAGCAGGCCGATCCCGATCAGCATGAAGAGCATGCCCACCCAGCTGAAGGGCAGGATCTGGAGCGCGAATCCCAGGAGCACGAAGGCGGAGATCCCGATCGCCCCCGGCACGATCAGCCCCGGGCTCTGGAACTCCATGTACAGACCGAGCGCGCCGATCGCGAGCAGAATCGTGGCGACGTTCGGATCCGACAGGAAGTCGAAGACCGACTGCAACAGCGTCTTCTCGATCGGCACGGTCCGCGCGCCCGCCACCGCGATCGTCGCGGTCTCGCCTCCGAGCTCGACTTCGCGCCCCTCGATCGCTGCCAGCAGGTCCTCGCGACTGTCGACCACGAGGTCGATCACGTTCAGCTCGAGCGCCTTCTCGGCGGTCACGGCCACGGACCGACGCACGGCCTGCTGCGCCCACTCGACGTTGCGGTCCCGCTGCGAGGCGATCGACTCGACGTAGGCGGCGAGGTATTTCTCCATCTTCTCGGTGACGACGTCCTTGGCCGGTCCCGCGGCCTCCCCGTCGCCCTCGCCCTCGGGTCCCTCGGCCGGCGGCGGCGGCGCGCCGCCGAAGAGGCTGACGGGATGCGCCGCACCGATGCTCGTACCGGGCATCATCGCGGCGACGTTCGCGGCCAGCGTGATGAAGGTCCCCGCAGACGTGGCGGTCGCGCCCCGCGGCGTGACGAAGACGATCGTCGGGACGCTGGCGTTCAACATCGCCTGGATGATGTCCTGGGTGGAGGAGACCAGGCCGCCGGGCGTGTCGAGCTCGATCAGGACCGCCGCGGCGTCCGCTTCCTCGGCCTGCGCGATCGCCCCGATCAGGTAGTCCGCGCTCGCCGGGTTGATCGAGCCGTCGATCTCCACGACGAAGACGTCGCCCGCGACGGCGAGCGAGGGAATCAGGAGCGCCGCGATCGTCGCGGCGAGCAGGCGAACGGCGACGCGAGCCCTCTTCCGATCCTCGGTCATCGCCCCTCTCGCAGCTTCTCGATCCGATCGAAGAGCTGAGCTGCGACGCCGGTCTTGGGCAGTAGAGGCAGCTCCTCCACCTCCCCGCTCGGCCAGACGAAGAGCACTGCGTTCTCGTCGACCTCGAAGCCCGCGTCGGTCCGGGAAATGTCGTTCGCCACGATCAGGTCGCAACCCTTGCGCGCGAGCTTTCGCTGCGCGGCGGCCACGACGTCGTGACTCTCGGCCGCGAAGCCCACGATCGTCCGGTCCCCTTTCCTGGCGCTGATTTCCTGGAGGATGTCCGGGTTCTGGATCAGCTCGAGCGTCATGCGCTCGCCCTCGGCCAGCTGCTCCTTCTTGATCTTGCGATCACTCGCTTCGACCGGACGAAAATCGGCGACGGCGGCGGCCTTCACGACGATCGCGCTGTCCCCGAAGGCACTGAGGACCGCATCGCGCATCTCGAGGGCGCTGCCGACGTCGATGCGCTGGACGCCGTGGGGCGTCGGCAGGCTCGTGAGCCCGGCAATCAGCGTCACACGGGCGCCGCGCCGCGCCGCCTCCGCGGCGATCGCGAAGCCCATCTTGCCCGAAGAGCGGTTCGTGACCGAGCGGACGGCATCGATCGGCTCGGCGGTCCCGCCCGCCGTCACGAGCACGGAGAGCCCTGCCAGGCTGGCCGGGACCAGCTGGCCAGCGGCCGCCTCGGCGATCACGGCCGGGTCGCTCATCCGCCCGAGGCCCTCCCAGCCGCAGGCGAGTTCACCCGCGTCGGGCCCCACCGTGGCGACCCCTCGCGCCCGGAGGACCTCGAGGTTCGCCTGGGTCGCCGGATGGCTCCACATGTTCACGTTCATGGCGGGCGCGACGAGGATCGGCGCCCGCGTCGCCAGCAAGACGGCCGTCACGAGATCGTCCGCCAGCCCGTGGACCATCTTCGCGAGGAGATTCGCGGTCGCGGGGGCGACGACGACCAGGTCGGCCCAGTCGGCGAGTCCGATGTGATCGATCTCGCCCTCTTCGCCGGCGTCGAAGAGATCGCGACGGACGGATTCACCCGAGACCGCCTGCAGCGAGAGGGCCGAGACGAAACGCTCGGCCTCTGGCGTGAGCATGCAGCGGACTTCGTGTCCGGCCCGCTTCAGCGTCCGGACGAGCTCCGGCGCCTTGTAGGCGGCGATGCCCCCCGAGATCGCGAGCAGGATGCGGCGCGGCTCCATCGTGGTCGGTCCTCCGTCCAGGTCCCCTCCGGGCCGGCGACGCCCCAAGGGTACCCGCTCCCCCGTCCGGGGGCGAGTTCAGGCCCGAGAGACGGGGCCCGCCCCCTCCATCGGCAGGACGCTACTTCGGAGCAAGCTTCTGCTTCAGCTTCTCCGCGACGATCGGTGGGACGAACTCGTCGACGCTCGCCCCGAAGCGGACGAGCTCCTTGAGGCGGGAGGAGCTCACGTAGAGGTACTCCTGGCTCGTCATGAAGAACAGGATCTCGACGTCGGGCGCCAGGTGTTTGTTCATGAGCGCCATCTCGAACTCGTACTCGAAATCCGACATGGCCCGGAGCCCCCGGATGATCGCGTTCGCGCCGATCTGCTGGGCGTGCTGAACGACGAGTCCGTCGAAGACCTGAACCGAGACGTCGTCCATGCCGTGGGTCACCGAGAGCAGGATCTCCATTCGTTCCTCGGCGTCGAACGTGGCGTTCTTGGAGACGTTGCGGGCGACGGCGATGACCGTCTCGTCGAAGAGCGCCCGGCTCCGCTCGATCAGGTCGAGATGACCGTTGGTGATCGGGTCGAAGCTCGCAGGAAAGAGCGCCAGGCGGTGGCCCGGCTTCCGGTCCGACATCTTTGGATTCACTCCGGGTGCGACGAGGAACGCGACCCCCTCGCCATCGATCTTCTGGATGCACTCACGGCTTCGAAGCCTCCGCCGTGAGCCACGTGAGCAGCGTGTCGCCGTAGCGACGTTCGTCCACCACCCGGATCCCGGGCAGGGGCGGGAGAGGATGGCGTGTCGGGCCCTCGACGACCACCGTCCCCTCCTCTGCGAGTAGCCCCGATCCGAAGAGCGCCTCGAGCGCCGACTCGCGCTCGCTCTCGCCCCCTTCGACGTAGGGCGGGTCGACGAAGACGAGATCGAATCCGCCCGCGGTCTCGCCCGAGAGACGTTTCATCGCCCGCTTCGCGTCCGCGACGACGATCCGGAGCGTCGCCGCCTCGTCCAGATCGAGCTGCGCCAATCGCTTCTGCAGCGCGCGCGCCACGCGCTTCGAGCGCTCCACGAAGACGACGCGTTCCGCCCCACGGGAATACGCTTCCAGCCCGAGTGCGCCGGTTCCAGCGAAGAGGTCGAGCACGACGCAGCCGTCGATCGCGCCGAGCGAGGAGAACAACGACTCGCGAACGCGATCGGTCGTCGGCCGGACGCCGTCCGGGACGCGTCCGAGGTCGCGACCGCGAAGATGACCGCTGATGATTCGCAAGCGTGACGCCCAGACCTTCGGAGACGCGGCGCGCGATCTCTCCGCGCGACGGAACGACCCCGCTGAAACTGTGCCGAAGACTAACCGAACGTGCCGCGTCGGTGTCTTTCGTCACGCGGTTTCGCATTCGAAGTCGCCCATGCGAGCCATCCACCCCGGATGGGGGTTGCCGCTCACAGGGCCCGTCTATAGACTCGGCGCGTTCCACATCAAAGGTCGTGTTCATTACGCTTTTCGGTGTCACTCGCGGTTTTTACGCGGGTTCACCGCGCGATTCCTTCGCGCCGAAACCTGGCGGACGAGGCGAATCGGCTCGAAGAGCGTCCGGATGGATCGGTCTTGGCGCGGACCGCATCGACTCGAGTGCCGACGACGTGCGAGAAGCGCGCACCCTACATCAACCCACGCAGCACAGACGGAAGGAGCCCCGAGGCTCCGACCAGGAAAGGGTCGCTCGTCCATGTCGACTGCCGCCGTCAAGCGGATCAAGAAGAAGCTCCCGGAACGCCTCGCCGAAGTTCGAGGCGATCGATCGCAGCGCCAGTTCGCGCGCGACCTCGGCGTATTCCAGCAGAACGTCAACCGCTACGAGAACGGGACGACCCCTCATACCGACTTCCTGATCACGCTCTGCACGAAGGAGAACATCTCCCTCGACTGGCTGCTCTTCGGCAAGGGGCGCATGCGCCGCA
>JBCCZJ010000232.1:0-8049 GCA_039187915.1 Myxococcota bacterium
CGCCGGATGAGGGAGGAAGGATCTCCCTCCGACGCGACCGAGAAGCGGAGGTCGTCGTCCTCGCCTCGCGGAGTGCGCGAGACGAGACGAATCGATCGACAGGAGAATCCGCACGTCATGAAGAAGTCTTTCGCTTCCCAGTCCCTCGGCGTCACCGGCGGCCTCGCCGTCGTCGCGATGCTCGGCGCTTGCGCCTCGCCCCTTCCCTATCAGGAGCCGGTCGCGGTCACGCCGCCCACCGGCTCCGTCGCCGTCACCCAGGCGGTCACGATCCTGGACGCCTCGGGCTCGAAGGAGACCGGCTTCCCCGGCGCGAAGGCGACCCTCGAGTCGCTCGTCGCCGCGATGCCCTCGGGCAGCTACGAGGCCAGCCAGCTGAGCTTCGGTGGGGGACGCCGCGAGGCGGCCGGGGGTGGCAGCTTCGACCGCGCGACCCTCGCGGCCGCGGCCAACGGTGCCACGTTCCTGCAGGGCTCCACGCCCCTCTACTCGGTCCTCGACGAAGAGGTGACGGACGCGATCGGCGACGGCTCGGGCCGCGCGGCGGTCGTGATCATCTCCGACGGTCTCGCGACGGACTACCAGGGTCGCGCCGACGAGGCCGGCCGCGCGCTCGCCTCGGCGAACGCCCTCGCCGCGAGTCGCGACGGTGAAGTCTGCTTCCACACGGTCCAGGCGGGCAACGATCCGGCGGGCGCTTCGCTCCTCCGCTCGATCGCCGACGTGACCGGCTGCGGCAGCTTCACGACGACGACGGCCCTCGGCTCCTCGGCGTCGCTCCAGAAGTTCTCACGCGCGGTCTACCTCGGCAACGAGCCGGCGCCCGCGCCCGTCACCAACGTGAACGTCGCGGCGGCGCCGCCGGACACGGACGGCGACGGCGTGATCGATCCCCGCGACGAGTGCCCCGGCACGTTGCGCGAAGCGCCGGTCGACGGCCGTGGTTGCTGGCGTCTGAACGACCTCCGCTTCGCGGTCAATGGCTCGGGGATCGAGACGAACTTCGATCAGACCCTCGCGGCCGACATCGCGGTGCTGAAGGCGAACCCGGACGTGCGCATCCGCGTCGACGGTCACACGGACTCGGACGGCGCCGCGGCCTACAACCAGGGCCTCTCGGAGCGACGCGCGGCCGCCGTGAAGGCGCGCCTCGTGGCCGCCGGCATCGCCGCCGACCGGCTCGAGGTGAAGGGCTTCGGTGAGTCGAACCCGGTCGTCCCGAACGACTCTTCGGCCAACAAGCGCCAGAACCGCCGCGTGGAGCTCACGATCCTCGACTGATCGTCCACGTGGCGGCCCGCTCCATCCGCCTCGCGCGGCGGGAGCGGCTCGAACGACGAGGGCCCGGGACCGCTCGCGAGAGCGACCCCGGGCCCTTCTGCGTTCGGGTGGCTCCCGAGCGCGTCGGTTGCCGCCCCGCCGCTACTCGGCGGCGTACCAGAACTGCTCCTCGACGATCCTGCCGTCGGCGACGGTGTAGAGCGCGACCTCGTCGAGCTGCTGGCGTTCGCCGGTCGGCTTGAAGGTCACGTCCATCGTGAAGCGGACGGCGAACTGGTCCTCGCGCTGGCCGCAGTAGGGTCCGCTCGCGCTCTCGGCGTGGATCTCGTGGTTGTCGTACCACCAGGCATTCTTGCCGCGGACGGCCTCGATTCCTTCCATTCGCGCCGGGAGCTCCGCCGAGCCCTGGGCTTCGATCGAGACGATCTTCTCGTCGTAGAGGGCGTCGACGGCGTCGAGCCCCTTCCGGTCCTGACACAGGGCGACGAGCTTCTTTCCGATTTCGACGGGCGTCATGCTGCGATCCTTTCGTTCGTGGTTCGTTCGTTCCGTCGGGCGCCGGGCGACTCCGCTCCGGCGTCGAGCAGGCGTCACGATAGGCGCGAATAGGTCACGCGCTGTCCTATTTGTGTGGCACCCTGCGAGGATGGCGAAAGGCACCCGTGGCGGAGAACTCCAGCGGGGCGACCGGCTCGAGGCCCTGGTCGCCGCGATTCGCGCGCGCGACGGCGTCTCGATGTCCGAGCTGGCGGAGGAGCTCGACGTCAGCGTGCGGACCGTACGGCGCGACGTGGCGCTCCTGCGGGCGCGCGGACTCGACATCGAGGGCGACCGCGGGCGCGGCGGCGGCATCCGCTTCGCGCGCTATGCGCCCCTGCCGCCGCTCCAGCTCGATGCCCGTCAGGCGGTCGGGCTCTGGCTCTCGGTCGAGATCGCTCGACGCGTATCGGGCCTGCCGTTCAGCCGCGGCAACCAGAGCGCCATGAACAAGGTCCTGGCGTCGCTGCCCCCCGAGCGGCGCGTCCAGCTGCGGCAGCTCTGTCGGCGAATCGTGATCGGCACGCGCGCGTCGGAGGCCATGCGCGAGTCGTTCGGCGAGATGTCGCCCACGCTGCTCGACATCTTCGAGCGCTGCTTCCGGGAGGGCGTGTGCATGCGCTTCCGCTACACGGACCGCGAGGGCCGGGTCACCCAGCGTCGCGTCGAACCCCACGGCATCTTCGTCCGGGCCCCCTTCTGGTACATCCTCGCCGTCGATCTCGATCGCGCCGACGCGGAGCCGCGGGCCGAAGCAGGAGACGTGCAGCGCATGTTCCGGATGGACCGGATCGAGAACCCGCGCGTGATCTCGAGGCGCTTCGTGCCTTCGATCGAGATCGTCGACGAGATGCTCGAGGACGAGCCCTATTTCGCCGTCGTCGACGGGGACGCGCGGATCTAGCCGCGGGCGCGGCGTCGCTTCGTGGCTACGAGCGGCTCGCGAGGAAGTCCAGGGTGCGCTCGGTCGCGCCATCGTCGATCGGGATGATCGCGGCGTTCAGGTCGGTCACGCCGGCATCGCGGAGTCGCGCGAGCTGCTCGTCGAGACGCCCTTCGTCGCCGACGAGGGCGACGTCGCCCGGACTCGCCGCGCCCTCTCGATCGAGCACGCCGCGGTAGCTCGGGATCGTGTTGTAGGCGTCCATGAGTTCGCTGATCCGCTCGCGTCCCGCGGCCTCGTCGTTCGTCAGGACGACCGGCAGACCGGAGATGATGCGCGGCGACGCGCGTCCCGCTTCCTTCGCCGCGGCTTCGATCGTCGGACGGACGTACTCCTCGACGGTCTTCGGTCCCGTCATCCAGAGGCTCGTGCCGTCGGATCGGGCGCCGGCGAGGGCGAGCATCTTCGGTCCGAGCGCGGCGAGCACCACGGAAACGGGCTGCGCCTCCGGCACCGGCGTCGCGACGTGGACCCGGTACTCCTCGCCGTCGAAGTCGGCCTGCCGGCCCGCGAGCAGGGGCAGCAGCACCTCGAGGTACTCCCGCATGTGACTCGTTCGGCGCGCGTACGAGAGGCCGTAGAGCCCTTCGATCACGATCTGATGGGAGAGGCCGATCCCGAGGGTGAAGCGGCCGCGACACGTGGACTGCGCCGTCAGCGCCTGCTGCGCCATGACCGTCGGGTGGCGCGGGAAGGTCGGGACCACGGCGGTTCCGAGTTCGATCGATTCCGTCTCGCGGCCGATCAGGGCGATCGCGGTCATCGCGTCGATCGCGAAGACGTTCCCGAACCACAGGGACGGGAAGCCGCGCGCCTCCAGATCCCTGGCCTTCGCGATCAGGGCCTCGACGCCTTCGTCCTGGCGCCCGTGTCCCGACATGATCCCGATCCGCATGGAACTCCTCTCCTCGTGACCGCCTCCCTCGATGTGACCCGCGCAGGCGGCGGGCGAGGGGCTCCGGCGAATCCCGGAGCGTGCCGTTCGTGGCGCGACGTTAATCGACCGCGGGGCGACGGGGCCACCGCGTCGTAAAGCGGACCGTCCGGTCTGTCGACGGTCCGGGAGCACGGTTAAGCTCCGGCGCCGCTTGCTTCTTCCGCCTTCCTGGAGATCCATGTCCGACCGGTCCGACAGTGTCGCGCGCCCGCGAGGACGAGGTCGGTTCCGGGGTCGCGCCGGAGCGCTCGTCGCCGCGCTCGCGACATCGCTCTCGTTCGCGAGCGTCGCGCTGTCGGACGAGCCGGAGCGGCCGACCATCCACATCGGCTGGACGAAGACGCCCCCGAAGCTCGACGGTCGCATCGATCCCGGCGAGTGGCAGGACGCGGCGCGCGTCGACGGCTTGACCCAGGCGCTGCCGGACGAAGGCGCGCCGCCCACGCAGCGCACCGAAGTCTTCATCATGACGGACGAGGACCACCTCTACGTGGCCGCGCGGCTCTGGGACACGGATCCGTCGCAGATCGTGCGGAACACGATGGCGCGCGACGTCTCGACGCGGCGCGACGACCGCTTCGGCTTCACGATCGACCCCTTCCTCGATCGCCAGAACGGCTACTTCTTCCAGGTGAACTCGAACAGCGTGCGTCGCGACGCGCTCCTCGAGGGCGGGCAGAGCGAGAGCAGCTGGGACGGGCGTTGGTTCGCCAAGGCGACGATCGACGACGAAGGATGGACGGTCGAGATCGCGCTTCCGTACCAGTCGATCAACTTCGATCCCGACACGAACGTCTGGGGCTTCAACATGGCGCGCGGCATCCGCCGCCGAGACGAGATCGACCGCTGGGCGGATCCGGTCCGCGAGCGATTCCTGACGGCCATGGGACGTGCGGGCAACCTCGTCGGCATGAAGGGCATCCGTCAGGGGCTCGGGATCCAGGCGATTCCCTCCCTCACGCTGCGGCGCGTCGACGACTCCGGTCTGCCCTCGGACGACCCCGGCGGCGACGAGCGGCACTACTCGCGGGTCGATCCGAGCTTCGACGCCTTCTACAAGGTGACGCCGAGCGTGACGGCATCGGTCACCACGCGAACCGACTTCGGAGAGACCGAGGTCGACGACCGCCAGGTGAACTTCGGCCGCTTCGCGCTCTTCTTCCCCGAGCGGCGCGACTTCTTCCTGCAGGACGCGCTGATCTTCGACTTCGGAGATCTCTCCGAGAACGGGCGCCCCTTCTTCTCGCGCACCATCGGCCTCGACGAAGAGGGCGAGCCGGTGGATCTCCTCGGCGGCGGCAAGGTCACCGGGCGCGTCGGCAACGTGAAGTTCGGTCTGCTCGACGTCGTGATCGACGAGAAGCGTCGGAGCGACCAGCAGAACCTCTTCGTCGGCCGCGCGGCGGCGAATTTCGGGGAATCCACCGTCGGCGGGATCGTGACGCACGGCGAGCCGGATGGCGACGGCAACAACACCGTCGCCGGACTCGACTTCATCTACCGCAATACGAACTTTCGGGGCGGCAAGACGTTTCGCGCCGTCGCGTGGGGGCAGGTCAGCCACAACGATCCCCACCAGACGCCGATCGAGGATCCGCCGGTCCGGGGAACGGGCTACGCCTACGGCGGTCGGGTCTCGTATCCGAACGACAAACACAACTGGGAGGTCGTCGGAAACGTCTTCGACGAGAAGTTCGCGCCCGCCCTGGGCTTCGCGAATCGCGTGGGCATCCGGGAGTTCCGGGGCAACTACCGGCGGCGCTGGCGCCCGTCTGGCTCGATCTTCCAGACGATCGACACCCGGATCGAGGGCAGCCTGATCACCGAACAGGGACGCCAGGTCGAGACGGGTTCGCTGTTCTGGCGCCCCATCGAAGTGCAGAACTTCGTCAACGACGGGTTCCGCTTCGAATATCGACACACCTACGACGTGGTGACGGCGGAGAACCCGCTCTCCTTCAACACGCCGCCCGGCCGTTATCACTTCGACGAAGGCCGATTCCGGTTCACGACGAGCGAGAACCGCGCGGTGGTCGCCACCGTCGCCCTCGGGTACGGCACCTTCTACGATGGCACGCGCGCCCGGGTCGCGAGCGACGTCACGCTGCGTTTCTCCCGCAACGTCCAGGCGGGGCTGATCTACAACTACGACAACCTGCGCCTGCCCGGCGGCGACGAGAACATCCACCTCGTCCGCGCGCGCCTCAGCCTCTTCTTCACCGCCGACATCTCGTGGGTCACGCTCGTCCAGTACGACAACGTGACCGATCAGGTCGGCGTGAACAGTCGCTTTCGCTGGATCATCGAGGACGGGCGCGAGGTCTTCTTCGTCCTGAACCAGGGCCTCGACACCCGGGACGACGTCCGTGCGACACGGACGGCTCCGCTCGCGAAGGTGCAGTGGACCTTCTGGTTCTAGCGCCCGTCCGCCGCCCGCCGGCCGCGGGGGTCAGACGAGCGGGGCTCCGCGCCAGATCTCGGGCGTCGTCTCGAACGCGTCGTCCCCGCTCGAGAGGAAGACGATCCCCTCGCTCAGGGTGACCGACCAGCGCAGCTGTCGGTCCGTCGCGGCCGCCAGCGCCCCGAGGAACGCGTCGTCGATCCGCGCCACGGCGACGTTCCCGGGCAGGTCGGTCGCGTCCACCTGCGCCGCGCGCCAGCGTTCGACGCCTTCCCCGAACGCGAAGACCGTCGTCCGCGTCGACTGCCGCCCGGCCTTCACCAGTCGCTTGCCGTCGGGCTGTCCGACCTCGATCCACTCCCGCGGTCGCCCATCGCCCTCGCGGCTCCACAGGTCGGGCTCGTCCGTGGCCGACACGCCGCGCCCGAACGCGAGGTCGCGGTCGTAGCGGAGGGCGTAGGCGAGGGCGCGAACGAGGGTCCGCTCGTGGGTCTCGGAAGGGTGCCGCGCGACGGTGACCTGGACGGTCTCGTAGACGTTCCGGTCGATCAGGGAGAGTTCGAGGCTTGCCTTGTAGATCGTCGCGCCGCGGGCCATCGCGCGAGCGTGGCACGTCGCGTCCCCGGGTCAATGGCCGGGCCGCGCGAGCGCGCGAGGGTTCCGATAGGCTTCGTCCGCCCGGGCCCCGATGGCCCGCTGGAGGGCAGGGCATGCACGTACGAATCGATCTCCCCGCCGCGATCGGCCTCTTCGTCCTGCTCCTCGGAAGCGCGCCGGCCGTCGCGGACGGCCCGACCTCCGAGGAGATCGCCGAGCGACTCGCCGGTGCGATCCGGTTCGAGACGATCAGCCCGGAGGACCCCGCCGACTTTCGCGGCGAGCCCTTCGATCTCCACGAGGCCTATCTCCGCGATCGCTACCCGCGCGTCTTCGAAGCGCTCTCTCTCGAGCACGTGAACGAGTACACGCTGCTCTTCCGCTGGGAGGGCAGCGACGCGTCGCTCGGGCCGGCGCTCTTCATGTCGCACACCGACGTCGTGCCGGTCTCGGACGCCGCCGCCGAGCAGTGGAGCCAGCCTCCCTACGGCGGCGTGATCGAAGGCGGCTACGTCTGGGGACGCGGTGCCCTCGACGTGAAGATCGGCGTGATCTTCTGGCTCGAAGCGGTCGACGCGCTCCTCGCCGAAGGGGTCCGGCCGGTCCGGACCGTCTATCTCGCCTTCGGTCACGACGAGGAGATCGGCGGCAACGGCGGCGCCAAGCGGGTCGCGGAGCTGCTCGCGGAGCGCGGGGTCCGCCTGGCGATGCTCTTCGACGAGGGGGGCTTCATGATCGAGGGCCATCCGCTCGTCCCCGACAAGCTCGTCGCCATGGTCACGACGGCGGAGAAGGCCTACCTGAACGTCCGGATCCGGGCGCGGGGCGTGAGCGGTCATTCCTCGATGCCTCCGCGTTCGACGGCGATCGGACGGCTCGCCCGTGCGATCGAGAAGGTCGAGTCGAACCCCATGCCCAAGCGGATCACGATGCCGGTTCGCCAGATGCTCGAGGCCGCGGCGCCGGAGCAGTCCTTCCTGCGCCGCTTCGCGTTCGACAATCTCTGGCTGACGAGCGGGCTCGTCGAACGCGAGTTCGCGAAGGACGACCTGAACCGGGCGCTCCTGCATACGACCTTCGCCGTCACCCTGGTCGACGGTGGGGTCAAGGCGAACGTGATTCCCGAGCTCGCGGAAGCCCTGATCAACGTGCGCGTCCTGCCGGGGGACACGCCAAACGACGTGCTCGCCCACCTCGAGCGGGTGATCGACGACCCGGAGATCGAGATCGAGGGCGAGCGGTGGGGCACGTCGGCGCCGCCCGCATCGGCCTCCGGTCCGGCTTTCGCGCTCGCGGCGGCCGCCGTGCGGTCCGAGATCCCCGACGCGGTCGTGCTGACCGGCATGGTGCCCG
>JBCCZJ010000233.1:0-8027 GCA_039187915.1 Myxococcota bacterium
CCGCGAGGGCTTCTTCCCGGCAGGCATTGCACCGCCACTTCTGCCACAGACACTTCGACGATACGTTGACCATCCTGGAAGAGGGCCCCACGCCCCTCCCACGATGCGAGTATTGCGCGCGACCGCGTCGTGTACGCCCCACCCGGCGTCGACTGTCGGCGTTAGGCGGAACTCAGATCTCGACCGAGGTCCGGTCGCCGATCTTGCCCGACGCTTCGGCCGGCGCGCCGATCGCCAGCGAGTGCGGCGGAATCGAGCGGGCGACGAGGGAACGGGCGCCCACGACCGACTGTTCCCCGATGTGAACGCCACGAAGGACGGTCACGTCGGAGGCGATCCAACAGTGGTCCCCGATCTCGACCGGCTCGATCCGTTCCTTCCGATCCGCGTCGAGGTCGTGCTGATCCGCGTCGAAGACCCGCGAGCCCGGACCGATCCACACCCGGTCGCCGATCGTGAGCCCCGCCTTGGCGCTCAGGTGGCAGCCGTTCAGGAAACCCTCCTTCCCGATCGTGACCCGCGCGCCGGGGAAGGCGAAGATGATCACCGGTCCGAGATCCGATCGGAGCCAGGTATCGGCCCCGATCTCGACGCTGGCGCCTTCGGCGACCGAGATGTGGACGCCGCGCCAAAGGCGCTCGGTATAGACACGCGGGCCGATCACGAGGCGGCCGCCCGGAGCGATCGCGAAGTGGGAGGACGAGAAGTTCGTGCTCGCCTCTTCGTCCATGATCAGGCCCGGATTCGCGCGTTTGCGCGCGGCGAGCCGCAGGCGATCGAGGGCCTGGATCGTCTTCAGTCGAGCGCGGGTCGCGAAGCTCGCCATCGCGCGGGACGAAGCGGGCGCCGCGCGGCCTACTGGCCGGGCGCCGACTGACCTTCCTTGAGCCGGAAGGTGATGAAGCCGTGGGTCGGATCGTAGGGCGAGAGACCGACCGTGACGCGGTCGCCGGGGATCACGCGGATGCGGAAGCGGCGCATGCGACCCGAGAGCTGGGCCGTCACCACCTGGCCGTTCTCGAGCGTGATCTGATAGCGCCCTCCGCCGAGAATCTTGTCGACGCTTCCGGTCGCTTGGATCAGGTCGTCACGTGCCAAATCGGATCGGTCCTTCTTCTATCTACGCGTTCCCCAGCGCGTCCGGGGTTTCGGAGAGCGCGCAGGCTAGCACGAGGGTTCGGAGGCGGCGAATCACGTCGAAAAACGGGGATTTGCGTCGATTCCCCCGCCGCTTCGCGTGCCCAAGTCGCGATCGGGCTGCTAGCCTCCGGCGCCCGCGGAGAGGTGGCGGAGCTTGGTTGAACGTGCCTGACTCGAAATCAGGTGTACTCGCAAGGGTACCGTGGGTTCGAATCCCACCCTCTCCGCCATGAGTTCGCCACGGAGTCTCTCTCGTCAGAGCCTCACTCGACCCCGTCGAGGCGAGGCCAGGCATCGCCGATCGCCACGACCCGCTCCATCGGGCTGCCTTGCCCGAACCGGCTCAGGGCGTGCTGGGAGGCAGTGCCGGATCGAGCGCGGGCTCGAGGTCGATCAGGCCCCGGCGGATCAGCGTGGCGTCCAGCAGATCCGTCGCGCCGTCGCGGTTGAAGTCCCCGTTCTGACAGAGGTCGCCGACGCCGTCGGCCACGCCGGTACCGAAGCCGGCCGCGTCGAGCTGCTCGGGGTTGAAGGCGCTCGGACAGTTGTCGACGTCATCGTCGAATCCGTCGCCGTCGGTGTCCCGGGTATTGGGGTTCGTGCCGCGGGCGACCTCCTCGGCGTCCGACAGGCCGTCGCCGTCGCTGTCGCCTCCGACCAGCGGATTCGTTCCGTAGAGGTTCACCTCGCGACCGTCGTCGAGCCCGTCCCCGTCCGTATCGACGTCGAGCGGGTCGGTCCCCAGCGTGACGACCTCCAGGCCGTCGGCGAGCGCATCGCCGTCCGTGTCGGGATCGAGCGGGTCGGTCGCCAGCGTCACCTCCTGCCCGTCGACCAGTCCGTCGTCGTCACTGTCCACGTCGAGCGGGTCGGTCCCCAGGACGTTCACCTCGTCGCCGTCGTTCACGCCGTCGCCGTCGCTGTCGGCCACGAAGGGCAGCGTCCCGGCCGCCTGCTCCTCGAGCGTCGTCAAGCCGTCGCCGTCCGCATCCAAGCCCGTCGGATCGGGCGTCAGCGGATCGAGTCCGTTCAGGACCTCGAAGCCATCGAGCAGACCGTCGTCGTCGGTATCCGGATCGAGCGGGTCCGTCCCGGCCGCCAGCTCTTCGAGCCGTAGGAGACCGTCGCCATCCTCGTCGGTGTCGGGCGGGGACAGGTTCAAGAGCCCGATCACGAGCCCGTCGTTCGTGGCGCTCGCGAGGTCCGGAGCCCCGTTTCCGTCGAGATCGACGGCGAGGACACGGGAGAACTCGGGAAGCGCGCCGCTTCCGAGGTTGAACTCGGTGACCTGGACCGCGGGCGCGAAGGTGCCGTCGCCATTGCCGAGGCGCAGGTAGATCCCTGCGAGCGCGGGGTCACCGGCGAAGGAATCGCGAAGGAAGACGAGGTCGGGCGCGCCGTCGAGATCGAAGTCGCCGGTCGCGAGATGCCGGAAGAAATTGGCGCTCGCCGGCCCCTCCTGCTGAACGGCGGCCTGGAACGTGCCATCCCCGTTGCCTGCGAGCGTGTAGATCCCGGCCAGCGACTGGTAGGCAAAGTCCGGATGTCCATCGCCGTCGAAGTCCGCGAGCGCGAGCGTCCCCTGCGAGGCCTCCGGCAGGCTGCGGACGAGCGGGGAGCCGAACGTCCCGTCTCCGTTCCCGAGCCGAACGGTCAACGTGTCCGGGGCGAGATCCCGGAGGTAGGCGAGGTCGGGGTGGCCATCGGCGTCCACGTCCCCGGTGAAGAGGGGAACGAAGTTCGAACTGCTGCCGTCGAAGTCGAGGTCCGCGGTCTGCGCGAACGTTCCGTCACCGTTCCCCGTGAAGACGAGGAGGCGGAGCAACGACGTGACGGCGGCGACGTCGGCGCGCCCGTCGCCATCGAAGTCGTTCGTGACGAACTTGGCGACCGGCGACGAACCGAGCGACGCGGTGATCTCGGGCCCGAAGGTGCCGTTGCCGATGCCGATCCGGGTCACGACCGACGAGCCGCTCCCGACGACCGCGAGCAGGTCGACCACCAGATCGGCGTCGACCCGGGTGGCGACGAAGGGGAACAGGAGGTTGGTCGGGGGGGCGGCGGCTGCGAGCCGGGTGAAGCTTCCGTCTCCGTTGCCGACGAGCGCCTCCGCGCCGAGAGCAGTCGAGGTTCCGAGAAGATCCACGACACCATCGCCGTCGATTTCGGTCGCCTGGAAGCCTTGCTGCAGAAAGCCCGAACCGGGCCCACCGAGCGTGAAGAGACCGGTCGTGGCCGCGAAGCGCCCCCCGCCGGTGCCTTTCACCGTGTAGACCCGACCGCTCGGGCCCCCGACCGCGAGGTCGACGACCGCGTCTCCAACGAGATCGGCGGGGATCGCGACGAGGGGCATGTTCTGATTCGCGAGCGTGTAGGGCACAGGCTCCGCGAAGCTGCCGTCCCCCAGGCCGAAACGCACCCCGAAGCCCGCGAAGACGGGAAGCAGGATGTCCAGCGATCCGCTCGCGTCGAGGTCGGCAAGGACGACCGGCCTCGCTTCCCCGCCTTCGAGCGCGGTCGCCGGCGCGAAGGTGCCGTCACCGTTTCCGAGCACCACGGCGGATGCGTCGGATCCAACCACGACGAAATCCGCATGGCCGTCTCCGTCCAGGTCGCCCGCGGCGACGGACGCACCCACGAAGGAAGCGATGGCCGTGGAAATCGTGATCGGGCTCCCGAACGTGGCGTCGCCGTTCCCCGGGAAGACCTGAACGCCGCCGAAGCCCACGACCACGAGGTCCACCGTGGCGTTGCCGTCGAAGTCGTCGGTCGCGATGGCGCTCGCGCCCAGCGCGAGGAACGACGGGCCCGGCGTGAACGTGCCGTCCCCGACGCCGAGGAGGAAGGCGATGCTGCCGCTGAACAGGAAACTGAGCGCCGCCACGTCGAGCGTGCCGTTCCCGTCGACATCCTCCAGCGCGAAGTCCGAGAGGCGGGCCGGCGTGCCGAACACCGGGACGGCGTAGTCGACGCCGCTCTGGAACGTCCCGTCGCCGTTGCCGAGGAAGACCGAGACACCGGCCGACGCGGTGTCGTTGGCCGTCACGAGATCGAGATGCCCATCCCCGTCGAGATCGCGGACCTGCACGTCGATCGGCCGGGTTCCGGCCGGCAGGCTCACCGCCGGCGCGAACGACCCGTCGCCGTTGCCGAGCAGCAGCGAGAGGTCGTTGCTGGTCCCGTTCGCCGTCACGAGATCGACCTGGCCGTCCTCGTCGAAATCGCCTTGCGCGAGGGCTTCGGTGCCGCTGCTCACCGACGACACCGAAGCCGACGGAAGCGGCGGGAACGGCACCTGCGCCGCCGCGGGGCCCCCCGCGATCAGCGCAAAGACCGCGAGGGCGATCGCGAGCGAGGCACCGAAGGACGTCGAGACGATCGAGCCGACCGCGCGCCGGGTCACGCCGCTCCGGCGACGGTCCCGCCGTGCGCACGCGAACAGGAGCGTCGCGCCCAGCGCCACGAGCAGCGGGCCGCGCGGCTCGGGCAGCGCCACGATCGTTCGCGGCGGAAGCGTCGCCTTGGTGAGATCGGCCGTCACGACGCCGCCCGAGACCAGCGAGAGCGTCCCGCCCGCCGACGGCCCCTCGATCACGAGATCCCCGAGCTTCGTCGGTCCCAGATCGCCGTCGACGAAGTCCCCGCCCGTGAAGGCGAGGTCCGGACTCGAGAGGTTGAAGAGCGTGTCGGCGTCTGCCGGTGTGAACGATTCGAGCGCCATCCCGGCCCCCAGGAGCTTCACGAGGAAGCCGCAGACCTCGTGCCCCTCCCCCCCGAGACAGGGTTGCGCCGCGGACGAAACCGTCCCGGGATCCAGATAGAGATGGAGCGTCACGGGCTGACCGAACGGAACCTGGGCCGGCACGGTCCCAAACGCGCCGTCGTCGGCCGGACTGTGATAGAGGAGCGGCGGCGCCGCGCTCGCCGTCGCGGCGATCGACAGCAGACCGAGCACCATCGCGATCGTCGTCGCGATCGTGGTCGCACGCCGCCCGGCGTCTTTCGTGCTCTCGTCCATGTCCTCCGTCATAACAGGCTTTGCGAGAAACCGCAGCCGATCCGTCGAGGGGACGCGCGGGAATGCACGCGTTCTGCGTCCCGAGCCTTCTGGGGACGGAGAGGTCAGCGGAGCCGTCTCGACGAGCGGATGGGCGCGATCGCGACGCGCCCGACCTCGATCGATCTCGCCGCCCTGAACGCCACGGATCATCCCGGCGCTCGCCCGTTCACTCGCGGCGCGGACGGCCTCTGCGCCCGCGATCGCTCGGCGAGCCTCCATCGATCACGAAGGCGGCGCCTCCGCCCGATCGAGCCCCCGCTCGACCTCGTCGAGGATCAGGTCGAGCACGAAGTCGAAGCCGTCCTCCATCTTGGGCGTCTCGACGTGGTGCCGCACGTGCTCCGCGAACCAGGGGAACTCCTCTCTCGGCATGCGGCCGAGGAAATCGCTCGCGACGCTCTGCAGATCTCCGTAGGCGATCGGAAAGTCGATCCGCTGGAGCGTGAAGCCGACGACGTGGGTGGTGATCGCGTGGAAGGCGGTGCAGGCGTCGTGGACGGAGCAGCCGGCCTCCCGAAGCAGGCGCAGGATCGCGTCGAGGTAGCGGAGCCGGATCGGTCCCGGCTCGTGGTCCGACCAGCGCGGCGCGGCCCAGGGATGCCGCATGAGCGTCCGCTGCGCTGATCGCGCGAGGCGACGCACGTCGGCGCGCCAGTCCTCGGTCGGCGCCTCTGGAATCGTGAATTCGCCGGCCACGCGCTCGATCATGCCCTCGAGGAGATCGTCCTTGTGGGCGACGTGGTTGTAGAGGGACATCGCGCCGCAGCCCATCTCCGAAGCCAGCTCGCGCATGCTGAGCGAGGCGACGCCCCGGCCGTCCGCGAGCGCGACGGCGGCCTCGAGAATCCGGTCGCGATTGAGCGGCGGCCGGCTGCGCGCGCGGGAAGTCTTCGATCGGCGGGGCATGATGGGGCACCTCTTGCGATACGTACACTGTACGTGTAATCTACGTACGCCGTACGTCGGCAGTCTAGCGCCCTCTCCCCCCGGAGGACCCCGTCATGAAGCTCTTCTTCGCCCTGCTGCTCGGATACGCCGCCTTCGTCGCCTGCATGGAGGTCGCGCTCGTCGTCCTCCAGCCGGACATGGACATCGGCGTCGAGCTCACGACCCGCGACGCCGAGGGTCGCCCCTCGACGCGGAAGCTCGCTGGCTTCCGCTTCCGGGGCCATCTCTACGTCTCGTCGAATCACTGGCTGCGCGGCTGGTACCGGAGCGCCCTCGCCCGTCCGGACGTCGCGATCACGATCGACGGGGAGCCCGTGCCCCACCGCGCGGTCCCCATCGAGGGCGACGAGCGCGCCCGGGTCGCAGACGCCTACCGGATGGGCTTCCTGCTTCGCTTCATCTGCGGCTTCGCCCCGAGCCGGTTCCTGCGGCTCGACCCCGCGCCGCTGGGCGTATGAGGCGCGCCCCGGACCGCCCGGGTCGATCGGCCTCGGGATCGCCCTCGCCGCCCGCCTTCGGGCCGATCCTGACCAGGGTCTCCTGGCTCGTGCGCGAGACACGCGCCGCGCGGCCCGCTTGAACACGGCGAATCCCGCCGCGTCAAGCGAGGGATCGCGCGGCTTCGCGAATCACGCCGGCGAACGTCTCCCCCGCCCGGCTGACGTCCTGCGAGCGGCGCTGCAGCAGACAAACGTTGCGTTTGATGATCGGCCGCTCGATCCGGATCGAATCGAGCTTTCGCCCCGAGACGGCGAGCCGCGGCAGGATCGTCGGCGGGCCGCCCGCGTCCGCGACGCGCAGACACCCCTCGACGGACGTCATCTCGAGACCGATACGCGGGGAAGCGCCGGCCTTCCCGAACGCGTCGTCGATCATGTGCCGCGTGCAGTACTCCCGCGTCAGCAGACACAGCGACGTCTCGAAGAGCTCGGAGAGACGGATCCGCTTGCGGCCCGCGAAATCGTGTCGTTTCGAGACGACGAGCACGAACTGTTCGTCGAAGAGCACCTCGCAGGACAGTGTCCGCTTTCCGACGGGCTCGAACGAGACGGCGAGATCGAGCGCGCCGTCGTGCAGGCCGGTCTCGATCTCGCCGGCGGACAGCTCGCTCACCCGGACCTCGACGGCGGGGAAATCGCGGTGGAAGCGCGCGACGGCCTGCGGGAGCAGATACGCCCCCGCCGTCTGGACCGATGCGATACGGAGCCGACCGCGCAGCATCTCGTCGATCTCGTCGACGGCGGCCTGCCCCTCGTCGAGGACGTTCATGGCCCGTCGCGCGTAGTCGACGAAGAGCAGGCCCGCCTGCGTGAGACGGACCCCGCGGCCCGCGCGCTCGAAGAGCTTGCAGCCGAGCTCCTCCTCGAGATCCTTCATCTGCTGCGAAAGGGTCGGCTGGGAGACGTGGAGCGCGTCGGCGGACGCGCGAAAGCTCGAGCGCTCGGCAATCGCGATGAAGTAGCGGAGATGACGGAGCTCCATGGATCCTCACTGATAGGACATAGCTATCGGATGCTTCGTATATCGATATTGGACCGATCAATACAGGGTACCTAGATTCGCGCTCGTCGCGACCCGGCGACGCCGGAAGCAGACGCCGGGGCATCCCGCTCCGGCCGCGTCGCGCCGAAAGGAATCCCGATCATGTCGAAAGCCATCTACTATCACGCCGGATGCTCCGTCTGCGTCAGCGCCGAAGAGACGGTCGCCGATGCCCTCGAGATCGAAGTCGAGAAGGTCCATCTCGGCGAACAGCCGGCGCGCATCGCCGACGCGGAGTCGGCGGGCGTGACGTCCGTCCCGGCGCTCGTCATCGGGGGACAGGCGTTCCACATCAATCACGGTGCGGACCTCTCGGCGCTGCCGATGCACGCTCGCG
>JBCCZJ010000234.1:0-8003 GCA_039187915.1 Myxococcota bacterium
CGTCGGCGCTCCAGCAGGGGTCCGCCGCGTCGGGGATATCTAGCAGCGTGTCGAGCGCAGCGCGCGTTCCGCCGGCGCGTATCGCCGACGGCCGCGACGCTGCACGCGACCCACTACCACCGGGTCGACGTCCACGCGCGACAGTCCGCGATCCGCGACCGCGGATCGCGCGCTGCGCTCGACACGCTGCTCGAGATCCCAGTCGCGGCGGACCCGTGCTGGAGCGCCGACGAAATCCGCGCCGAGCTCGAGAACAACGCGCAGGGCATCCTCGGCTACGTCGTCCGCTGGGTCGACCACGGCGTCGGCTGCTCGAAGGTGCCGGACATCCACGACGTCGGGCTGATGGAGGACCGCGCGACGTGTCGGATCTCGAGCCAGCACATCGCCAACTGGCTGCGGCATGGGGTCGTCGACGAGGCGGAGGTCCGCGCGACCTTCGAGCGAATGGCCGCGGTCGTCGATCGTCAGAACGCGGACGATCCGGACTACGCGCCGATGGCCCCGACCTATGCGGGCCCCGCGTTCCTCGCTGCGTGCGATCTCGTCTTCCAGGGGACCGAGCAGCCCGCGGGCTATACGGAACCGATCCTGCACGCCCGCCGCGCGCAGAAGAAGCGCGCGTAGCCGCCCGGCGCGTCGTCCACCGCATCCCACCGCTGCGGCCCCTTCGCCGGGAACGCCGGGTTCGTGCTCGGCGCGCTTCGGCTGGGGTAGCGTCCGAGTCTCAGAGAACGAAAAGCAGCCCCACGAAAGGACACCCCCATGGCATGGGACTTCTCGACCGAGCCCGAATTCCAGGAGAAGCTCGACTGGATCCAGCAATTCTGTGACGAGAAGGTCGAACCGCTCGGCTACCTCTTTCCCCACGCGGTGCGACTGCCGGACCCCGCCGTTCGCGCGTACGTGCGCGATCTCCAGCAGGACGTGAAGGATCAGGGGCTCTGGGCGCTCTTCCTCGACGAAGAGCTCGGCGGCCCCGGCTTCGGGCAACTCAAGCTCGGCCTCGTGAACGAGATCCTCGGCAAGTACCCCGCCGCGCCCCAGCTCTTCGGCGCTGCCGCGCCGGACACGGGCAACATGGAGATGCTCGCGGCCCACGGAACCGACGAGCAGAAGAAGCGCTGGCTCGAGCCGCTCCTCGCCCAGGAGATGTTCTCCGCCTACTCGATGACGGAGCCCCAGGGCGGTTCGGATCCCACGCTCTTCAAGACCCACGCCGTGAAGGACGGCGACGAATGGGTCATCAACGGCGAGAAGTGGTTCACTTCCGCCGGCCGCGTCGCGGACATCCTCTTCGTGATGTGCACGAACGGCATGTTCGTCGTGCCGCGGGAGACGCCGGGCGTCGAGATCATGCCCGAACCGCGCAACCACAATCACATCTTCTACAAGGACGTCCGCGTCCCCCTCGACCACCTGCTCGGCCCGGAGAACGGCGCGCACGTGCTGGCCCAACGGCGCCTCGGCGGCGGACGCATCCATCACGCGATGCGGACGATCGCCCAATGCAAGCTCGCCTTCGACATGATGTGCGAGCGCGCGCTCTCGCGTCAGTCCCACGGCGCGATCATCGCGGAGCACCAGATGGTGCAGGAGAAGATCGCCGAGTCGTACGCGAAGCTGAAGATGCTGCGGCTCTACGTGCTCGAGACGGCCTGGAAGATGGACCAGACCTCCGGTCGCGAGACGCGAACCGACATCGCCGCGGTCAAGTTCACCATGGCGAAGGTCCTGCGCGAGATCTCCTTCGACGCGCTCCAGATCCATGGTTCGCTCGGCACGACCGACCTGACCCCGCTCTCGGCGATGTACAACAAGGCGCCGGAGATGGGGCTGGCCGACGGCGCGGACGAGGTCCACAAGGCGACCGTCGCGCGGCGCGTGCTCCGCGACTACCTGCCCCACGAAGGCAACTTCCCCCGCGAGTTCATTCCGTACAAGCAGGAGCAGGCGTGGGAGAAGATGGAGCCCATCTTCTCGCTGAACCCCGAGCTGCGCGAGTCGGCCTTGAAGTGGAAGGCCTATCGGGAGAAGCGCGGCCGGAGATAGGCGCGACGACCTCGATCCGATTCGGGCGACTGCAGGGTGTCGAAGGCAGACGTCCTCCTCCGATGGATGGGCGCGCCGCGCGTGCTCGATCTCGGGGAGGTCGCTCGATCCTCACGAAAACCTCACGATCCGACGGGCGTTGGGTCGGTGAATCCGTCGGTCGTGGACTGGACACGTCGGCGGCCTCGGCGCATCCTCCGGCGTCTCAATCGATCCGGAAGGAACCCTCTCGATGCACCTGCTGAAGAAATCGCCGAGTCTCCGCCGCCTGATGACGCTCGCGGGCGGGTTGCTTCTCGTCGCGGGCGCGGCCTCCGCACAGGAGACGGTTCAAGGCTACGACCACGTGGGCCCCTACGCCGCGTTCGGTTTCTCGATCGGCGAGACCAACGGTGATGACGGCGTCGACGACAGCAAGGTCCAGGGCGGCTTCAACCTTCGCGGTGGCTATCGCGTCAACGAGTGGGTCGCGGGCGAAGCCGACTTCATCTTCGTGAGCGACGCGAGCGACGACGTCGACTTCTTCACCTTCACGTTCGGACCGAAGTTCTTTCCGCTCGGATTCTTCGAGACGGATGCGGTGCCCGACGCGCTTCAGCCCTACCTGACGATCGCGATCGGTGGCGGTCAGTACGTGCTCGACGATGATCGCGAGGGAACCTTCATCGCGCGGATCGTTCCGGGCTTCGACTACTGGATCGACGACCACCTCGGCCTGTGGGTCGAGGGCGGCTACTACATCTCCGCCGAAGACTTCGTGCAGGGCACGGGCATCTTCTCGGTCGGCGCTCAGTACCGGTTCTGAAGCACCCGGGCGGAGCGAATCCGTCCGCGCGCTTCGCTTCGACCGGTCGGGGACGATGCGGGACGCGCCGTCGCGTCCGCCTGGCGCCGAGCGTGACGCGCCCGCGCGCGGGGCCGACGCGCTGACCGCCCCCCTCTCTCTCGGGCGAGAATTTCCCCGCGGGCGTTCCATCGATCTGTCTCTCGACGCGTGCTCCGAGGCGTCGGAACCGGTACGTTCTGCGCCGTCCTAATTACGAGACGGTCCGTACCGTTTTACCCGAGACCGCCCGGCGGCCTCGCCCCGGCCCCAACACCCCACCGGAGAGACGACCCCCATGAGCGACAACAACAACCTCCTGTCCGGCGTCCGCGTGATCGAGTCGAGCCTGCTCGGCCCGGGCCACGTGGCCACCTTCTTTTCCGACCTCGGTGCCGACGTGATCAAGGTCGAGCCGCCGTCGGGTGACTACATCCGCCAGATGACGTGGCCGATCATCGAGGGCGTCTCGCTCCTCCACCTCCACACCCACCGCGGCAAGAAGAGCATCACGCTCAACCTGAAGAGCGAAGAGGGCAAGCAGCTCTACAAGGATCTCGTCAAGTCGGCGGACGTCGTCGTCGAGGCCATGCGCCCCGGCTCCCTCGCGAAGCTCGGCCTCGGCTACGAGGACCTGAAGAAGGTCAACCCGAAGATCGTCTTCGCGACGCTCTCCGGTTACGGCGCGACCGGCCCGTACAAGGACATGCCGAGCCACGGCATCGCCTACGACACCTGGTCGGGCATCGTGCAGCCGATGACGGACGAGAAGGGCTTCAAGCGGATTCCGCCGACGATGCCGAACGTCGGAATCAACGTCGGCCCGATGGTCGGCGCGATCGCGATTCTCGCGGGCGTGATCAAGGCGCGCGAGACCGGCGAGGGTTGCGAGATGGAGATGGCCCAGTCCGACGCCTCCGCGTACATGGACTGGTATCGGATCGAGTCCGAACGCGCGTATCTCCGCCCCGAGGACGAGGTCACGGGCAACCCCTCCGACGACTACGTGCGCCGTCCCGCCGGGCTCGCCGGCATGTGGGAAGGCGTCCGCTATCAGGCCTACGAAGCCAAGGACGGCCACGTCCTCTTCATGGCCTCCGAGCAGGCTTTCTGGAAGAACTTCTGCGAGGGCACGGGCCGCATGGACCTCTTCGAGAAATGGCCGGGCAGCAAGTACGCCGACCACGCGCGCGGCAACGAGGAGCTGCAGGCCGAGCTCAAGGAGATCTTCATGACGAAGACCTGCAACGAGTGGCTCGACTTCGCGACCGAACACAACACGACGATCGCCCCGTTCAACACGCCGGCGAACATCGGCGACGATCCGCAGTTCCAGCACCGTCTCGGCTTCTACCCGACGGAAAAGGTGGGCTGCGAGCAGCTGCCGCTGCCGGTCTACGTGAACGGCGCGCTGCCCCCCTGTCCGACGATGGCGCCGGAGCAGGGCGCGAATACCGACCAGGTGCTCGGCGACGTGCTCGGCAAGAGCGCGGACGAGATCGCGAAGCTGCGCGAGGACGGCGCGATCGGCTAGCCCGAGCGCACGACCGCGCCGACGAACCAACGCCCGGCTCCCTTCGCGGGGCCGGGCGTCTTCGTTGGCGCCGCCGCGTCGGGCGCGACCCTTCGCTAGCGGCGGCCTTCGTCGATCACCCGGTAGATGCGCGCCATGTCCTGCGAGACGAGGCCTGCGGCGGGCAGGGCGATTCCGCTCTTGCGCCCGAGCTCGAGCGCATGGGCGAGATCCTTCTCGGCCGTGTGCATCTGGAGCCGGATGAAGTCCTGGAACGCGTCGGAGGCGACGGCCTCCGGCGGCATCGCGACGCTCGCGACGAATCGCTGCTGCATCTGCGAGAGCTGGCCGTTCGACTTGACGGCCTCGAGGAAGACCTGGGGATCGAGGCCCGACGCCTCTGCGAGCCGGTACGACTCCGAGATCGCCGCCCAGTTCACGTAGGTCAGGAGGTTGACCGCGAGCTTGAGCTTCGCGCCACAGCCGAGCGGCCCCGCGTGGAGGACGGTCGAGCCGTACGCCTCGAGAACGGGGCGCGCCTGCTCGACGCGCGCCGCCTCGCCGCCGACGAGCATCGTGAGCTCGCCCTGCTCGGCGGCCGCGCGCCCGCCGGTCACGCAGGCGTCGATCAGCCCGACGCCGCGGGCCTTCGCGGCGGCTTCCATCTTCTCGATCGTGTCGGGTTGGATCGTGCTGTGGATCAGCACGACCGAGCCTTCGGCCATCCCGTCGAGCGCGCCGTCCTCGCCGACCAGGACCGCCTCGACGTGGGCATCGGCCGGAACGCAGACGGACAGGATCTCGGCGTGCTCGCCGACCTGCCGACAGCTCGTCCCGGCGGTCGCGCCCGTCTCCGCCAGCGCCTTCACGGGGACCGGGTTCAGGTCGAAGACGCAGGCGTCGAAACCGCCCGGTGCGAGGACGCCGGCCATCGCGCCGCCCATGTCTCCGAGCCCGATGAAGCCGACGCGGGTTGCCATGAAGGAATCCTTTCCGGGGAAGCGCGCGCGGGGCCGAAGGCGGCAACGCGCGAGCGGGTCAGTCCGTGCGAGGCCGACGGCGGCGCCGCGCGAGCGGGTCAGTCCGTGCGAGGCAGAACGTAGGTCCCCTGTGCCGTCGAGACGAGGCGCTCCGGCGTGTCGTCCATCCAGATCCGGACGGTCCCGATCACCATCGTGCGCCCCGCCTTCTCGAGGTCCGCGCGGGCATAGGCGCGCTGGCCCTGGGCCGGGCGCAGGAAGCGGATCGAGAGATCCGAGGTCAGCGCCATCGGCTCGATCCGGCCGAGGGCGCCGAAGGTCAGGTACCAGAGCACGAGGTCCGCCAGCGCGAACTGGGTCGGTCCGGGCAGCAGGTTGCCGGGACGGAGGGCGTTCTGGTCGACCTCGTGCACGGCGACGGCGTGGGTCGCCGAGATCTCGAGGCAGCGGTTCGGGGCTTTCGCCCAGGTCTCCGCGACCGCGGCGTTGACTTCTTCGGGCGTGAGCGTGAATTCGGTCATCCTCAGAAAAAAGCGCGTGCGCGCGTTCCTGTCGACGCGAAACCTTCGCCCAGGGGGTTGCTATGTTGCGGCGTCCGATCGAAGGCCCGCGGAGCGGCGGGTCGCCCCACCGAAACTGGGAGTGCTGCGTCCATGGACCTCGTCAAGATCCTCCTCTCGATCTTCCTGCCGCCCGTGGCGGCCTTTCTGCAGGTGGGGTTCAGCCTCCACTTCTTCGTCAACATCGTGCTGACGCTGCTCGGCGGCCTGCCGGGGATGGTGCACGCGCTCTGGCTCGTGGTCACCAAGAAGACGGGCTAGGCACACCGCCTCCGCGGAGCGTCGCCGCGCGCGACGCCCGCGCCCGGCTCGGTCCGGAGGAGCACGATGAGCGAGAGCACGAAGGACGACGGTGCGCGCTTCGACGCGATCGTGGTCGGCGCCGGGTTCGCCGGCCTCTACATGAGCCATCGGCTGCGCGAAGCGGGCCGAACCGTCCGGGTCTACGAGGCGGGCGACGAAGTGGGCGGGACCTGGTACTGGAACCGCTACCCCGGCGCGCGCTGCGATGCCGAGAGCCTCGCCTATTCCTTCTCCTTTTCTCCGGAGCTCGAGGCGGAGTGGGCGTGGACCGAGCGCTACGCCACCCAGCCCGAGATCCTCCGCTACCTGGGCCATGTCGCGGACCGCTTCGATCTCCGCCGCGACATCCGCTTCGAGCGGCGGGTCGAGTCCGCCCGCTACGACGAGGCCGAGCGCCACTGGTCCGTCACGACCGATGCCGGCGACGCGGCGAGCGCGGCGGTGGTCGTGATGGCGACGGGTTGTCTCTCGGTCCCCCTCGTGCCCGAGATCGAAGGCCTCGACGACTTCGAGCGGCCCCTCCACTACACCGGCGCCTGGCCCCACGAGGGCGTCGACTTCTCGGGCCAGCGCGTCGGCGTGATCGGGACGGGCTCCTCGGCCATCCAGTCGATTCCCCGGATCGCCGAACAGGCCGCCGCGCTCACGGTTTTCCAGCGGACGCCGAACTTCAGCGTCCCCGCCCACAACCACCCGCTCGATCCGGACTGGGTCGCCCGATTCAAGACCCACTACCGGGAACATCGTCGCCTCCACCAGCTCGGTCTCGCCTCGGGTTTCGGTGACCTCGCCATCGAGCCGACGGAGTTCGAACCGCTCATGGTGTCGGCGCTCGATCCCGAGGAGGCGGAATTCGAGGCGACCTGCGAACGCTTCTGGGAGAGGGGCGGAGCCATCTTCCTGCGCGTCGCGGAGGACATGCTGATGAACGAGGCGGCGAACGCGCGCGTCGCCGACTTCGTCCATCGCAAGATCCGTCAGACCGTGAAGGACGCCGCGACCGCGGACGCGCTCTGTCCGCGCAGCTACCCGATCGGCACGAAGCGGCTCTGCGTCGACACCGACTACTACGCGACCTACAACCGCGAGAACGTCCGACTCGTCGATCTCCAGGCGACGCCGATCGATCGCATCACGCCGACGGGCCTCCGGCTCGGAGGCGATTCGGCGGAGGCGATCGAGCTCGACGCGCTCGTGCTCGCGACCGGCTTCGACGCCATGACGGGTGCGCTTTCGAAGATCGACATCCGCGGCGCCGGCGGCGTCGCGCTCGCCGAGAAGTGGGCGGCGGGGCCTCGCGCCTATCTGGGTCTCATGGTCTCGGAGTTTCCGAACCTCTTCACGATCACGGGTCCCGGCAGCCCCTCGGTCCTGTCGAACATGGTCCTGTCGATCGAGCAGCACGTCGATCTCGTGATGGACTGCCTCGCGGAGATGGCGCGCCGCGGCGCCTCGACGGTCGCGGCGGACGGCGAGGCCGAGGCGGGCTGGGTCGCGCACGTGAACGAAGTCGCGTCGGCGACGCTCCTGCCGAAGGCCGGGTCGTGGTACATGGGCGCGAACGTGCCGGGCAAGCCGCGCGTATTCATGCCTTATGCGGCGGGCGTCGGCGTCTATCGCGAGGTCTGCGAAGGGGTGGTGGCGGACGGCTGGCGGGGCTTCTCGTTCGCGTGAGCCGCGCGGGTGCGAGGCACGCCTAGCGTCCCTTGAACTCGGCCTGCCTTCGCTCGATGAAGGACTGGACGCCTTCCTTGGCGTCCTTGGTCGCCAAG
>JBCCZJ010000235.1:0-7993 GCA_039187915.1 Myxococcota bacterium
CGTGTCCCCGGTTCTCTCGTTCCAGCGAACGGCGACCCAGGACACGGAGCTCGCTGGCGTCCCGATCAAGCAAGGCGAGAAGATCCTGATGATGTACGGCTCCGCGAATCGCGACGAGAACCAGTTCGAGGACCCGGAAGCATTCGACATCGACCGCAAGCCGCAGCACGTGGCCTTCGGAATCGGCAACCACTTCTGCCTGGGCGCCAACCTCGCCCGCATGGAGCTGCGCGTCGCCCTCGAGGAGCTGCTGCGCCGCCTCCCGGACATGGAGTACGCGAAGGGCGGCCCGGAGCTGGGCGAGTCCGCGCTCGTCCGCAGCGTCCAGCACATGTACGTGAAGTACACGCCCGAAGCGGGATAGGGACGGCGTCCGGGCGACGCCTCCGCGGGGTCGAGGCGCATCGCGGCGGGGTCTCGGCGGAGTCGGTTCGCGCGCCTCGCGCACGAGCGGGCGGCGCACGAGCGACTACTCTGTCCGGGTTCCCACGCACGAAGGAATCCGACCGATGGCTGAGCGCGCCGGCATGATCGACTCGTGGGCGAATGCCTTCCTGCCCGATCGCGAGGCGCTCTGGGACGCGAGCCTCGCGGCGCAGGGCGTACCGATCAAGGTCCGTCGCGACCCCGAGGATTCGTTCTGCGACGCGCAGACGATGCTCGCGCGCATGGATGCGCTCGGGATGCAGGCGCTCGTGCTCCCCGTCTGCGACCTGCCGTCCCACGCCGGCGTGACCGACTACGAAGGCTTCGCGACCCGCCTCGAGGAGATCGAGCCCCTCGCCTCGAAATACCCCGGCCGCTTCGTCGCCCAGTGGAGCATCGACCCCCGCGACGGCGCCGCCGCGCTGGACCGCGCCCGGGAGATGGCGGCGAAGCCCTGGGTCGTCGCGCTCCATACCCACACCCACAGCTTCGACCTGCCCTTCGACGCCGCCGACTACTATCCCTTCTACGCGCTCGCGCACGAGACGGGGCTGCCCTTCGTGATGCAGGCGGGGACCTCGGGCGGACGCCTGCCCTCCCAGTGCGGCCATCCGATCGGGATCGACCGTCCCGCGATCTACTTCCCCGAGGTCGACTTCGTGCTCTCCCACACGGGCTGGCCCTGGGTCGAAGAGGCCATCGCCATGGCGCTCAAGTTCTCGAACGTCTCGCTCGGCACGGCCTCGCTGCCGCCGAAGCGCTGGCACTCGGCCCTGGTCGACTTCCTCCGCGGCCCGGGACGGAAGAAGACGCTCTTCGGCACGAGCTTCCCGACCGTCGGCCACCGACACGCGCTCGCCCAGCTCGACGCCCTCGACCTCGACGACGGGACCCGTGCCGACCTGATGGGCGGCAACGCCGCGCGCGTCTTCTCACGGATCGCCGCGCTCGGCTGAGCGCCGCCGCGGTCCTTGCGGGAGCGGGTCGCGCGATGCGACCTTGGAGAGCGCACGCGAAGCCTCGCGAGCAGGGAGTGCCGCATGCCGCAAGGAATTCGCAGACCGCACGAGGCCGTCGACTTCGATGCGCTCACGCGGATGTATCCGCCGCCGCCCGAGTACTTCGAGTCGACCTGGCTCGAAGGCCGCGAACAGATCGAGGCGAAGCAGCTCGCTCGCCTCAAGGATCGCGCGATGCGCGCCTACCGCGTGCCCTTCTTTCGTCGCCGCTGGGACGCCGCCGGCTTCGATCCGCGCTCGATCGAGCGACTCGAGGACCTGAATCGCATCCCCTTCTACACGGTCGACGACATCCGCAAGAGCATCGAGGCCCACCCACCCCTCGGTGACTACCAGGGCGTCCACCCCGACGACGCGACGCGCGAACCGATGCGCGTCTTCATGTCCGGCGGCACGACCGGGACGTCGCGCCCCACCCTCTACACGACGTGGGATCGGATGGCCGGCTCGATCCTCACGGCGCGCGCGCTCTACATGCAGGGCATCCGCCCGGGCGACACGGTGCTCAACGCGTGGGCCTACTCGACCCACAACGGCGCCTTCTCGATGGACGAGGCGCTCTACCAATGGCTGAACTGCGTCGTCCTCACGACCGGGACGGGCACCGTCACGAGCAGCCAGCGCCAGATCGAACTCGCCGTGCAATACGGCGCCAAGGCGATCCTCACGACCGGGGACTACCTGCTGCGCCTCGCCGACAAGGCGCGCGAGATGGGGATCGATCCGAAGCACGACCTCAAGCTCTGCGCGCTCCCGAACATCGGCGACCGCGCTCTTCTCGAAGAGACGTTCGGCGCCCCCAACTATCAGTCGTACGGCTTCCACGAAGTGCAGTGGATCGCCACCGAGTGTCCCGCGCGGCAGGGCCTGCACATCCAGGAGGACGCCTTCGTCGTGCAGGTCGTCGACGTCGACACCGGTGAGCCCCTCCCCGACGGCGAGCTCGGCGCCCTCGTCGTGACCGAGCTCTACAAGACCGGGAGTCCGCAGTTCCGGTACAACATCATGGACCTGTCCTATCTCCATCCGCCGGAGCGCTGCGCCTGCGGGAGCTGGCAGCGTCGCATGGGCCCCTTCTCCGGGCGCGGCGACAACATGGTGAAGCTCCGTGGCGTGAACGTCTGGCCCGAGGCCCTCGGCGAGATCGTCCTGACCCACGACGCCGTGACCGAGGACTACTTCGTGCGAGCCGTCCGCGAGAATCACCGCGACGAGATGATCGTCCTCGTCACGACCGAAGCGCCCGCGAACGAGCACGACGCGATTCGCGAGGCGCTCGAGCGGCTCCTCAAGGAGAAGATCGGCGTGAAGTTCGCCGTCGAGGTCCACGCGCCGGGCGCCCTCGACGCGCTGACCGAGATCAAGACCAGCCCGAAGCCGAAGCGCTTCCGGGACGAGCGGAGCTAGTCCACGCCGTCCCGAGGCAGTGCGTAGGCGACGTACGCGTCGCCCGACGGCTGCCGGAACTTGCCGCCCCCGCACGCGACGACGACGAACTGACGGCCATCGGCCTCGTAGATCGCCGGGGTCGCGTACCCGCCGAAGGGCAGCGTGTCCTCCCAGAGGAGCGTGCCGCTCTCCTTGTCGAAGGCGCGCAGCTTCCGGTCCGGGGTCGCGGCGATGAAGAGCAGCCCGCCCGCGGTCACGACGGGCCCGCCGTAGTTCTGCGCGCCCAGCCCGCGCTTGCCCTCCGCGAGGATCTCCGGGTAGTCGCCAAGAGGGATCTGCCATCGGATCCTCCCGGCGGCGAGATCGATCGCCGTGAGCGTGCCCCAGGGCGGGGCGGAGCCGGGCAGCCCGTCGGGGTCGGTGAAGTCCCGGTAGCCGGCGCTCGTGACGCGCCGCGTGCCCTCGCGCTCGGCCCAGTGGATCGGCGCGTCCTGCTCGTCGAGATCGTAGAGCAGCCAGGCTGCCGGATAGCGCTGCCACCAGGGCATGAAGGCCGCGACGGGCGGCATCCGCCCGCGCCCGTCCCGGAGGATCCGGTGGAACTCGAAGAATCCCATGCGATCCCGGACGCCGATCAGGGAGGGCACGTTCGCCCCGTCGCCCTTCAGGTCGAGTCCGTGGCAGCTCACGCAGAGCCCGAGGTACGCCACGTCGGAGAGCGCGCTCTCACCCGCGGTCTCGACCATCTGCAGGATCGACGCGACCTGGTTCGCGTTCACGTAGAGCGTTCCCGTCGAGGCGTCCCACGCCGCCCCGCCCCACTCGGCGCCGCCGTCGATGCCCGGGACGAGGATCGATCCCTCGAGACTCGGCGGGACGTAGAGGCCCTCCGATCGCAGCGTCGCCAGACGCGCCCGGAGCGCTGCGCCGATCTCGGGCGTGCGCTCGCTCACGCCCTCCGACGTGAGACGCTGGCGCACGAAGGGCGGCGGGGCGACCGGGATCGGCTGGGAAGCGGCGACGACCTCGCCTTCGATCGAAGTCGGCTGGACCGGCTCTTCTCGCAGCGGAAAGAGAGGCTCACCCGTCTCGCGATGGAACACGTAGGTGTGTCCCTGTTTCGTCGTCTGCGCGACGGCCGGGACGCGTACGCCCTCGCGCTTGAGCTCGATCAGGTTCGGCGGAGACGGCAGGTCCCGGTCCCAGACGTCGTGACGGACGAGCTGCTGGTGCCAGACCCGCTCGCCGGTCCGCGCGTCGAGGGCGAGCAGGGTGTTCGCGAAGAGGTTGTCGCCGACGCGGTCACCGCCGTAGAAATCCGGCGTCGCCGAGCCCGTCGGCACGAAGGCGAGGCCTCGCTCGGGGTCGACCGTGATGCCGGCCCAGGCGTTCGCGCCGCCCACTCTTCGCCAGGCGTCCGCCGGCCACGTCTCGTGCCCGAACTCCCCGGGGCGCGGAATCGTATGGAAGACCCAGCGGAGCGCTCCGCTCCGGACGTCGAAGGCGCGCACGTTGCCCGGTGCGGCGCCCTCGACTTCGTTCACGCGACCGCCGACCAGGATCAGATCCTCGAAGATCGTCGCCGGGGTCGTCACGGTCACGCCCATCGGATCGTCGGACACGTCGCGTCCGAGTCCTTCCCGAAGATCGATTCGCCCGCCGTCGCCGAACGCGTCGAGCGGCCGCCCCGTCCGCGCATCGATCGCGTAGAGGAAGCGCTGCGCACCGAACACGATCCGCTCGTTGTCGCCTTCGCTCCAGAAAGCGACACCGCGACTCGCGCTCGCCAGCCAGGAGCCGGTCCCGGGATCGAAGCGCCAGAGTTCTTCGCCCGTGGATGCGTCGAGCGCGAAGAGCGTCAGGTTCGGTGAGACCCCGTAGAGCACGCCGCCCACCACGATCGGGTTGACCTGCATCTGCAGTCCGCTCGATTCGGGCGCGCCGGCGCGATAGGTCCAGGCGCGTTCGAGGCGATGCACGTTGTCGCGATCGATCCGATCGAGCCCCGACCACTGCCGTGAAGCGAGATCCCCGAGGTAGTGACGCCACTCCCGCTCGGGCGGGGCCGCTTTCGCGCGTGCCGACGTGAACGCCGCCCGATCGACGCGGTCACCGCCGCAGGCCACGACCATCCACGCGGACGTCGCGACCGCGACGAGACGCAGGCCCCCCCTCGCTCGGCTGCCGATCCTCCCGCCGCGCTCCTTCACCTCGCCTCCTGCCTTCGCGAAGCCCGAACGGTAGCCGTAGAGCAGACCGAAGCGCCCGGACGCGACGCGCCGATCTGCCGTATCGTTTCCCGTCGCATCCGCGCGGAGGGAGCGTCATGAGCCTCGTCAAGAAGATCGGCCTCGGACTGGCCGGCCTCGTCGCGTTCGTCCTCGTCGGCGGGCTCGTCTTCGTCTGGTGGATCGGCGCGTGGGGCATCCTCTTTCCGAGCCGCGACCACGAGACGACGCCGCCCGCGATCGCCGCGGACTTCGGCGTCGATCGAGCGCTCCGCGTGCTCGTCTACTCGAAGACCAATCAGTTCCGACATACGGAAGGCATCGCCGCGTCACACGAGCTCTTCGACGCGCTCGCCATCGAAGCCGATTGGGCGGTCTTCCACACCGAGAACAGCGCCGTCTTCGACGATGCGCTCCTCGACCGCTTCGACGTCGTCGTCTTCGCCAGCGCGAGCGGTGACCACGCGAGCGACGCCCAGGACGGGGCGTTCCGACGCTGGCTCGAGGACGGCGGGGGCTGGCTCGGCATCCACGCCGCGGGCGACGGCTCGCACGCGGAGTGGACCTGGTACGAGGAGACGCTCAAGACCGGAACCTACCTCGGCCACATCCTGGGCCCCCAGACCCAGGAAGCGCGCGTCGTCGTCGAGGACCCGAACCATCCGATCACCGCCGGGCTCCCCGCCGACTTCGTCCACGCCGAGGAGTGGTACTCCTGGGATCGCGGCGCGCGGGAGGCGGGCTACCACGTTCTCCTGACCGTCGACGAATCGACCTATTCCCCCTGGATCCGGGGCCTGGGTCAGGAGAAGGACATCTCGATGGGGGACCACCCGATCGTCTGGTCGCGCTGCGTCGAACGGGGCCGCGCGGTCTACACCGCGATGGGCCACTGGGGCGAGGCGTACGACCGGGACTATACGAAGACGCTGCTGCGCAACGCGGTCGACTGGGCGGGCGCTTCGGACAAGACCGAGTGCAGGGCCGCGCCCCGGACGGCGAGTCGTTAGGCCTTGCGACGTCTCCTCTCCGCCCTGACGCGCGGGCTCGGGTTCCTCGCGCTCCTCGGCCTCGGCGCGGCGCTCGGTTGGGTCCTCCTGCTGGCCTTCCGGATCGCGACCTACGCGAGCCCCGACGATGCGGAGCACGTCGCCTCGAAGCAGCGCTACCTCGATTCGCTGACCGAGACGGCCGACGACGCGACGACGAAGCGTCCGAACCTCGTGCTCATTCTCTTCGACGATCTCGGATACGGTGACCTCGGCGCCTATGGCGCCGCCGCGATCGCGACGCCGCACCTCGATCGGCTGGCCGCGAACGGCCTCCGCCTCGAGAACTACTACTCCCCCTCGCCCGTCTGCACCTCCGCCCGCGCCGGGCTACTCACGGGTCGCTACCCCGAACGCGCCCTGCTGAACGTCGTCGCCTTTCCGACGGGCCACTTCATGGAGTGGGCCCTGCGGGCCCAGGGCGCGCCCGCGACGCGCATCGCGGAAGAAGAGATCCTCCTGCCCGAGATCCTCTCCGCCGCCGGCTATGCGACCGGCATGGTCGGGAAGTGGCACCTCGGGGATCGCTCCCCCTCGCTGCCACTCGATCGCGGCTTCGACGAGTACCTGGGCGCGCTCTACAGCAACGACATGATCCCCTTCGCGATCCACCGCGGCGACGCGGTCGAATACCCGGCCCCCTTCGACCAGACCCGCATGAAGGCGGTCTACGAAGACGCCGCGGTCGACTTCCTCGACCGCGCGCACGACCGCCCCTTCTTTCTTTACTTCGCCCACAACTTCCCACACATCCCCCTCTTCCGACCGGAAGCGGATCGCGGTCGCTCCGACGCGGGCCTCTACGGCGACGTCGTCGAGGGTCTCGACGATTCGGTCGGGCGGATCCTCGACGCGCTCGAGCGCCGCGGCCGGCTCGAGGACACGATCGTGATCGCGACCTCCGACAACGGCCCCTGGTACGAGGGCAGCCCGGGCATGAACCGCGGACGCAAGAACCAGACCTGGGAGGGCGGCCAGCGCGTCCCCTTCATCGTCCACTGGCCCGCGCGGATCGCGCCCGGGCGCGAGAGCGACGCGCCGATCGGCGGCGTCGATCTCGTCCCGACGCTCCTCTCGCTGCTCGACCTGCCCGCGCCGCCCGATCGGATCCTCGACGGTCGCGACGTGGGCCCCCACCTCTTCGACGGTGCCCCCGCCGAAGCGCGCTTCCTCTACTACTACGGCATGACCCAGGGCGGGAACGGCGGCGGACTCGACGCCGTTCGCGACGACCGCTTCAAGTACCACCGTCGCCGCGGGGTCCGCGCGGGAGGCACCGAACGCTTCTCCGCCAACGCGGACCAGGGCCCCTGGCTCTTCGACCTCGACCAGGATCCGAACGAGAGCTGGGACGTCAGTACGCGCCATCCCGAAAAGATGGCCCGCATGGCCGCGGCCTTCGACGCCCGGACCCGCGAGGACGCGGAGAACCCGCGCGGCTGGCGATAGACGCCTCGCGAGACGCTCGGCTCGGCTTGCTCCCGGGATCGCTGCGTGCGACGTTGGGCGGCCCGCTAAGAGGAGCCCGCCGATGCCGCGATTCGCTGACCAGGTCGTCCTGCTTTCGGGCGCCGCCTCCGGGATCGGACGCGCCGCCACCCTGAAGTTCGCTGCCGAGGGCGCGAACCTCCTCGTGACGGACGTCGTCGCCGAGGGCCTCGAGGAGACGGTCAAGGCCGCCGGTGAGGCGGCCGCGGCGAGCGGCGGACGGATCGAGTCCCGTCTCGCGGACGTGGCCGACGAAGCGCAGGCGAACGAGAGCATCGCCGCCTGCGTCGAGGTCTACGGCAAGCTCGACACCCTCTGCAACAACGCGGGCGTGATCGGCTACTCGGAAACGCACACCCTGTCCTTCGCGGCCTGGCGACGGATCCTCGGGGTC
>JBCCZJ010000236.1:0-7955 GCA_039187915.1 Myxococcota bacterium
CCGCAGAACTCGATGCCCTCCGCCGCGAGTCGATCGACGAAGACCGAATCCTCGGCGACGAAGCCCCAGCCCGGCCAGACGGCGTCGGCACCGGCTTCCTTGAGCGCGGCGATCACCGCGTCGTGGTCGAGGTAGGCGGCGACCGCCCCGTTCGCCGAAGGCAGCTCGATCGCGCGATCGGCCTGACGCACGAAAGGGGTATCGCGGTCCGGCGGCGTGAAGAGCGCGACCACCTCGAGCCCGCCCCCTTCCAGCGCCCGAAGGCTCTTCGCCGTCCGCAGGCAGCGCACCGCCGCTTCGCCGCGATTCACGATCGCGAGCCGCTCGATGCTCCGTTGCACGACTTCCTGCTTGCTTCGTTCACTCATCCCACGACCTCGCTCCGCGCAGCCGATGCGGGGCGGGTCGCCGGCCGCATCGCTTCGCACCCGCCCGACCCGTCCTGCCCGATCGCGCCGCGACCGGGCGCGGGTGCGCCTCGCGGAACCGCCTCCGGATCCGCTCTCAATGTCATTGCACAGGCGACGAATCGCCCGTGATGCGAAAGGGAGAGGACGAGGCCGCTCCGGGACCCGTCGATCAGGGCGGTGGGGATCTTCGCCGCGCCCCCGGCGCGCGGGTCGCCGCGGCGCCCGATCTCGACCCGCGTCTCCTCGATGCCGAGATCTCGCGCGATCGTGAACCGGGCGAGCGCGCGTACGCGCTCCGAGGGATCGTCCTCGTCTTCGCGCACGTCGATCGCGGCCACGATCGCGTCCCAATCCGCGCCGGGCGGCGCCGCCAGGACGTGGACGCGTTCGGCGGTCTCGTCGCTCCGGAGCTCCAGGTGGCCCAGTCCGGGCGCGAGCGCGCGCGGCAAGGCGAGCTGTCCCTTACGGATCGTCCGCCCGCCCTCCTCGGCGTCGATCGACTCGAAGCGCGCGACCAGGCGAGAGGGCGTGAACACGAAGGTGTCGTCCGCCTGCCGACCGAGCTTGTAGCCGGCTTCCTTCGCGGCCCAGTGTGCCCAGCGGCGCAGGTGCGGGTCGGCGTCCTTCGCGATCGAGCGGCGCTCGGCGGGGTCGAAGACCCGCTCGTCGAAGCGCGGCCGATACGTCTCGGGGCGCGCATCGAGGTCTTCGAGGTCCACGACGTCGTTCCCGATCATCGCTCGCCCTCGCCCGAACGACCCTCGAAATGGGCCGCTTCCATGTTCATCAGCTGGCGCGTGATCTGCTGCGCGAGGTCCCGCGAGCGCCGGACGCCCCGCGCGTCGCTCTTGGGCTCGATGCACGCGAGGGACACGTCGAGCGTATCTCCCTTGGCGGGGAAGTCGCCCCAGGTCGTCTGCGCCCGCCCGCGCATGTAGACGCAGAGCACGCGGCACTGAGCGTGGGCGCCGACGATCCGACCCACGCCCCACGCCGCCGCGGACTCCTCGACGCGGCCGGAACGACTGCGCCCGGCCTCCGGGAAGAGCAGCGCGGTCTCGCCGTTCTCGAGCAGGTGGTTCACCCGTTCGAGGACGTCGCCCACGTCTTCGCGTGCGCCGCCGCGCGTGATCGGAATGCACTTCGCCACGTAGATCAGGGCCCGCGCGAAGACGGTCTTCCCGAAATTCGTACGCTCCGGCGTGTTCCAGGGAAGCTCGTCGAAGTGTCGGAGCCAGTAGCCCATGCTGCCGCAGGCCCAGGCGATCAGGAAGGAATCCACCAGCGTGAGGTGGTTGGCGCAGACCAGGACGGGACCGTCGGACCGTGCGCGCAGCGCCCGATAGCGCGCGCGCACCGCCTCGACGTCCGCGATCCGGTAGCGGAACCAGAAGCGCATCACGACGACGGACACGCCGACCCACAGCGGCGCCGCGAGCAGGCTCACGAGCCGTTGGCGCGCGTGGCGCCGGGCCATTCCGGATTGCGCTCCGGGGCGCGATTCCGCCGTCATGCCGACCTCGGTCCGTCCGACCGGAGTCGGACTAGAGCTTCCCCGAGATCAGGTTCACGGCGTCACCGACCGTGTTCACCTGGTCGACGTCCTCATCCGCGATCTCGATGTCGAAGTCGTCTTCGAACGCGATCACGACATCGACGAGTCGCGCCGAGTTCACCTTGAGATCCTCGAGGATGTTGGTCTCCATCCCGACGTTCGCCAACGCACCCTCGTCCTTCACCCAGGGCGTGAGAATCTTGACGACCCGTTCCATCACTTCCGACTGTTCCATCGAACTCCACTCCTCGTTCACGTACGGCCCGCCTCTGCGGACCTTCGAATCGAATCCATTTCCTGCGGGCGGTCGCCCCGCCCCGTCACGTCACGTCACGTCGTCCGTCACGCTTCGTACCGCTTGAAGACCAGGCACGCGTTCACGTCGCCGAAGCCGAAGCCGGCCTTGACCAGCACGTCGAGGTCCGGCTTCTCCAGCAACGTATGCGGGATCGAGGCCGCGTGGGGCTCGATCTCCGGATGCACGTCCTCGCAGTTGATCGACGGATGCACGAAGCCCTTCTGGACCATCAGGATCGAGGCGACCGACTCGAGTCCGCCCGCCGCGCCGAGGCCGTGACCGATCATGCTCTTGGTCGACGTGATCGGCGGCAGCGCACCCGGCTCGCGCTCGAGCGCGCGCGCCCACGATCCGACCTCCTTGGGATCGGCCCCGGTCGCCGTCAGATGGCCGTTGATCGCGTCGACCTCGGAAGGCGCGACGCCGGCGTCGGCGAGGGCCTCGCTGATGCAGCGCTGTACGCTCGTGGGGTTCGGCGCGGTCATGCTGCCGCCCATGCGATGGCCGCCGCAGTTCACGCCACCGCCGGCCAGCTCGGCGCGGATCGTCGCACCGCGCGCGAGCGCGCTCTCGAGACTCTCCAGCAGGACGACGCCTGCGCCGGAGCCCGGGATGAATCCGCCGGCGCTCGCCGAGAGCGGACGCGACGCCTTCTCGGGCTCGTCGTTCGAGCCCCGGTTCAGGACGCGCATCGAGTCGAAGCCCGACCAGATGTAGTGACTCGCCGCCTCGGCGCCGCCGCAGAGCATCCGGTCCGCGAGGCCCGCGCGGATCCGCTCCATGCCCATCGCGAGCGCCTCGGTCCCGGTCGAGCAGGCCGAGGAGTTCGTCGTGACCTGATTGCCGAGCGCGAGCTGGCCCGAGAGCCGCGCGCTGATCCCGCTCGCCATCACCTGCTCGACGCAGGTCGAGCCCATCCGGCGGATCTTCTTCGCGTCCGTCAGCGGCACGACCTTCTCGGCGATCGTGTCCATGCCGCCGATGCCGGTCCCGAGGATCGCGCCCGTCCCCCAGTCGACCTCTTCCGAGTCGTGGGCCGGTCGTTCGAGGCCGGCGTCCTGCCAGGCTTCGAGCGCGGCGAGGCTCGCGTAGCGATGGTTCATGTTCATCGCGAGGAGCTCCTCCTCGCTGAACGTCTTCTCGCAGAGCTCGTCGACGCCTTCGGGCGTACCCGCGACCGTGCAGCCGAACTTGTGCTCGATCATCGAAGCCTGGCTCTTGAGGCCCGAGCGCCCCTCGCGCAGGGCTTCTTCGTAGGCGCCGATGCCGACGCCGTTCGGCGCCACCACGCCGATGCCCGTGACCACCACGCGTTTGCGGTCGGTGCGGCTCATCGCGGCACTCCCATCCCCGACACCTCGCCGGAACAGACGACTTTCCCGTCGTCGAGCTTCATCTCGAACTCGGCGCGCAGCTTCTTGCGGCGCCAGAACTTCTTCTTCCCGATCACCGTCACGCGCTCGCCGGGCTTCACCGTCCCGGAGAAGTCGACCTGACAGTCGGTGAAGATCGTGAGCAGCTTCTCGACCTCGTCACGACCGGACTCCCGGGCGACGAGCGCGATCCCGAAGGCGACGACGGCGGCCTGGGCCGCGGTCTCGGTCAGGATCACGCCCGGCGTGATCGGGTTGCCCGGGAAGTGGCCGCGATAGAAGTCGGCGTCTTCCCGAAACGTGTACGTCGCGACGATGTGCTCGTCGTCGAGCTCGAGGATCTCGTCGATGAACCGGAAGGGCTCCTGCTGCGGAACCATGTCGAGCACTTCCTGGAACGAGAGCGCCTCACCCACCGTACATGCCCCCGTTCACGTGGAGGACCGAGCCGTGGATGTAGCTCCCGCGCGTCGCGAGAAAGGCGACCACGTCCGCGATCTCGCTGGCGTCCGCGACGCGGCCGAGCGGCACTTTCGCGAGGATCTGCTGCTGGATCTCTTCCGGCAGATCCTCCGTCATCTCCGTCTCGACGAAGCCCGGAGCGACCGAGTTGACGAGGATCTCGCGGCCCTGGAGCTCCTGCGTGAGGGACTTCGTGAAGGCGTCGAGTCCCGCCTTCACCATCGTGTACGGGATCTGCCCGGCGTTGCCGGTGTGCCCGACCACGCTCGTGATGTTGATGATCCGGCCGGTGCCCTTCCGCATCATGAAGCGTCGCAACACGAGCTTCGTCAGATACCACGTGCCGCGCGCCACGCTCGCGATCTGGTCGTAGTCGTCGAGCTTCATCGACAGGACCGGCGCATTGATGTTGAAGCCCGCGTTGTTCACGAGCACGTCGATCCGGCCCGCCGCGTCCTTCAGCTCCTTGATCATGGCGTCGATCGAATCGCCGTCCGCGAGGTCCGCTTTGATCGTGAAGGCATTCTCCAGCTCGGCGGCGAGCTTCTGGGCGCCCGCTTCCGACGAGCGATAGTGGATCCCGACCCGAAACCCCTCGGCCGCGAGCGCGCGGGCGCAGGCGGTCCCGATCCCGGTGCCGGCCCCGGTCACCAGGGCGACGGGACGTCCTTCCGAGTCGTCGCTCATCGCTCCATCCTCCCGCCCGTCGCGTGCTCGCTCTTCTCGGGGTAGTCCGGATAGTCGATGTCTCGGAACAGCCCGACGCGCGCCCCCTTCACCGTGTAGATCTCTTCGTCGTCGATCAGGACGCTCGCGTCGCCGACGACCATCGAGGCGCCGGCATTCTTGAGTTCCGTGTACCGCTTCACCTTGATCTCGTAGCGCATGACCGCGTCATGCGGACGGATCTGCCCGAAGAACTCGACCTCTCCGCAGCCCAGCGCCCGGCCGGCACCGACGCCGCCGCGCCAGTTGCAGTAGAAACCGAGCAGCTGCCAGACACCGTCGAGCCCGAGACAGCCGGGCTGGACCGGATCGTCGAGGAAGTGGCAGTGGAAGAACCAGTCGTCGAGGCGCACGTCGCGACTCGCGCTGATCGTGCCCCTGCTCTTCTCCCCGGTGATCGACTCGATCCGGTCCACCATCAGCATGGGCGGGACGGGCAGCCGAGCGCGGAAGCCCTCCGGCGGGTCCTTGATCAGGCGGCCGTAGGCGAAGCCCAGGAGTTCCTCCTGGTCGAAGTGATGGCGGCTCTTGAACTCGTCGTGCGTCAGCATATCGGTCTCGCGCGGTCCGTCAGGCCGCGACGTCCTCCTCGAATCGCATGAGATAACTGCCCCAGGTCAGCCCGGAGCCGACACCCACGACGCAGACGTCGTCGTCGGCCGTCCAGCGATCCCATCGCCCGGAGATCACGCTCGCCGAGCTCGCCCCCGCGGTATTGCCGAAGTCGGCGCAGTTCGAATGGTGGAGCTCGTCCGGAATGTCGCAGCGCTTGCAGACCGACTCGAGCATGCGCAGGTTGGCCTGGTGGCCCACGAAGTGGAAGTTCCGCGCATCGTCCTGGACCGCGTCGTGGGTCAGGCGGTAGAGGTCGCCGGTCTTGCGGATCGCGAAGGTCTGGACCGTCCGACCTTCCTGCTGGAAGTGGCCGACGCGGGGCACGACGACCTTGTCGCTTCCGCCCGGGTCGGAGGTGAGGCGCGGGTCGATCAGGCGCGCCTTGCCACGGTGTTTCGTCGAGAGCACGGCGGCGACCGCGCCGTCACCCCAGAGCACGGCGCTCGTCCGGTCGTCGTAGTGCACGGTCTTGGTCATGGGCTCGGCACACACGAGCAGCACGTAGTCCGGCAGCTTCGTCTCGTCCATCATCGAGAGCATGTAGATCCCCGCGATGAACGAAGAGCAGGCCGAGTTGACGTCGAGCGCGGCCGACTCGACGCCGAGCGCGCGACCGACGTTGCAGGCCTCCGCCGGAGAGACGGTGTCCGGAGCGCATCCTCCGCCGAGCAGCAGACCGACGTCGGACGCGCCGATCCCCGCCCGTTCGAGCGCGAGTGCGGCGGCGCGGGCGCCCATCCCGGCGTTCGAGATCTCCGCCGCCTCCGTCGCCTGCCGGACGTCGGCGTTCCGCGTCTCCCGGATGTAGTCGAGCGGAAGCGCGGTCCGACGCGAACGGATCCCCGTCCGTTCGAGGATCCACTCGTCGGTCGTGCCGATGTCGAGGTCTTCGAGGAACTGATTCGTGATCTCGTTGTCGGGATTGAAGTGTCCCAATCCGATGAGGTTCAAGCTCAATGGCAGGCCCTCGAGGCGCGTTGATCCAATACCCTTCGCTTCCAAGCTCGCCCTGGCGCGCGTGCGATCTCGTCGCCGAGCGCTCGCAGGCGACGAATCAGGCGACTATTTCGTCGATCCGGAAATGTGTTCGCCGCCGTCGACGCGGATGAGCTCCCCGTTGATCCAGCTGGCTTCGTCCTGGGAGAGCAGGTAGATCACGCCGGCGACGTCTTCGGGGGTCGTCAGCCGACCACCGGGATTGCGTAGACGCGCCTGGCTCGCGAGCTGGCTGCTGCCGGGGATCGCGCGCAGCGCGGGCGTATCGGTCACGCCGGCCTGGATGATGTTGCAGCGGATGCCGTAGGGCGCGAACTCGATCGCGATCGAGCGCGCGAGGGACTCGAGGCTGACCTTGGCGGCGGAGACCGCGGCGTAGCCCTTCCAGGCGACCTCGTTGCCCTCGCTGGTCATGCCGAAGATGCGGGTGTCGGGCGCGAAGAGCTGCCGCGAGAAGAGCTCCTGGGTCCAACCGAGCAGGCTCGTGCCCATCGCCAGGATCGTCCGGCCGAAATCCTCCTCGTCGAGGTACGACGTGTCGGGATACTTCGGCTGCGACACCATCGTATGCAGTCCGTCCTCACCGGCCTCGAAGAGTTCGTCGGCAATCTCCGTCAGCTTCTCCGCGTCGACGCCGAGGCGCTTGGCGAGCTCCGGGCCCGCCGTCCGCGCGTCGACCTTCTCCGGCGCGATCAGCTTCAGGTTGCCGAAGGCGATCGAGTGGAGGAGGACGCGGATCTTGCCGTCGGAACCGATCGCCTCGGCGATCTGTTCGATCGTCTCGGAGCGCTTGTCGGCGGCGATCGCGTCGGCGTTCCAGGTCTGGAAGCCGAGGCCGCGCGCGTCGGCCTCCTTCGCGATCTCGTCGAAGTGCGGCTGGATGCCCTTCATGGCGCCGCGGCGGTCGCGGTGGACGATGACCATGTTGAGGCCGCCACGGACGAGGCGCTTGGCAGCCGCGAGGCCGAAGCCGCTCGATCCGCCGAGGATCAGCCCCCACTCGTTGCTCGGGAAGCCCGCTCCGGATGCGTCTGTCGCCAACTCGTGTCCCCTCAAACCCGGCCACGCCGACGGGGCGCGCGCCGTTTTCGGTTCCGAGTCATGCTCGGGCCCGCTTCGATCCATTCGCCGACCGACAGCGGCTCGGAACGCCTCTCGAGGACGCTCACGGCTGTCGGCGACGCCGACTGGGGGTGATTCCAACCTATGCCGATCCGGTCGACCTGACCGGCCCCGGTCGCCCGCCTGGGGGGCGGAGCGCCGCGGAAGCATCGAGCTGGCCTGCTGCGACGAGGAAACCCGTCCGGAAAGCCTGATAAAGGGGCGGATCCGATCGGGATTTTCGACGAGGGCAAGCGTAGCGAGGGATCCTTCACCGAAGTGCAAATCTCTCGCAAAACCTGCGCAGCGCGCCGTCGACGCCAAGAGTGACTCATGGTCAAGGTCCGCGCCAGCGCGCCGCGCGACTCCGCGTCCGCGGAACGGCCCTAATCCGCCCGCTCGAGGCCCAGATCCAGCGA
>JBCCZJ010000237.1:0-7935 GCA_039187915.1 Myxococcota bacterium
AGCGACGACACCACATGCCCGCCGTCGACCACGATCGTGGCGCCGGTCATGTAGGACGAGGCATCCGACGCGAGGAGCAGGAGCGGGCCGTCGAGGTCCTCGAACTCGCCGTAGCGGCGCTGGGGAATGCCCTTCACGAAGTCGTCGGCCATCGGGCTCTCGAGGAGCAGTCGGCTCACGTCGGTCAGGACGTAGCCCGGCGCGAGGGTGTTCACACGGACGCCGTGACGTGCGGCTTCGAGCGCGAGGACTTCGGTCGCCTTGTGGAGCCCTGCCTTCGAGACCGCGTAGGGGAACTGGCCCTTGATCGTGCGGAACGCGGTGATCGAGCCGATGTTCACGAGGTTTCCGCCGCCCTGCCCGCGCGTCTTCACGCGCTCGACGTAGAGCTGGGCTCCGCGCCAGGCGCTCTTCAGGTTCGTGTCGAGCACGCGATCCCAGTCTTCGTCGTCGATCGTCTCGAAGGTCTTGGCTCCGGCTTCGACGCCGGCGTTCTGGATCAGGACGTCGAGCGATCCGCCGAGGTCCCACGCGGCGTCGAGGAAGCCTTCGAGGCTCGCGCGGTCGTTCACGTCGAGGGGCCGGGCGTGGGCCTCGCCTCCATCGGCGCGGATCTCTTCGACCCGGGCCTCGAGCTTCTCGACGCGGCGCGCGCCGAGGACGACCCGCGCGCCCGCGCCGGCGAGGACCCCCGCGAAATGGTGGCCGAATCCCGACGAGGCGCCGGTCACGGCGATCGTCTTGCCGTCGAGGCGAAACTTGTCGAGGGGCGAGGACATGGCGGTTTTCCTGCTCGTTCGCGGGGGACGCATTCCGGGGCGGAGCGCGAGGGTACAGGCCGCGGATCCCGCGGGCGAACGGAACCCGGCGTCCGCCGGCCGCCCCGTGGTTTCGTTAATCTCCCGACCGCGCGAGGGCCCGTCGCCCGAGGCCCGCGCGGGAGACCCCATCCACATGGATCACTTCGACGTCGTCATCGTCGGCGCCGGCCTGTCCGGCATCGACGCCGCCTGCCACCTCCAGGAAAAGTGCCCCGGACGCTCCTTCACCCTGCTCGAGGGCCGCGACGCGATCGGCGGAACCTGGGACCTCTTTCGCTATCCGGGCATCCGCTCCGACTCGGACATGCACACGCTGGGCTTCAGCTTCAAGCCCTGGATCGCGGAGAAGTCGATCGCGGACGGCCCGGCCATCCGCGATTACGTGAACGAGGCCGCCGACGAGTTCGACGTGCGCAGGCACGTGCGCTTCGGCCACCGCCTGAAGGCCGCTGCCTGGTCGACCGCGGAGAAGAAGTGGACCCTCGACGTCGCGGTCGGCGGCGGCGAATCCGTCCAGCTCTCCTGCAACTTCCTCTTCATGTGCGCCGGGTACTACAACTACGAGCGCGGCTACCGCCCGGACTTCGAGGGACAGGACCGCTTCGAAGGTCGGATCATCGACCCGCAGTTCTGGCCCGAAGACCTCGACTACAAGGACAAGCGCGTCGCCGTGATCGGCAGCGGCGCGACCGCCATGACGATCGTGCCGAACATGGCGGACGACGCCGCGCACGTGACGATGGTCCAGCGCTCGCCCACCTACGTCGTCTCGCGACCGGACCGCGACAAGATCGCCAACACGCTTCGCAAGTTCCTGCCGGATTCCTGGGCGTACGCGATCACGCGTTTCAAGAACGTCCAGCTCCAGCGCTTCCTCTACAACCGCACGCGGACGAAGCCGGAAGAGGTGAAGGCGCGGCTCCTCGGCATGGTCCGGGACGAACTCGGTCCGGACTACGACATCGAGAAGCACTTCACGCCCCGCTACAACCCGTGGGACCAGCGCCTCTGCCTGATTCCCAACGGCGATCTCTACCAGGGCATCCGCGAAGGCCGGGTCACCGTCGTGACCGACCACATCAGCCACTTCACGCCGAACGGCATCGAGATGGAGTCCGGCGAGAAGGTGGAGGCCGACATCATCGTCACCGCGACCGGACTCGAGCTCAAGCTGCTCGGCGGCGCCGAGTTCACGATGGACGGAGAGCCGATCTCGTTCCCGGACACCTTCTCCTACAAGGGCATGATGTACTCGGGCGTGCCGAACCTGATCCAGACCTTCGGTTACATCAACGCGTCCTGGACGCTGCGCGCCGACATCACGAGCGAGTACGCCTGCCGCGTGCTCAACCACATGAAGTCGACGGGCCACGAGATTGCGGTGCCGCGTCTGCGACCGGAAGACGAAGGCATGCCCGAGATCGACTGGATCGACGACTTCAACCCGGGCTACATGAAGCGCATGATGCACCTGTTTCCGAAGCAGAGTGATCGCGGCCCGTGGCGCAACACCCAGAACTACACCCTCGACAAGAAGATGATCCGCAACGCCCCGCTCGAGGACGGTGCGATCTGCTTCGAGGGCTAGGTCCGGCGCGTCGGCGCGCCTCGGACCGGTCCTAGGGCGTCAGACGGGCTCGGGCGCCGCGGGGACCATGAGCGCCCGCCCCTGCCGGAGCCCCGCGACCAGCAGCACGAGCATGATCGCCGCGCTGCCCACGAAGAGCGTCGCCGCGCCCTGGAACTGGTAGACCGCGCCGGAGCCGATCGCGGTGACCGCGGCGACCGCCTGCCCCGTCGCGCCGACGAGCCCCTGACCGGACGCGAGATGCCGTCGCGGCGCGGCCTGTGCGATCCCGAGCTGCAGGCTCGGCAGCGTGAACGAGTCCGCGACCGCGTGCACGACGCAGAGCAGGCCGAGCGCCGTGAGGTCGGTGAGCCCGCCGTAGAGCGTCATGAAGGGGATTGCCGCGCCGACGCTCCAGGCCGCGACGCGGAGCGGGCCGTGCCGCTGGGCGAGGCGGCCGCCGTAGATGGGCACGAAGAGCATCGGGATCGCGAAGAGCGTGAGGGTCAGCGCGATGTAGCGCTGGCTCGCGCCCAGATCGTCGAGGAAGACGGCCCAGATCGCCTCGAAGACGCCGACGGTCGTGTAGAAGGCGATCGTGCAGAGGAGGACGCCGCGGACCGGCGCGCGAGCGAAGAGATCCCGGACCGGCCGCTCCCTTCCGTCCGGCCCGGCCGCTTCCGGGGCGTCTTCGAAGCGGAACCGCAGCACCGGGATCGCGACGAGGACGACCAGCGCCGTGAGCGCCGCGAAGGCCGCGCGCAGCCCGCCGAGCTCGTAGAAGAGCGTCGCCAGGACGGGTCCTGCGAGAAAGCCCGCCATGTCGAACGCGGCCATCGCGCCGAGCCGCTCCCCCGCGCGCTCGGGATCCGAGAGCACGACGAGCCGCCGGACGGCCGGCGTGAAGAGCCCGCCTCCGAGGCCGAGCAGCGTACGCGACGCGAGGAAGCCAGAGAGGTCCGACGCGAAGATCATGCCGGCGTTGCCGAGGAGGACGAGGCCGACGCCGACCCGCAGCATGACCTTCGTATGCCCCCGGTCCGCGTAGCGCGAGAGGCTCACCATGGAAACGAAGCCGGCGGCGAAGCCGATGCCGCCGATCCAGCCGATGCCCGTCTCGCTGATCCCGAAGCGGCTACGGATGACGGCGGTCAGCGAGTAGATGAAGGCGTAGCCGACCGCGAGGGTGAAGGTCACCAGGAAGAGCGGGAGGTAGCGGCGCTCGAGCAGCAAGGCAGCACGGTCTCCGGAGCGAGCGCCGCGGATCGTGCCGAGGCGGACGCCGCGAACCCGGTCGCCGCGCCGCGGGAAGCGTGGACGAGCCCCCGAGCCGGGTCAACCGGGCCGGGCCGCGCTCGGCGGCGGCGAGGCCGCCGGACGCGCGGGATCAGTCGTAGCGCCGCTGGGTGTCGATCAGGGTCTCGCCCGCGCCGAAGCGGAAGACGAGGCCGACGCTCGCGCCGTAGACCGGGCGACGATCCGTGCGGAAGGGCGGACGCTTGTAGTCGGAGACGCCGGCCGAGCCGCCGAAGCGGAGCTCGACCGGGACGACCGGAATCGGAACGAACCAGCGCGCCTCGAAGAGCGCCTCGAGATCCTCTTCGCTCGAGAACTCCTCCTCGGCGCGGTCCCACTGGAGGCCGAGCAGGATCTGCACGTTCTCGCTCGCGTACCAGCCGCTCTGCGCGCGCACGAGGTAGCGGTCCGCGTCGATGTCGGCGGTGCCGCTCACGCCGTCGACTTCCCGATGGGTGAAGGCGAGGTGGAAGTTCCAGTCGACGGGGCCGATGCCGAGATCCGGGAAGAAGACCTGAGCGGTCACGTGGCCCCCGAACTCCTCGGCGTCGATCGGACCTTCGCGCGACAGGCGGTCGTAGTCGCCGCCGACCGTGAAGGCGCCGCGTTCCGGGTCGCGTAGAAAGAGCTCGAGGGTCGCCCCGCTCGTGTAGATCTCGTTGTTGCCGCGAGCGAGACCGTCGAGGCTCCGCTGGCGGTGGCCGTAGGCGCTGCGCAACTGGGCGCGCACGCCGGCCGGTCCCCAGATCGGGAACACGCCGGTGAGCGCCGCGCGAGAAGCGTGTCCGTCGTGGCTGTCGATCGACAGCGTGCTCGGTCCGCCCGGGTTGAACGTGTCCGTCTCTTCCTGCTCGAGATAGTCGTAGAAGATCTCGAAGCGGACGTTCGGTCCCGCCACGCCCGGGGCCGGCGCGCTCCGAGGCGAGCCCGCGCGAGGGCTGCGGCCGTGACCATGGCCGTGGCCGTGCGCATCGTGTCCGTCGGCCACCGCGACGCCGCCGGGTCCGAGGAGCCCGAAGGCGAGAAGGGCGACCAGGCCGCCGCGGCCGGCGGAGCGGCGGCCGCGCGATCGGGTGGATACGGCAGCAGATTCGGCGCGGCGAAGGTCGGGACGGCGGTCCATGTCGGAACCATCGACCGATCGAGGCGGAGAGTAAAGGGGGGCTTCTCCCGCGGTCGTGGCCGGATCCGTTCGAAGACCGTCGCTCCGGGTCAGTCGAGGACCACGTCCACGCTGCCCGTCGCGGTCTGCCCGGAGGCCGTCGTGATCGTCAGGCGAACGGTCCAGGTCCCGGCCTGATTGATCGCGACGGGCGCGGGGGCCTGCGCGGTCGAGGTGCCCCAGCCGGCGAAGTCCCAGCTCCAGCCGACGATCGGATCCGACGGATCGGAGGTGGACCGGTCTTCGAAGGTGAGGGTGGCCGGCGCGGTCGTGCCGCTCGCACTCGCGATCGCGGGCACCGCGAGAGCCGCCTCGAGGACGGTCACGGTCATCGTCGCCACGGATTCCCGGTCCGCGTTCCGCACGCGCAGCTCGACGTCGTAGTCGCCGGCCTCCGCGAAGGTGTAGGTCGGGTCCGCGTCCGCAGAGCCGCTCGAAGCGAGCAGCGCCGGCGAGAAATGGGTGTCGAAGTCCCAGCGATGACTGGTCGGCGCGAGGCAGGTCGCGCTCCCGTCGCAGGTCTCGTCCAGGAAGTCCACGGCCTCACCGGCGACCACCGTGGCCGGCGCCGAGAAGGCCGCTGAGAACGCGAGACCCGGATCCGCCGGCGCGACGAAGCGCACGTCGTCGACGTAGGCACGCGGGCTCCGGAAGTCGTTCACGTCGTTCGTCAGTCGGATCGTGAGCGTGTAGCGCTGGTCCGGGCCCGCCGACGGAAAGGCCGTCGCGAGATCGAGGCTCGCCGTCCGGACCGGCGTCGCGCGGGTCGTGGCGCCGTCGAGGGTCGGGAAGCGCGTCGACCCGCCGGCATAGGGCGAGGTCACGTCCGCCCGCGCGCTCGGGATCTCGACGATCGTCGCACCGTCGCTCACGGTCGCGGTCATGGCGTCGAGGACCGCACCCGCGGTCGGCTCGGAGTAGAGCAGGACGTAGTCGAACTCGAGCACGCTCGCCGAGGACGGCCGGAGGAACTCCGTCTCGATGCCGTTCTGGACGTCGAGGGCGGCATCGCTGCCGTCGGTTCCGAGACCGTCGAGGGCCGCCCACTGGCTGCCCTCCGTCGGCATGCCGGCGTCCGCGCCGCCGGCCGAAGCGAGCGCGAGGGGCTGCGCCGTCGCGGTCGGCGCGGACGGCGTGATCGGCGTCCAGCCGCCGGCGATCGTGGCGTCGGCCGTCTGCGACTCGAAGCCCGGATCCAGGATCGTCACGCGCACCGCGTCGGTCCGGGTTGCCGTGTCCATCACGTCGTCCCCGACCGCATCCTCGCCCGTGATCGTGAGCGTGACGTCGTAGTCGCCGATCGCGCCGTAGGTATGGGTCGGGCTCGCGCTGTCGCAGTAGGCAGGATCGCTCGGATCGGCGCCGACCGGCACCGGGAAGTCGCAGGTCGTCCCGTCCCCGAAGTCCCAGGTCCAGGCGCGGAGCGTACCCGTCGACTGATCGGTGAAGGTCACGTCGAGCGGCCCCGGGCCCTCGCTCGTCGAGACGGCGAAGTCGGCGGCCGGCGGACCGAAACCGACGACGTAGTCGATCGAGACGGTCGTCGTGAGCAGCGACATCGCGGTCGCATAGACGAAACTGATCGTATACGTGCCCGGCTGGGTGAGCGGCTCCATGAGCGCGGCGCCGTTGCCGTTGAACGAGAGGACGCCGTCGACCAGCCAGGTGGGGAGGCCCGGGGGCGGCGCGTCGGTGACCAGCGCGAAGACGATGTCGCCCGCGACCGGAGCGGAGCCGCTCGGCACGGACGGGACGATCGCGAGGTCGTAGGCGACCACGTTCGTCGACGCCGAGTCCGTATCGCCGACGACGCCGTTGTCCACGAACTGGGTGATCGTGTAGTCACCGGCGACGCTCACGTCGAAGGCGGCGGCCGCGCCGGTCACGACGACCGGCGGGGCGGAGGAACCCGTCGCGACGAGCTCGTAGCGGGTGTTGAGGGCGTCCGTCGCGGTGCTCGAGCAGGCGATCGTGAAGGGCGCGAACTGCTCGTCCGGCGTACAGACCAGCCCCGCCGTCGGCGGCCCGGCGACCATGACCTGGCTGGTCGTGGAGCTGGTTCCGTTCGACGTCGTGAGGGTGAGCGTGACCGTGTAGGTCCCGGCGGCGGTGTACGTGTGATCGGGGTTCTCTTCAGTGCTGGTCGTCCCGTCTCCGAAGTCCCAGAGGATCGACACGAAGTCGCCCACCGATCCGTTGGTGAAGGAGACCGAAGCCCCCGGCGCGATCCCCGTCGCCGTCTGCGCGAAGGCGGCGGTCGTGCCCCCCGGCGAGTCGTTCCCGTTCTGGGCACGGCAGCCGAGGCTCGCGAGCGCGAGTGCCGTGAGCGCGATCCAGGCGCAGGACGCGAGCGAGCGCGGTCGAAGTCGTCGGGTGGTCGTCGTGGCGGTCATGCTGGGCTCCGGGGCACCGCTTCCCGCCGCCCCGAGCGCCCCCTGCGATCGTGACGGCGCTCCTCGAACGGAGCGATGCCTGCGATCGTGAGTGCAGCGTCCGGAGGAAATCGCGACGTCTCGAATGGCGTCCTCCCCACGGCAACGCCCGCGCAACGGCCCGCGCGTCCGCCCCGCATCCGTCGCGATTCCGGACACATCGGCCGGCCCCTGCCGGCGCACCCGCACGCAGGCGCGACCGCGCTTTGCGCTTGACTTGCCGCGACCGGCGCGGCGCGGGCAGGCACGCCTGCCGGGCGGCTACGCCTCTTCTGCCGCCTCCCCGAAGACGCGCGGACACGGAAGGAGGAAGGAGCGGCTCGTCGGCTACGCCTTCTCGGGAGCGTCGCCCGAAGCGTCGGGCACCCAGGCCGTGCCGTCACCGCCGGACGCGGTCCGGCTCGCTTCGTATTCCTCGATCGCCTTCTGGATGCCGACCTGCATCGCCGGCATGAACGTGGCCGCGTTCTTGGTCGCCCACTCCATGCTCCGCTTCCGGAAACGGTTCGCGTCGTTCACGGCGGGGATCACGTAGCGACCGATCAGGTCGTAGCTCCGGCGCGTCGCTTCGGGATTCGCGCAGTTGTGCCCGAGGAAGAGGACCGTCCCGAATCCGCCCGACTGTTCCCGCAGCGACTCGATCACCTCGATCGCGTC
>JBCCZJ010000238.1:0-7933 GCA_039187915.1 Myxococcota bacterium
CGAAAGACGCGCGCGCGCCCCCGTGATCGCCTCGTCCAGCGACGCGAGCCGGCGCGCCCGGGCCTCGATCCCCGCGGACAGCGAGATCGCTTGCCGCGCTTGCTCGAGCCGGGCCGCGAGGGCCGTCCGCGCATCGATCCGCGCGCGCTGTTCGTCCAGCAGCCGGGCGTGGCGCTCGGCCTGCTGCTCGGCGCGCGCGAGCGTCTGCTGCGCCTCGACCAGCCGCACCTCTTCCTGCTCGAGCCGGGCCGCGCGCTCCGTCTGCGCAGCGACCTGCTCGGCGTGCGCTCGCCGCAGGCCCTCGAGACCCTCGACGGTCTCGACCGAGGCGCGCAGGCGCGCGACGGTCTCGTCGAGGGCCCGCAGCTCCGGCGCCCGCTCCCGCGCAGCGAATTCGTCGTTGCGCGCGGCCTCGAGGGCATGGTCGGCCGTCTCGAGCGCCGACGTCGCCTCCGCCAGCCGCGCGTCGACCTCCTCGGCCGCCCGTCGTGCTTTCGTCCAGGCCTCGAATCGAAGCGCCACCGGCTCGGCCCGCAGCGCGTCGCGCAGACGATCCCGGGCGTTGTCGAACTCCGGGCGGCGCGCCTGGAGCTCGGCGTGGTGACGCGCTGCGGTGTCACGGATCCGCAGCCGGTCGCGATCCGCGCGCCCGCGCTCGAGCGACGCCCGCGCCGTCGTCTCTCCCGCGACCGCTTCCGCGAGCGCCGCGCGCGCTTCCTCGATCTCCTCGGCGAGCGCCTTGCGCCGCAGCGTGAAGGCTTCCTCGTTCTCCGCCTCCGCCTGCCCGAGCAGCGTCGCCCGCCGCTCCTCGATCTTGCCGAGCTCGTCCTTCAATCGATCGGCCGCCACCTTCAGCCGGCGCTCGAGCGCGGCGAAGCGATCGATGTCGAAGAGGCGGGAGAGGATCTCCTGACGCTCCTTGCTCGAGGCTTCGAGCAGGCGCCGGAACTCGCCCTGCGGCAGCAGGATCACCTGCCGGAACTGGGCGCGATCGAGGCCCAGCAGCGCACGCACTTCCGCGTCGACCTCGCCCTGCTTCGTGGCCAGGGGCTCCCCCGGCCCATCCTCCGGGACGCCCGGCTTGAAGCGCTCGAGCACCGCGGTCCCGCGCTCCTCGACGAAGCCCTCTCCGCGCCGCTTCGGCCGGAGCTGCCGCGGCGTTCGCTCGACGCGGTAGCGCGTGTCACCGAGGGCGAACCAGAGCGTCACGCGGGTCGTGCGGTCCGCTTCGGCGTGCTGACTGCGCAGGTGGGGCGCCGACGCGTCGGTGCCGGCCGGCATTCCGTAGAGCGCGAAGCAGATCGCCTCGAGGATCGTGGACTTTCCGGCGCCGGTCGGGCCATGGATCAGGAAGAGCTCGTTCGTCCCGAGCGCCTGGAAGTCGACGACCTGCCGATCCGCGAAGGACCCGAACGCCTCGATCTCGACGCGGATCGGCTTCACGGCGCGGACTCGACCGAGGACCCGTCGAGCTCGAGCAGCGCTGCCCGCTCGGACGCGTCCATCTCACGATCCATCACGGCCTCGAAGAAGTCGGCGAAGAGATCCTCCGGCGCGCGCGGCGCGAGCGAACCCGCGGCGACCGCGCCGCCGCTCGCGGCGACCTCGAGCGCCGGCCGCTCGATCTGGAGCACGTTCGGATAGCGCTCGCGCAGGCGCGCCATCGGATGGAAGAGCGCCCCGGCGTCGGTGAGGCGCACCAGGAGATAATCGTCGGCCGCCACCCCCGCCGGCGTCTCCGCGAGCAGCGAAGCGAGCGTGCCCTCGACGACGCGCACCGCCCGTCGCGGCGGGAGCGGAACGGCCTCGATCGCCACGGATCCGTCCCGCGCGAGTTCGACGACCGAGACGCTCTTCTCGTGGGCCGCCTCGCCGAAGCTGTAGGGCATGAGCGAGCCCGCGTAGCGGATCGTGTCGCGGGCGACGCGCTGGGGGCGATGGAGATGGCCGAGCGCGACGTAGTCGAAGCCGTCGAAGTGGGCGGCCGAGACGTGTCCGCCGCCGCCCACCACGAGCGGACGCTCGGACTCGCTGTCCGACGCGCCGGCGACGAAGGCATGGGCCACGCAGACGCTGCGCCGATCCGGGCGGAGCGCACGCCGCCCCCGCGCGAGCAGCGCCGCATTGCAGGCGTCGTGATCCCGCAGCGTCGCGTCGCCGAGCGCCGCGCGTGCATGGGGCGGGTCGACGAAGGGCAGCGCGACGAGGTCGACGGGGCCGTGCGCATCCGACAGCACGATCGGGACCGGGTCCGGTTCGAGCCGCCCGCGCACGTGAAGCCCGCCCTCGGCCATCAGCCGCGCACCGAATCCCAGCCGATCCGCCGAGTCGTGGTTGCCGGCGATCACCACGACCGGCACGCCCTGCTCGCCGGCGACCCGAGCGAGGAACGCGTCGAAGAGGGTCACTGCGTCCGGCGGCGGCACCGCGCGGTCGTAGACGTCTCCCGCGATCAGGACCGCGTCGATCGCCGCCTCCGAGACGAGCCGCGCGAGCGCGTCGAGGAGGTGGGCCTGGTCGTCGACGAGGGACACACCGTGGAAGAGTCGCCCCAGATGCCAGTCCGCCGTGTGCAGCAGGCGCAACGCCCTTCCCCCTCCGATCCGATCCCCGTCTCGTCCCCGGGTCGCGGGGCGGATCCTCGGCGACGCCTGTGACGAGATCGGTCACGCAGAGCGTAGCGCCGGGCGGGGGCCCGAAGCCCCCGTCCGGCGGGACGTTCACGCCGCGTCCGTCCCCGTCCGGCCCGCGCGGGCCGCCTCGGGCGCCTCGATCCAACCGGCCGCGACCGCCCGCGCGACCGCGGACAGGACGGCCCGGAACGAGGCATCGACGATGCTCGCCGCCCGGCCGGCCCCGAAGAGACGCCGGTCCGCGCCGAAGACGACCTCGACGTAGGCGACGGCGGTCGCCCCCGCGCCCGCCCCGAGCGCGTGCTCGTGGTAGTCCCCGATCCGGAGCGCCACGCCGAGCGCCCGGCCCAGGCCGGCGACGAACGCGTCGATCGGCCCGGTACCCTCGGCTTCGACCGGGATCTGCGCGCCCCCCCACCGCAGCGTGGCCGAGACCGCGTCGCGCGCGCCGTCGCCGCTCGCGATCGTCCGCTCACCGACGAGGCGCGGCCCGCCCTCCACGTCGAGATAGGTCCGCTCGAAGAGCGTCCGGACCCGCTCGCTGATCAGCTCCTCTTCGTTTTCGTCCGCCCACGCCTGCACGATCTTCGAGAAGTCGATCTGCATGCGGCGGGGCAGCGCGTAGCCGTGCTCGGTCTCGAGCACGAACGCCACCCCGCCCTTGCCGGACTGCGAGTTGATCCGGATCACCGCCTCGTAGTTCCGGCCGACGTCCGCGGGATCGACCGGCAGGTACGGCACGTCCCAATGGGGCGCGGCTTCGGCTTCGAGCGCCGCGAGTCCCTTGCGGATGGCGTCCTGGTGGGAGCCCGAGAACGCCGTGTAGACGAGCTCCCCGGCATAGGGATGACGCGGGTGGACCGGCAGCCGGTTCGCGTGCTCGACCTGGCGCACCAACGCGGGCAGGTCCGAGAAGTCGAGCTCGGGGTCGACGCCCTGGCTCATCAGGTTGAGCGCCAGGGTCACCACGTCGACGTTCCCGGTCCGCTCCCCGTTCCCGAAGAGCGTCCCCTCGACGCGATCCGCGCCTGCCATCAGGCCGAGCTCCGCGGCGGCGACCGCGCAGCCGCGATCGTTGTGCGGATGCACGCTGACGATCGCCGCCGCGCGATTCGACAGGCTGCGGCAGAAGAGCTCGATGGAATCCGCGTAGACGTTCGGCGTCGCGACCTCGACCGTCGCCGGCAGATTCAGGATCACCGGCCGCGCGGTGTCGGGCTCGATCACGTCCATCACCGCCTCGCTGATCTCGACCGCGAAGTCGAGCTCCGTCGACGAGTAGCTCTCGGGCGAGTACTCGAAGCGGATCTCCTCGTTCGGCCGCGCGTCCGCCGCCGCCTTGACGAGGCGGGCCGCATCGACCGCGAGCTTCTTGATCCCCGCGCGGTCCTCCCGGAAGACGACCCGGCGCTGGATCGGCGAGGTCGAGTTGTAGAAATGGACGATCGCGCTCGGCGCCCCCTCGATCGCGGCGAAGGTCCGTTCGATCAGGTCCTCACGACACTGCACGAGCACCTGGATCGTCACGTCGTCGGGGACGCGCCCCTCGTCGATGATCCGACGCACGAAGTCGAAGTCGGTCTGCGAAGCCGCCGGGAAGCCGACTTCGATCTCGCGGAAGCCGCTCGCCACGAGAGCATCGAAGAGGCGGATCTTCCGGTCCCAGCCCATCGGCTCGACGAGGGCCTGGTTGCCGTCGCGCAGGTCGACGCTGCACCAGCGCGGCGCCTGCGCGAGCACCCGATCGGGCCAGGTCCGATCCGGCAGATCGAAGCGCACGAAGGGCCGGTAGCGATCGTGGGGCATCGCGCTCGGCCGATTGCCGGCCGGACGAACCCCGTCTCCTCGTTCCTGTTCTTCTGCGGAATGCGAATCCATCGTTCTCTCCGTGCCCTGCCCGCCTGGCCGGTCCGAAGAGGGTCCGCGTATCGCGGGTCAGCTCGTGCTGCCCGCCTGTCCTCGCGCCCGCTGGGCGCGAAAACGACGAAGCCCCTCCGGCCGTCAGGCGGGAGGGGCTTCGTCGTTCTCGAACCGTCCTGGTTCGGCCAGACGCTAGGCAGCCCCGCCCGCCCCGATAAGGAGCAGGAGCGCGAGAAGCCCTAGGAGGGTCTGGCCGGCGTGGTTCGAGTTCTCGTCCATTGCTCGTGGATGTAGAGAACGTCCGGACGCGCGTCAAGCTTGAGCGCGTCCCGCGGCCCCTCGGGCCGCCTGGCCCGCCGGTCGAGGGCTCTCGCAGCGCCCGCCGGCTCGCGTCCGTCGCTATCCCACCGACGACAGGTCGATCCGACTCCCCCAGCGCGCGCGTACGGCCCGTCGGGTGGCCGGCACGCGCTGCAGCGTGGGATCGGCCTCCACCTCGGTGCGCGCGATGTTCCGGGCGGCTGCGACGAGCAGCGTGTCCCGGAGCAGATCGGCGATCCGCAGCTCCGGCAGATGACCGCTCTGCCGCGTGCCGAGGAAATCCCCCGGGCCGCGGATGTCGAGATCCGCGTCGGCGATCTTGAAGCCGTCGGTCGTCCGCGTCATCGCGCGCAGGCGCTGCTCGCTCTTCTCGCTGCTCCCCCGCGCGACGAGGACGCAGGACCCCTTCGCCCCGCCCCGCCCCACGCGCCCCCGGAGCTGATGGAGCTGCGCGAGGCCGAAGCGCTCCGCATGCTCGATCACCATGAGCGTCGCCTCCGGGACGTCGACGCCCACCTCGATCACCGTGGTCGCGACCAGGATCGAAGAGGCACCGCTCGCGAAGCGTTCCATGGCCGCCTGGCGGTCCGCGGCGTCGAGGCGGCCGTGCACGAGATCGACGCGATGGTCCGGGAAGGCGCGTCCGATCGACTCCGCCGAATCGATCGCCGAGCGCAGGTCCATCTTCTCGCTCTCCTCGACCAGCGGGTACACGACGTAGACCCGCTCCTCGCGCTCGAGGGTCTCGCGGATCAGCTCCATCACGCGCTGCCCCTCGCCAGCACGCAGCAGGATCGTCTCGATCGGCTTGCGACCGGGCGGCAGCTCGTCGATGACCGAGAGGTCGAGCTCGCCGTAGAGCGTCATCGCCAGGCTTCGCGGGATCGGCGTCGCGGTCATGACCATGCGATGGGGGTAGCGGCCGTCCGGACGCGGCGCCGCCAGGGCGGCGCGCTGCATGACGCCGAAGCGGTGCTGTTCGTCGACGATGGAGAGCACGAGATCCTTGAAGGCGATCTCGCCCGCGACGAGCGCGTGGGTCCCGACGACGAGGTCGATCTCGCCCATCGCGAGCAGCCCGCGGACCTGGCGGATCTCGGCGCGCGGCAGCGATGCGGTCAGCAGGCCGATGCGCAACGGGATCGCGTCGCCGCCGCTCTCGACCATCTTCGTGAGGGTGCGATAGTGCTGCTCCGCGAGCAGCTCGGTGGGCGCCATCAGCGCCGTCTGCCCGCCGCAGGCCGCGACCGCCACCGCGGACAGCATGGCGACCGCCGTCTTCCCGCTGCCGACGTCGCCCTGCACGAGACGGTTCATCGGATGCGGGCGCCCGAGGTCGCCCAGGATCTCGCCGATCACGCGCCGCTGGGCGCCGGTCAGCTTCCAGGGAAGGGCCTTCGCCGCGGTCCGCGACTCGGGCCGCGCCGCATCGATCGCGACCCCGGGCTTCCGACTCGACTTCGCCCGACGCATCGCGAGCCCCAGCTCCAGCAGATAGAGCTCTTCGAGCACGAGCCGCTCGTGGGCCGGCGACGCGAAGGCGGCAACCTGCTCGACGTCGACGTCCGCCTCCGGGCGATGCAGCGCGCGCAGCGCGCGCGGCACCGTGGGCAGCCCGCGCTCTTCGACGACGGCGACGGGAAGGTGCCCCTGCACGAGGTCGCTGTGGGCTTCGACCGCCTGACCGATCAGGCGCCGGAGCGTGCGCGGGTTCATGCCCTCGGGTGCCGTATAGACCGGGACCACGCGGCCGAGCTCGTCGTCGTCGTGCGACGGCGCGGGCTGCGCGGCGCGCGCGTCCGACGCGGTCTCGTTCTCCGCCTCCGCCTCCGTCTTTGCCTTCGGCGTCTTCAGGACCTCGACGTCGGGGTGGATCAGCTCCTTGGAGAAGCGGTAGCGCTTCACCTCGCCGCTCACGAGGACCTGCCTGCCCTTCGTGACGCTCTTCGCGATCGCCTCTCCGCCCCGGAACCACTTGAGCGTCACGATCGACTCGTCGTCGCCCACGACCGCCTGGAAGATCTTCCCGAAGCGCCCACCGCGGCGGGTCGGCACCCAGTCGACGACCTTGACCTCGCCCACGAACGTCGCCGTCGCCCCGACCTTGAGCTCGCCGACCGAGAGCACCCGTCGCCGGTCCTCGTAGCGCGAAGGCAGCCAGAAGAGCAGATCGCTCACGCGTTCGAAGCCCCGGCGCGCGAAGCCCTCGGCCTTCTTCGGGCCGACGCCCGGGAGCGCCGCCAGGGATTTGGCGAGCAGCTCGTCCGGCCATCCCGCCCGCCCGAGCGGATCGATCAGCTCGAGGATTTCACGCCCGACGTCGCGCCGCGGACTCGAGGGCTTCCGTGCCGCGAGACGTTTCTCGACCTTCAGCAGCCGCGCGCGGAGCTCCTTCGGAAGCGGCCGGCCGAGCAGCTGCCCGAGGCGCTTCGCCGCCTGCTCTTCGGCCGCGGCGGGTGTCCGTTCTTCCGGATCCCCGGACGCCTCCGCCCGCCCGAGCGCCACCACGGCGCCGTGGAGCGCGGCGATCTGGTCGTGCAGGGATTCGGGCATCGAGGGACGGACTCCGGGCGACGTCGCGCCAGCGTACGCCGGAGGCGAACAAAAAGCGAACCGACCGCCGAGGCCGGATCAGACCGCCTCGTGGATCCGCTGCAGGCTCCGCACGCCGATCGATTCCGCGCGCATCGCCGCGATCGCGTCCGCGCTCGCTCGCGCCGCCGCCAGTGTCGTGCAGTAGGGCACGCCGGCGAGGAGCGCCGCGCGACGCAGCGACTTCGAATCCTCGATCGACTTCGGGTCGTTGTTCGTCGTGTTGATGACGAGGACCACGTCCCCGCTCTCGATCCGGTCCTGGGTGTGCGGCGACCCCTCGTAGACCTTGTTCACGACCTCGCACTCGATCCCGAGTCGCTCGAGGGTCGCGGCCGTCCCCTCCGTCGCGACGACCTTGAAGCCCTCCTCGACCAGGGTCTTGATCGGCTGGAACACACGCTGGTGTTCCTCCTCGCGAACGGAGACGAGGACCGTCCCGCCGTCGATCGGCAGGCTGTTGCCCGCCTGGATCTGACTCTTCGCGAAGGCGCGGCCGAAGCTCGAGTCGATGCCCATGACCTCGC
>JBCCZJ010000239.1:0-7898 GCA_039187915.1 Myxococcota bacterium
ACATGTCGCTCGGGGCGGAGCTCTCGCTGCACGGCCCCGCGCGCAACCGGATCTTCGCCGCCCGCCAGTTCCTGAAGACGATCGGACTGCTGATCGCAGGCGTCCTGGGCTCCGCGGTCATCGAGAACGGCGGCCGGGAAGCGACGCGCCTCATGGCCTTCGCCGCCGCCGGGATCACCCTCGCCCTGGTGTGCTCGGGCACGTCCTTGCTCCCCGAGGAGCTGTCCGAGTTCCAGGGGCGCGGCGGCGGGAACCCCTTCAAGGCGATCGGCGACGTGGTCCGCAACCGCCATGCGCGACTGTTCCTGATCGTGATCTTCATCGACGGGATCGGCGCCGGCGGGATCGGCGCCTTGACGCCCTTCGTGCTCGACTACGTCGTCGGAAGGTCGGACCTCCTCGGTCAGATGCTGGGCATCAACATGGTCGCCACGCTCCTGGGGATCCCGCTCTGGCTCTTCCTCGGCCGTCGTTTCGAGAAGCGCCGCCTGCTCCTGCTCTCGATGTTCGGCAGCGCGATCGGCTACGGATCGGTCAGCTTCGTCTACGAGGGCGCCTGGTGGGTGATCGCCATCCCCGGCTCGATCGCAGGCCTCTCCTCGAGCTGCCCGAACGTCCTCGGATACACCCTGAAGTCCGAGATCGTGGACGTCGACGAGTTCACGACCGGTGATCGCAAGGAGGGGACCTACTTCGCGGGCTGGAGCTTCGTCAACAAGCTCGCCGGCGGGATCATGATCGGCCTCGTCGGGTGGGCCCTCGAGTGGTCGGGCTTCGACGGCCAGGCCGCGGTCCAGTCCGACCTCACCAAGACCACCATGGTCGTGCTGATGGGCGGCTTCCCTCTGGTCTGCTTCCTGATCGGTGCCGCGATCTTCAGCCGCTTCGACCTGACGGAGGCCGAGCACGCCCGGATCCGGGCCGAGCTCGACGCCCGCGCCGCGGATACCGCCCCGGTCTGATTGGCCTATCCTGGCACGCTCTCCCACCCCGAGCCGGAGCCCCCTATGACCGCGCCCACCGATCTCCCCGAGAACCCGAACCACCCCGGAACCTGGGCCGCGCTCACGCCCGACAAGCCCGCCGTGATCATGGCCTCGAGCGGCGAGTCGATGACCTACGCGGAGCTCGAGGCGAAGGCGAACCGACTCTCGCAGCTCTTCCGCGCCGCCGGGCTCCAGCCCGGCGACCACATGGCGTTCTGCATGGAGAACCGCCTCGAGTATCTCGCGGTCCTCTGGGGCGCCCACTACGCCGGCCTCTACTACACCGCGATCAGCTCGCGTCTCACGACCGACGAGCTCGGCTACATCCTCGAGGACAGCGGGAGCCAGGCCTTCATCTCGAGCCCGTACAAGGCCGAATCGATCGCCGGACTCGGCGATGTGCTCGACAGGATCCCGACCAAGCTCGCGATCGGCGGCGCCCTCGACGGCTTCGAGGACTTCGAGACGTCGATCGCGAAGTTCGATCCGACGCCACTGCCCGATCGCAAGGAAGCCCAGCCGATGCTGTACTCGTCGGGGACGACCGGGCGCCCGAAGGGCGTCAAACCGGCCTTCCCGGACACGCCGCTCGGCGCGACGGACGGCTTCTCGCTCATGATCCAGGCGCTCTTCGGCGCGACGCCGGAATCGGTCTACCTCTCTCCGGCGCCCCTCTACCACGCCGCGCCGCTCCGCTATTGCGCGACCTTCCAACGCTTCGGCGCGACGATCGTCGTGATGGAGCGCTTCGATGCCGAGGCCGCGCTCGCCGCGATCGATCGCTTCGAGGTCACCCACAGCCAATGGGTCCCGACCATGTTCGTCCGCATGCTCAAGCTCGAGGAAGAGGTCCGCAAGCAGTACGACGTGAGCAGCCTGACGTTCGCGATCCACGCTGCGGCGCCCTGCCCCGTCGCGGTCAAGGAGCAGATGCTCGACTGGTGGGGACCGATCATCCACGAGTACTACGCCGGAACCGAGGGCAACGGATTCTGTTACGCCTCGCCCCAGGACTGGCTCGCCCACAAGGGGACCGTCGGCAAGGCGCTCTCCGGCGAGGTCCACATCGTCGACGACGACGGCAACGAGGTCCCGGTCGGCGAAGAAGGCGGCGTCTACTTCGGGTCGGCCAACATGCAGACCTTCGAGTATCACAACGCCCCGGAGAAGACGAAGGACGCCTTCCTCGACAACGGCTGGTCGACCCTCGGCGACATCGGCAAGCTCGACGAGGACGGCTTCCTCTACCTCACCGATCGCAAGGCGAACATGATCATCAGCGGCGGCGTGAACATCTACCCGCAGGAGACCGAGAACGTCCTCACGGTCCATCCAAAGGTGGCGGACGTCGCGGTCTTCGGCGTCCCGAACACCGACTTCGGCGAAGAGGTGAAGGCCGTCGTCCAGCTCGTGAACCACGGCGACGCGGGCGAGGAGACCGAGCGCGAGCTGATCGCCTACTGCAAGGAACACCTCGCGGACGTGAAGTGCCCGCGGTCGGTCGACTTCCGCGAGGAGCTTCCCCGCCATCCGACGGGCAAGCTCTACAAGCGGTTGCTGAAGGACGAGTACTGGCAGGGCCACGAATCCCGACTGCTCTGAGGCCGGTCGCTCTCGTCGCGCCCCACCCCGAACGGAGCCGCATGTCCGACGTCTCTCGCGCGCAACAGGCCTGGAACGACTTCACCGAGTCGCTGAGGCGCATCGGCGACAAGATCGTCGCGCCGACGGGAGCCCGTGGCGAGCGCGAACGCGCGGAGGGCTACCGGTATCTGCTTCGGCTGATCTCGGCTGCGCACGACCTCGAAATGGAGTCCGACCGTCGCTTTCCGGAGCTGAAGCGCATGATGACGCCGATCCGGAAGTTCAAGGGCGATGGAACGGACACCCTCTACCGAGAGGCGAAGCTCGACGAGAACCTGGTCTACCGATTCACGATCCGGCGAGGCGACGACCTGTTCTTCTCGGCGACGGTCTATGCCTACGACGAGGCGGACACCTACTACATCGTCGACCACATGATCGACGACGATCTGGTGTGGGAGAACGTGTTCGGTCAACAGATCGCCGAAGTCACGCTCTCGGAGAAGCGCCCGGACGGCGCTCGGAACTGGATCGAGCTCAAGGGCCGGAACCCGATCCTCTTCACGCGCGAGTACTTCGATACCTTCGTGGATGCGATCGATCGGGGTGAGAAGCGATCGGCGGCGATGACGCTCGAGTGCCTCTCCGAGACCGCGCCCCTCCGACACTACGACGAGGCCGAGCTGGAAGCCGGCCTCCGCCGGGTCGTCGACTTCGTCGAGGACGCGACGGACGTTTCGCTCGGACTCTCGATCTTCATCGGGCTGAACCGGATCGAGTACGAAGGAACGAGCGAGCGCAGCGGAAGCATGACGCGCATCGAGCAGGGCGAACTCGTCCTCGACGAGGACTCGTCGGACGAATACACGCCGGAGGAGCTCGCGGCGATGATCGACCCGAAGCTCGTCCGCAACAACCTTCCCGGGCCGGGGATCCAGTACATCGGCGGCACGTTCAAGATCGCGCCGGACGAGGTGATCCTCGTCGAAGGGAAGGACGTCCCTTGTCGCTACTGGAATCTCCAGATCCTGACGCGATACCTCGAGAGTGGCGATTTCCGACACTACAAGGTCGGCATCCAGCGAAGCGACGTCGTCCTCGACGAGGACGGTGAGTTCCGGATCTATGCAGCCCCTGCGGATCCGGGCACGATCAACTGGATCACGACCCAGGGCAACGTGCACGGCCAGATCCTGATCCGGACCCTGCTCGCCGATCCCTTGATGGAAGCGACCTTCAAGGTCATCAAGGCGGACGACATCCCGGCCACCGACCGACGCGCGGCGTCCCGCCCGCGCGTGTGAACGTCGCTCCGGAGCGCGAGCGACGCCGGCGCCCGGCGGACGCGACCCTGCCGCCCCGGGCCAGATGCCCGGCTCCACGGACCCGCGAGGTTCCGATCTCGTACCCAGGTCACGCGGAGCCGGCGCGGCGAAACGCGGCGGCGACGAGGGCGCTGCAGGGGACGACGATCACGCCGTAGAGGAGCGGGGCGATCAGGACCTCTCGTGCCTGGTCGGCGGGAAAGCTGAGCGTCACGATCGCGATCGCGAGGGGAGCGTTCTGGATGCCGGTCTCGAGGCAGACCGCGCGGCGTTGCGGCGGGGCGAGCGCGAGCAGCCGGGCGCCGAGCCAGCCGAGGGCGAAGCCGAGCGGGCCCAGCGCCGTTGCCGCGAGATAGACCTCGCCCGGCAGCGTCCGCAGGGTTTCGGCATCCTCGACGACGCTGCCCAGGATCACGAGGACGAGCACGCTCCAGCCGCAAACGCTGCCGATCCGCTCCGCGCGAGCAGCCCATCTTTCGCTCTTCGCGCGGAGGACGACGCCGAGAGCGACGGGCACGATCACGGCGACGAGGGTCGTCGCGATGCTCGCAAGGGGAATCTCGAGCTCCGGGCTCGTGAAGGGGCGCGTCCAGAGCGAGAGGACGAGCGGAATCGCGACCACGCCGACGATCGTCGAGGTCACGGTCATCGAGATCGAGAGCGCGAGGTCGGCGCGGGCGAAGTACGTGAAGAAGTTCGAGCTCGTCCCCCCGGTCGAGCAGCCCATGATGACGAGACCGACCGCGACGGCGTCCGGCAGGCCGAGCCCTCGCGCGATCACGAAGGCGGCAAAGGGCATCCAGAGGAACTGGCTGACCAGCCCGACCACGAGCGGCCACGGCCTCGCGAGAACCGCGGCGAAGCGATCCCGCGAGAGCGTCGCGCCCATCCCGAACATGAGCAGCAGGAGAAAGGCGGCGACGAGGATCGACTGGAGGGCGGAGAGCGTCACGGCGCGAAGCTCGACCGTCCCTTGATCCCCCAGCGCGCGATGCCGTCGGCGCCTGCCTCGAAGGTCATCACGTAGAGCGAGTCGAAGGTCCGGATCACGCTCCCGTCCGCGCGCAGTCGCACGAAGGTCGTGGCGACGTGGACCTTCGCGTCGCTCGCCTGCACGATCTCGCGGCGCGTCCACTCGCTTCGGACCCAGTCCGCTTCGAGCACCGCGCGCACCGCTTCGAGCCGGTGCGAAGAGGCGCAGCCCGCGAGAAGCAGGAGGAAGAGCACGATCGCGCCGCTCCGTCCCGCGGAAAACGGACCCGAACGCGTCGCGGTCGCCGCGCCGACCCTCGCGTCCGTCGAAGTCGGCACCGAGCGCCCGGGGTTCGCCGGGAGGGACCTAGCCCTCACGGCGAACCCGGAAATAAGGCAGCGTGATCTCGTCCGACATCGCCTCGAAGAACACCTCGAGCCGCATCCCGATCTCGACGTCCTCGGGCGCGACGCCGATCAGGTTCGAGAGCATGTGATAGCCCTCGTCGAGCTCCACGATCACGACCGTGTACGGCGTCTCGAAGACGGGTTGCTGGGGCCGGTAGACCGTCGAGAAGCTGTAGAGCGTGCCGTGTCCGCTCGACTCGACCCAGTCGAAGTCCTCGCTCAGACAATCGCCGCAGCAGGGCTGCGGAATGAAGGTGTACGAACCGCAGCCCTTGCAGCGCTGGACCGTCAGCCGCTCTTCCTTGCACGCGTCCCAGAAGGGCTGCGAGATCGGCGTCGGTCGCGGGAGCGGAATCGATCGCGTCTCGCTCATGCGAGCTCCTTTCCCAGCGCCATGACGTCACAGAAGAGCGCGCCCGACCCGCCGTTCGTGGCGAGGGCGACCTTCGGCGCGTGGAGCCGGAGCTCGGGGGTGATCTGTCCGCGCAGCTGCTGGACGGCCGCGATCGGCTTCTGCAGGAGCTGCGCCACGCCCGCATGGGAGTAGGACAGGATCCCGCCGTTGGTCGCGACCGGCAGATCGCCGTCGATCCGGATCCGACCCTCGAGAACGAAGTCGGCTCCTTCGCCCTCCTTGCAGAATCCGAAGGCTTCGAGCTGGCGGATGATCTCGAAGGAGAAGGGGTCGTAGAACTCGGCGAAGTCGATGTCTTTGTGGGTGAGTCCGCTCTGCTCGAAGGTCATCTCCATCGCGCGCCGCCCGACCCAGCCGTAGCGCTCCCAGACGGGCGCCGTGACGTAGGACATGCCCTGCCGGTCCATGCCGCCGCCCAGGATGTAGATCGGCTCGCAGTCGAGATCCCGGGCGCGTTCGGCCGTCGTCAGGACCATCGCCGCGCCGCCCTCCGACGCGATGCAGCAGTCGAGGAGACGGAAGGGGTCCGCGACCATGCGCGACGCCTCGACCTCGGCGGGGGAGCACTCGCGACCGAAGAAGACGGCATCGGGATTGAGGGCCCCGTTGCTCCGGATCGAAGCCGCGACCTCGGAGAGGGCGGCGCGCGGCGTGCCGTAGATGTGCATGTGCCGCTGAGCCATGAGCGCGAACTCGGCGGCCGTGTAGAGCCCCCAGCACTCGACGAATTCGTTCTCCGGCCGGGTCCACGAGACGGTCGAGTCGCGATCGGTGTACTCGCCGCATTGCGCGGTCGCGATCGCGATCGTCTCCGCCTGGCCGGTCTGGATCGCCGCGGCCGCCTCGAGCACGCCCTCGACGCCCGGCGAGGCGATGCCGGCCCACATCGGGCGGCCACCGAACCACTGCGCGGTCGTCCGCGAATGGATCCGCGTGACCCAGCTCGAGATGTTCACGCCGTCGACGTCGTCCGCCGTGAGCCCCGCGTCGGCGAGCGCGCCCCGGATCGCGTCGAGCACGAGCCCCTGCTCCGTCCAATTCGGCAGCTGCTTGGCCTGGACCGTGTTGTACGCGCCGACGATCGCGACGCCGTCGTAGGGATTCCTCATGCCGGCGATGTTGGCACATCCCCTGGCGCGCGGACGCCCCCGACCCGGCCCGGCCTAATCCGACGGAGGCGCCGGCCGACTGAGCAGCAGTCCACCGCTCGCGCGCAGCGCGCGGCGGTCGCCCGGCAGGAGCAGGTCGGCCAGACCGCCGAGCGGCGCGACCCCCGACGTCAGCGCGGTCCCGAGGCTGCTCAGGATCGTGCCGTCCGCGAGGACGACGGTGATCCCGGTCGAGTCGTCGGGCAGGTCGAGGAGATCGCGCCTGCCGACGCCGGTCGCGGCGTCGACTTCGACGACGGTCGACTCGACCGGCCACGGGATCGTGCGACCGAAGAAGTGCGTCTCGTAGCCGTAGATCACCGGGACGAGCACGGCGTCGCCGACGACGGTCGGGTTCCCGTTCCCGATCGCGACGGGCTCCCCGAGCCAGAAGCTCTCCGGCAGCCGCGCCCTTGCGAGCGTCTCGAGCTCGCTCTCCCAACGCACCGTGCCGTCGTCGCGCAGCGCGATCAGCGCCGGTCCGAACGCCTGGAGCGTGTAGACGTCGCCGTTCCCGCCGACGGCCGCCGCCGCCGAGGTCGCCCGCGTGTCGACCTGCCAGTCGATCGCGCCGGTCGCCGCGTCGATCCCGTAGAAGACGCCGTTCTCGTCGGAGACGTAGACCCGGTCGAGGCCCGGCGAGAGCGCCGGACTCGATCCGCTGCCCGGCCCCATCTCCGTCGTGAAGGCCGCGCGGACCGTCACGCGTCGGCTCGCGCCCGCCCCCACCGACTCGAGGTCGAGCGCGTGCAGCGCGCCGAGACCTTCCGTCGTCGACGTCGCCGCGACGAAGATCCGTCCGGTTTCGACGTCGACCGCGGGCGTGTTCGCGGACGGCATGGCCCCGCCCGCCAGGAGCTGCCAGGCCCACTCGCGAATCGCCTCGGCGACCAGACCGTCGCCGAAGACCGAGGCCGGTCGGGGCATCACGGCCGAGGAAGGCGGCACGTGACCCGGCAAGCGGAGATCGTCGTTCAGACGCGCGCCGGTCGCGCGGTCGAAGACGACGACGTCGCCGAAGTTGGTCACGCCGAAGACGTCACCTTCTCGCGTGAACACG
>JBCCZJ010000240.1:0-7881 GCA_039187915.1 Myxococcota bacterium
AGCCCCGCACCGCCGAGGCGCAGCCGCGTCGTGAAGAAGGGATCGAAGACCTGCGATCGGGTCTCGGCGCTCATCCCCACCCCGTGGTCGACCACCTCGACCGTGACCCGGGCCTCGCCGCGCGTGAGACGCACGACGATCCGCCCGTCCCGGCGCGTGGCCTCGGCCGCGTTGTGGAGCAGATGCACGAGCGCCTGCTCCACCTCGATCGGACTCATCGCCACCCGCACGTCCTCGAGCGCGCCTTCGAGCTCGACCGTCGCCCCGCGCTCGCGGGCGTAGGGACCGACCCGCTCGACGGCGAGCCGCACGACCGCCGTCAGGTCCTCGACCCGCGTTTCGAGCGGGCCGGGCCGGGCGAAGCGCAGGAGGCTCTTCACGATTCGACCCGCCCGCGCGGACTCTTCGACGACCCGCTGCAGCGCGTCCTCGCGGACCTTCTCCGCGTCCGGATCGTCCGAAGAGAGGAGCGCGAACTCGGCCGCCGCGGAGATCGCGCCGACCGGGTTGTTGATCTGATGGGCGACGCCCGCCGCGAGCGATCCGATCGCCGCGAGGCGCTCCTGTTCCCGAAGCCGTTCGAGCGAGACCTCGAGGCGCTCGTCCCGCTCGGCCACCGATTGCACCAGCCGATCGCGCTCCTTCGCGAGACTCCGCTCCGCCTCGACGCGCGCGGTGACGTCGCGACCGACGGCCAGCATGCGGCGCGCCCCCGAGTAGTCGTAGGGCGAGAACGTGAACTCGAGGAAGCGACGCTCCTGCCCTGCCGTCGGCACCGGCAGCACGTGAGGTTCTGCGAGGCCGTCCTCGCGCACGAGCCGCCGGAAGGTCCGGAGCGAGGCTTCGCGACACTGCTCGGGCAGGAAGTCCACGCCCCGCAGGCCGACCAGCCCTTCCGGCTCGATGCCCAGCAGGTCGCGCACCCGGTCGTTCACGAAGAGGATGCGTGAATCGGCGTCGAGATCCGCCACGAGATCGTGCACCTGCGCGAAGACGAGGCCCACGCGATCGCGTTCGACCGCCCGCGCGCGATCCGCGTCGTGCCGCGCCCGGTCGGCATCGTGTCGCGCGCGATCGGCGACCGCGGCGGCGTTCCCGAACTGGCGAAGGCGCGACCCCACCTGGGCCGCGAGGAGCGGAAAGCCGACGGCGAGCTGGACCCGCCAGAGCGACGTGTCGACGCCGGCTCGCACGTCGAAGAAGGAACCCACGAGGCCGACGAGGACGTACACCACGAGGAGCGCGGCGATCGGCCTGCGCAACTCGACGGGATCCGGTGCGCGAAGCAGGCAGTGCGCCGTCGCGAGGAGCAGACACCCGGAAACGAGCGTGTCGAAGTAGGGGTCGAACGCGAAGCGGCCCGTCGCGTCGAGTCCGCATCGGAAGAGGCCGGCCACGAGGCCGACCCAGAGCGGCCAATGACCACGGGCCGGACGACGAGCGATCTCGAGCGCGCCCATCAGAAGGAAGGGCGCCATCATCGATTCGGCGACGTGCGCGACGAAGCGCGCCGGCGGATAGACGTCGATCGAAGCGATCGTGAAGACGCCGGCGCCGAGCAGCGTGGCCCAGCCGAGGATCCAGTGCGTCGCCGCGCGATCCTCGAGCCGCCGGAGTACCACCCACAGCGCGATCCCCAGGATCGCCAGGGAGGCGACGCCCTGGACCAGGCCCTTCCACGGCAGGGACGTGAGACTTTCCATCGTCGGTCGCGACCTGTTCCGGGGTTCCGGTTTCCGCTCAGGATGGGCAGATCAGCGGCGCACGGATCGAGTCTAGGAGACCAATCGAGAGACTGCGTCTCTCGACGGCGCGGCGTTCATTTCCCGACGAAGCGATCGGACTTCAATGGATGAAGGCGGCGCGGAGAGCGTTCGGTTCGTCGAATGATCCGAAGCGTGCAGGACTTCGCGCCTCGCGATGCGCCGAGTTCGGCACGACCCTGCTCGAGGTGGGTGAGTCTCGACGCAGATCGGTTCGGAAACGAGGCGACCTCCGGACGACTTCGCAGCGGAACGAAACGGAGCGCGACGCAGTCCGGATCATCGCCGTCGGCGAGCACGGACGGGTCACGTTAGTCCGGCAGTCCGTCCCAGCGCATCCGCAGGTCGATCCGCATCGCCTCGAGGATCCACGGCAGCCCCTGGACCTCGTCGACGACGACCGGCGCCGCGACCGCCTCGCATCCGCGTTCGAGCGGCGCGCGGTACCACGGGAAGAGGCCCTCCGGCGGCGCGTTCGCCTCGAACCAGGCGACCCGCGGCGTCTCGTGGGACGGCCGGGGCGTCCCGCTCACGACCCGACAGCGATAGACGTGTGCCGTATGGGGGCGGAAGCCACGACGGCGCCAAGCGCCGACCTCGCGCTCGATCTCGACTTCGAGGCCGGTCTCCTCCTCGACCTCGCGCACGAGCGCCGCGCGCGGGTCTTCGCCGGCTTCGAGGGTGCCGCCGGGGAGTTCCCAACCGAAGAGATCGCTGCGCACGCTCAGCAGGACCTCGAGGCGCCCCGCCTCCTCGCGCAGGATGACGCCCTGTGCGATCGACAGCGGCACACGCTCGACGGTCCGCGGCGCGACGGCGCCCCACCATGCGGTGCGCACGTAGTCGACGAAGCCGCCGGCGAATCGGCCGAAGCGTCCCCGGTCGTGGACGGGCGTACCGCGTGTGTGCGCGTCGCCGGACGGCACGTCAGTCGATGATCTTGTTGAGCGGGCTCTCGACGATGCCGCGGGCACCGGCTTCGTGGAGCTTCGGCAGCAGATCTCGCACGAACGACTCCTCGACGATCACGAAGATGTCGACCCAGGACGGATCCGCGAGGGGCGAGATCGTCGGCTTGCCCGCATCGGGCAGCAGCGCGAGCACGCCGTCCATCTTCTCCTTCGGCACGTTCATCGAGAGCCCGACCCGCGTGGCCGCCGCGATCGCGCCCATCAAGAGCATCGTGAGCCGTTCGAGCTTCCCGCGCTTCCAGGGATCCCGAAGCGACGGGCGATGAGCGATCAGCCGAGGCGTGCTCTCGTGGAGCAGGTCGATCACGCGCAGATTGTTCGCGCGCAGGCTCGAGCCGGTCTCGGTCACGTCGACGATCGCGTCCGCGAGGACCGGCGGCTTCACCTCGGTCGCGCCCCAGGAGAACTCGAGCTGCGCCGAGATCCCCTGTTCGGCGAAGTAGCGCTCGGTCATGCCCATGACCTCGGTCGCGATCCGCTTGCCTTCGAGGTCCTTCGGCGTCTGGAAGGGGGAATCGTTCTTGACCGCGAGGATCCAGCGAACCGGCCCGTAGTTCGGCCAGGGGGCGCGCAGATCGGCGAGCTCCTCGACGTCGGCGCCGGACTCGATCACCCAGTCGAGACCCGTGATCGCGCAGTCGAGCACGCCCTGCCCGACGTAGCGCGCCATCTCCTGCGGACGGATCAGGATGCACTCGATCTCGGGATCGTCGATCGAGGGGTAGTAGGAGCGCCCGGAGATTCGAACGTCGTAGCCGGCCTTGTCGAGGAGCGAGACCGTCGTCTCCTGCAGGCTGCCCTTCGGGAGACCGAGTCGGATCTTCGGCCCTTCGTCCGCGTCGGGAGTCAGTACGCTCACTTCTTGTAGACCTCGTCGGGATCGAAGACCTGGACGCCGACGTCCTCGATCTCGCCGCCGTCGATCCGGCGGTAGAAACAATTGCGTCGCCCCGTGTGGCAGGCAGCGCCGCCGATCTGCTCGACGCGAAGCACGATCGCGTCACCATCGCAGTCGACGTACATGCCCTTCAGCTTCTGGACATTCCCGCTCTCCTCGCCCTTGTGCCAGTACTTCTGCCGACTGCGGCTCCAGTACACGACTTCGCCGATCTCGAGGGTCCGGCGAACCGACTCCTCGTTCATGTAGGCGACCATCAGGACCTCGCCGGTCTCGTCGTCCTGGGCGATCGCGGCGCAGAGACCGCCGCCCTTTTCGAAGTCGATGATGGACAGGGGATCGGGTGCGGGTTCGGCGGACATGGGTTCCTCGGAAGGCTCTGGGCGGGCCCGCGATCGCGGCGAGCCGGAGAACGCCGGGCGCGATGCGAACCACGCGGAGGCGCGACGGACCACGCGGGGGCGCGAAAGGGCGCCGAGGCTACCCGTCTCGGAGAGCGCTCGCCAGAAGCGCCGTCAGGCCCTCGAGCTCGCTCCACTTCTCCCCACGGGCGTAGCGGGTGTCGCGAACGCCGCGCTTGCCCGTGGTGATCGACTCGCGCTCGAGGATGTCCCGCGACGCGAGCCACGCCAGCGCGTTGTCGAAGGTCGTGGCGCTGAGCGCCTCGATCCGGCGGGCATCGCCCAGCAGCTGGGCGCCCTCGAAGTCGAGCTGCGCCTCCTTGATCAGTCCGCTGCGAAGCACGCCGTCCTCTGCCGAATCCATCCACGCCCCGAGCACGCGGACGATCGAGTCGTAGCACTCGACGACGCCACGCGTCTGCTCCGCCAGGACCTGCAGCGGCCGGCGGCCTCCGCGGGTCGTCCGCCAGACGCCCTCGCCGTCGAGCGCGATCCACCCTTCGCTCTCGAAGTGTTCGAGCACCGCCTCGCCGCGGGTCAGATAGAGCTCCCGCGACGCGTAGTACTCGCGGTAGAAGATCTCGACCCAGGTCTCGAGCTCCTGATGGACGCGGTCGCGTTCGAGACCGTGGAGCGAGGCCCGTGCGAGCACGCTCGGGATCACGAGGAAGTGGGCGATCGAGTTGCGGTAGATGTCGAGCGCGCGGCGACGGCTCTCCTCGAAGTGCAGGATCTCGCCGCGATGATCGAGGCGCGAGTGGAGCAGGTCCGAACGCTCGAGGAAGGCGATCGAGTCCCGTAGCTCGGGCAGGTCGTGCTCGAAGGCGGTCGTGAGGCGTACGCCCTGCAGGCGGAGCAGCCCCGCGACCTCCTGCATGCCCTTCACGAGGTCCTCTCGCAGCACGCCGCGATGGGGCGTCCCCATCAGCACGACCGCCGCGACCGAGGTCGCGTTGGCGACCATCGCCCAGCCGATGCGCTCGACCAGCGAGTGACCGAGCGACGCCACGAAGTCCCGCTTGTGCTCCTCGAGGACGCCGCGCACTTCCGGGGACGAGATCTCGCCGCGTTGTAGCGCCTCGAATCGTTCGCGCTGACCGCCGAGCGCGCCCGCCAGCGAGATGGGCTCGCCGAACGACACGTGCACCGAGCCGAAGCGGCGCTGGAGGTATTTCCGTGCGCGGAAGAGACCGAGCACGCTCTCCTCCGTCTTCTTTCCGCCGTCGAGCTCCTCGACCATGCCGGACTCCTCGACGAGACGCTCGTAGCCGACGGCGATCGGGACGAAGAAGAGATCCTTGCGGTTGCCTTCGAGGAAGGCGTCGACGTCCCAGGAGAGCATGCCAAGGCGCGGCGCGAGGTTCTTGCCCGTGCGGGAGCGGCCGCCCTCGATGAAGAACTCCTGGGTGAAGCCCTCGCGCACGAGATAGGCCACGTACGCGCGGAACACTTCCTTGTAGAGCGGATCGTCGAAGGACTTGCGCAGATAGAACGCGCCCATGTTCCGGAACAGGTATCCGAAGGGGCCGAAGGCCATGTTCTCGCGGGCCGCGATATGGGGCGGGACCAGGTAGTTCTGGTAGAAGAGCCAGGACAGGATCAGGAAGTCGAAGTACGAGCGATGGCTCGGGACGAGTACGATCGGATGACGTTTGGCGTCCTCGGCGATCTCGTTCAGACGATGGACCTCGATCGACGCGAAGAGGCGCTTGAAGAGCGCGCCGACGACGACCGCGCCGATCGCGAGCCACGTCGAGTTCATGTTGGCCGAGATCTCCTTGAAGATCTTCTCGACCTCGCGCTCCGCCTTCTCGGGCGAACCCTTCTTGGCGCTGGCCCGCACGGCCATGGCCTTGCGGACGCCCGGATCGCCGAGCACCTCCTTCAACACCCGCCAGCGCGGTCGGAGCGAGGGCCCTTCGACGATCTTCTCTTCGCGGTAGAGGTGGATCAGGACCGCGCGTCGGATCTTCCGCGCGAGGCGCTGTGCGTCGTCCTCGGGATGCACCTTGCCGTACAGACCGACGTCGATCTCGTCACCGACCTTGACCGTCAGGCTCCGATAGGTCGAGAGGAAGCGGGCCACCTTCGCGAAGTCGGACGGCCGCGCGAGGGAGCCGTAGTCGACGTTGAGGAAGCGGTTCTCGGTCCGCGGCCCCTTGCGCCAGAAGAGCGCGAGCGGCACGACGAAGACCTCGCGACCGGGGTCGACGTCCCGGACCTGCCGGACGACCTCGCCGAGGAGCTCGAGTTCGTCGCGCCGACGCTCCTGCTTCTTGCCGCGCAGGAACGCCTTCAGGCGCTGGGTCCGGAGGAAGAGAAAGAGGCTGTGCCCCGCCGCCACGTGCTCGCGGACGATCTCGCAGTCCTCGGCGTGCTCCGCCGCGCGAGGCCGCGCGCGCTTCAGTCGGAACATCGTCGGGACCAACTGATGCAACGGGCGGTAGTAGTAGAAGTGGATCGCGTTGGCGAAGCCCGAAAGACGCAGACCGTGCCGGAGAAAGAGCGTGTTGCAGAGGAAGTAGTCGAGCCGGCTCGAGTAGCGCATCACATAGACGACGCTGCCGCGGGACTCGAGCGCCTTGAGACGCTCCACGACGGCCTCGTCGAGCTCGAAGTGCTTGAAGTAGCGGCTCGCGAAGGAACGGAAGAAGAAGCTGAAGCGCTCGGTCATCGACGAGCGCGCGGCGCTCCGAGCGACCTCGGGCGGGAGCGGCGCCGGGGCCCGGTCCTTTTCGGTCGGGCTCGTCTCGGCGTCCTCGGAGACGGCTTCGAGGGGCCCTTCCGCGGTCTCGGGCACCGCCGTCTGGGCGGGCCGCTCGGTCGTCTCTGGATCGTCGGACATCGCGTTCGAGGGTACCGGGGCCCCCTCGGGCCGCCAAATCAGACGACGGCCCGCGTGGGGACGCGCGCCGGGGCGGCGGCGCGCCTCCGGCGCGCGTTCGAATCCCTACTCCGGAAGCAGGATCTCGCCGGCCGCCATCTTCGCGCCGACCTCCTCCGCGGTCCACAGACCGCCGTCGTCTTCCTTCGTGATGCCGGGGGCGGTGACGACCTTCATCTCGGCGATGCGCCCACCGCCGGCGAGGAAGGTCTTGCCGGTCATCTCTTTCGCGCCGTCCGACGCGAGGTAGACCATCAGCGGCGAGACCAGCTTCGGGTCGTACTTGGCCGCCGCGGCGTCGTCGCCGAAGCCCGGCAGGTCCTCGGTGAGACGCGTGTGCGCGACCGGCGCCAGGATGTGGCAGCGGATGCCATACTTCTTGCCTTCCAGCGCGAGGCAGCGGGTGAAGCCTGCGATGCCGGCCTTCGCGGCGCCGTAGTTGCATTGGCCGAAGTTGCCGTTCAACCCCGACGTCGAGCTGGTGTTGATGATGGTGCCCCCGTTCCCGTTCTCCTTCATCCAGTTGAAGACCGGGCGGGTCACGCAGTACGTGCCCTTCAGATGGACCGCGATCACCGGATCCCAGAGATCCTCCGTCGTCTTCGAGAGGCTCTTGTCGCGCAGGATGCCTGCGTTGTTGATCAGGATGTCGACGCGCTCGAAGCGGTCGATCGCGGTCTTCAGGATCGACTCGCCGCCTTCGACCGTCGCGACGTTGTCGTAGTTCGGCACCGCTTCTCCGCCGGCCGCCTCGATGTCCGCCACGACCTGGTCGGCCATGGCCGAACCCGAGCCGGAGCCGTCCCGCGCGCCGCCGAGATCGTTCACCACCACCGCGGCACCCTCGCGCGCCAGCGCCAGCGCATGCTCGCGCCCGAGGCCGCCACCCGCGCCGGTTACGATCGCCACCTTGCCGTCCAACAAACCCATCGAAGCATCCTCCTGGTCGGGGCGGCGCCCGCGC
>JBCCZJ010000241.1:0-7869 GCA_039187915.1 Myxococcota bacterium
CCGATCGCGAGGCGGCCGACGAGCAGGCCGCCCCAGAACGCACTGATCGTCCGGGCCGCCCGCTCGTTGCCGAGTCCCAGGCCCGTCGTCACGTGATCGGCCACGAAGAGCGTCGCGGCGGCCTCGACGCCGACGTAGGCGAAGCAAGCGAGGCAGACGGCGGCGAGCGTCCGCCGATCGTCGGAGCGCGTGGTCGGCGCTTCGCCCGTGGCCCGGCTCGCGGTGTCGATGGGGGCGCGCGCGGCGGGCGCCGACATCGGCACGAAGAGGGCGCCCACGATCAGGAAGGCGTGCGCGGCGCCGGCCAGCCGGAACGTGTCGTACCAGAAGAGCGGTGCCGCGCTCCGGATGAGCTCGAAGAGCAGCGGCGTCACGGCGGCGGCGGCGGTCGCGGCGGCGTGGACGAACACGAGGCGCCGCGGCGCACGTGGCCCGAGAGCTTCGACGATCAGCGCGTTCAGCACCGTCTCGTAGAAACCCGCGCCGAACCCGATCGCGACGGTCTGCACGAGCAGCTGCCCGTAGGTGCTGTCCGGCCCGAGCGTGGTCGTGGCCGTGAACACGAGCGCGCAGGCCGCGATGAAGAGGGGGCGGCGCGGCAGGCGATCGATCAGTGGCCCCGCGCTCATGATCCCGAGGCCCAGTCCGAGCGAGAGCATGGAACCGACGCGGCCGAACTGCTCGTAATCGAGATCGAGCGTCTCGATCAACGCGCTGGCGTTGGCGCCGTAGAGCACGAGGAGGGCGCCGAACGCGAGGAAGCTCGCGACCGCCAGGATCGTTCCGCGAAGGGCCGGCAAGGAGGCCGGCTACATCATGTTCAGTTCGAGGCGCGCGGCGTCCGACATCATGTCGACGCTCCACGGCGGATCCCAGACGAGATCGAGCGAGACGTCCGTCACGCCGAGCACGTTGCGTGTCTTGTCCTCGACTTCGACCGGCAGGGTCTCGGCCACCGGACACATCGGCGTCGTGAGCGTCATCGTGATGTGGGCCTCGCCCTCGTCCGTGACCTCGACGCCGTAGACGAGACCGAGCTCGTAGATGTCGACCGGGATCTCCGGGTCGTAGACGGTCTTCAGGACCGCGATGATCCGGTCTCGCACCTGCAGCGCGGGGGACAGGTTCGCGTCCCCGGGCGCGGTCGTCTCGTCGACCTTCACGGTCTGCTCGGTCGCGTTGGAATCGTCCGTCATCGTCTCTTCTTCTTCCGGCGCATCGGTTCGGAGCGAAACGGCTGGCTCGCCGCCCCGGATTCGTGCCTTCAATCGGTCGAACATCGTCGAGGCCCCAGGCTACTCGGTCTTCGCCGTGGCCACGCCTTCGAGCGCGGCTCGCAGCGCGTGCCACGCGAGCGTCGCGCACTTGACCCGCATCGGGTACTCCCGAACACCCGCGAAGACGGCGAGCTTCCCGAGCCCGTCGGTCCTCGCCTCCTCGCTCGGGCTGGAGGTCACGAGCTCGTGGAAGCGATCGAAGTCCGCTTCGATCTCCTCGAGCGACTTGCCCATCACGTGATCGGTCATGAGCGATGCCGACGCGCGGGAGATCGCGCAGCCGGTGCCCTGGAACGACACGTCGTCGAGGGTCCCGTCCGGACCGATCTGAGCGTAGAGCGTGAGCTGATCTCCGCAGAGCGGGTTGTGCCCATCGGCCTCGTGGCTCGCGTGCTCGATGACGCGGAAGTTCCGCGGCTTCTTGTTGTGTCCCAGGATGGTCGCCTGGTAGAGCTCTCGGAGGTCGTCCATGGATGGGGTTTCCGGAGGTCTCCGCGACTAGGCGAAGAGCTCGGCGGTCTTTCTGAGCGCGTCGACCAGCTGGTCGATGTCTTCACGCGTGTTGTAGAAGGCGAGGCTCGCGCGCGCGGTCGCGGGGACGCCCATCCGGTTCATCAGGGGTTGTGCGCAGTGGTGACCGGCACGAATCGCGACGCCGTCGCCGTCGAGGCAGGTCCCGATGTCGTGGGGATGCGCGTCTTCGAGGACGAAGGAGAGGACCGCGGCCTTCTCCTTCGCACGGCCGATGATCCGCAGGCCCGGCACCGTCTCGAGGCGTTCCGTCGCGTACCCGAGCAGCTCGTGCTCCCAGGCGGCGATCGCCTCCATGCCGATGCCTTCGAGGTAGTCGATCGCGGCTCCGAAGCCGATCACGGACGCGATGTCCGGCGTGCCGGCTTCGAACTTCTGGGGGACGGGCGCGAAGGTCGTGCCGTCGAAGGACACGACCTCGATCATGTCCCCGCCACCGAGGAAGGGCGGCATGGCGTCGAGCTGCGCGAAGCGGCCATGGAGCACGCCCGCGCCGCTCGGTCCGAAGACCTTGTGGCCGGAGAAGACGTAGAAATCCGCGCCGAGGGCGTCCACGTCGACGGGCTGGTGGGGCACCGCCTGGGCGCCGTCGATCAGCGTCGTGATCCCGCGCTCCCGGGCGAGGGCCACGAGCGCCGCGGCGGGGTTGATCGTGCCGAGCGCGTTCGAGACGTGCGTGAAGGCCAGCAGCTTCGTGCGCGGTCCGAGCAGGCTCGTCAGGTGGTCCACGTCGAGGACGCCGTCGTCGTCGATCTCGGCGACGCGGATCGTCGCGCCCTTGCGCTCGGCGAGCATCTGCCAGGGCACGATGTTGGCGTGATGCTCCATCCAGGTGAGGACGATCTCGTCGCCCTCCCCCACGTTCGCTTCGCCCCAGGTCCGCGCGACGAGGTTGATCGCCTCGGTCGCGTTCCGCAGGAAGACGATCTCGCGTTCGTCGCGGGCGCCGATGAAGCGGGCCACTTTACCTCGGACCGCTTCGTAGGCGAGGGTCGCGTCGGCGGAGAGCTGGTACACGCCGCGGTGGATGTTCGCGTAGCCGCTCGAATAGAAGTCGGACATCGCATCGATGACCGCCTGCGGCTTCTGGGCGCTCGCGCCGCTGTCCAGGTAGGCCAGCGGACGACCGCGCATCTCCTTCCCGAGGATCGGGAAGTCTTTGCGGATCTTTTCGACGTCGAGAGTCATGGGTGGGACTCCTCGGGCGCGGTTTCGAGGGAGACGAGGGCCTCGTCGAGTCGTTCGGCGACGAGCGTCCGGGTCGCTTCGTCGACGATGCCGTCCACGAAGGTCTGGGCGAAGCCGCGGGTCAGGAGCAGCCGCGCGGTCGCTTCGTCGACGCCGCGCGCGCGCAGGAAGAAGAGCGCCTCTTCGTCGAGCTGGCCGATCGTCGAGCCGTGGCTCGCCTTGACGTCGTCCGCGTAGATCTCGAGCTGCGGCTTCGTGTCGATCGAAGCGCCCTCCGAGAGGAGGAGGTTCGGATTCGACTGACGCGCATCGGTCTTCTGGGCGTCCGGCCGGACCAGCACGCGTCCGCGGAAGACGCCGGATGCCGAGTCCGTCAGGACGCCCCGGTACTCCTCGTCGCTCTCGCAGTGCGGCGCTGCGTGCTCGACGGTCGTGAAATGATCGTGGTGGGCCGCGTCGCGGCCCAGGAAGAGCCCGTTCATGCCGGTCAGGCCGCCAGGCGCGTTCATCGACGTCTCGACCTCGCTGCGCACGAGCCCTTCCGAGAGGCACAGCACGTTGGAAGAGAAGCGCGCATCGCGCTCGAGGGAGGCGCGAAGCTGCGAGACGTGGATCCGGGAGGCGGAGCCCGACTGCAGCTCGACCGACACGATCTTCGCGTTGTCGGCCAGGTGGAACTCCGAGACGACGCTCGAGAAGCCGGGCGCATCTCCGACGGTCGCGCTCTCGAGCAGGACCATTCCTTCCGCGCCCTGGCCGGCCACGACGAGCAGGCGGGCGAAGGAGGCGGCCGGCTGATCCTCGCTTCCCGTCGAGAGCGACAGGACCCGGATCACGCGGCCCGGGCGGGTGTTCGGATCGAGGGTGATCACGGCCGCGTCTTCGAAGAAGCCGGCGTTCAGGGCCGCCATCGCGTCGGTCTTGGCGTCGAAGAGCGTGCCGATCTTCTTCGCGACGACGTCGGGGATCTCGGTCGCGGCCTCGGCGAGCGACAGGACCTGGACGCCTGCCGGGAGGTCGGCGCGGCGCGCGCTCATCCGCGCGAGGCGCCCGTCGACGAAGAGCAGGTCCGCGTCGAAGGCGGCGACGCGCGGGTCGTCGAAGACCGCTTCGTCGAATCGGTCGGTAGCGCCCACGCGCTCGAGAGAGAGGCTCGAGAGTTTCGCGGTGTTCGTCCCCTTCCAGCGCTCGTCGCGACGGGTCGGGAGGCCTCTCTCCTCGAACGCGGCGAGGCCTTCGCGGCGCAGGGCGGCGAGGCGGGCGTCGAGGCGGGGAGAGGGAGCGTCGACGGCGCGCTCGGGGAGCACGGCGCGGGCGTTCGCGAGGGCATCGAGGAAACGAGTCATGACGAAGCGCCCTCCTCTTCGACGCCGTCGATCCAGCCATAGCCCTTCTCTTCGAGCTCGAGGGCCAGGCTCTTGTCGCCGGACTTCACGATCCGGCCGCCCGAGAGGACGTGGACGTGGTCGGGCACGATGTAGTCGAGCAGTCGCTGGTAATGGGTGATGACGAGCATCGTGCGGTCCGGGGACCGCATCTGGTTCACGCCGTTCGCCACGATGCGCAGCGCGTCGATGTCGAGGCCCGAATCCGTCTCGTCCAGGATGCAGAACGAGGGCTCGAGCAGAAGCATCTGGAGGATCTCGTTGCGCTTCTTCTCGCCGCCGGAGAATCCCTCGTTGATCGCTCGCGACATCATGTCCTCGGGCATCTCCACGAGCTTCATCTTTTCCTTGAGCAGCGTGAGGAAGTCGATCGCGTCGAGCTCCTCCTCGCCGCGATGTTCGCGGACCGCGTTGACGGCCGTGCGCAGGAAGTAGTTGTTCGCGACGCCCGGAATCTCGACCGGGTACTGGAACGCGAGGAAGACGCCCGCGCGCGCACGGATCTCCGGATCCATGTCGGTCAGGTCTTCGCCCTGGAACGTGACCTCGCCGCCGGTGACTTCGTAGCCCGGCTTGCCGACGAGCACGTTCGAGAGCGTGCTCTTGCCGGAGCCGTTCGGGCCCATGATCGCGTGGACTTCGCCTGCGCGGAGCTCGAGGTCGATGCCCTTCAGGATGGGCGTCTCGCCGGCGTTGGCGTGGAGGTTCTTGATCGATACGAGGGGTGCTTCGGACATCGTTCGGAGATTCCTGGGATGCGGAGGGAGAGAATGAGAGAAGAGCCGGGGCGCTAGCCGACCGCGCCTTCGAGGCTGACGGAGAGCAGGTTCTGGGCTTCGACGGCGAACTCCATCGGAAGCTCGCGCAGGACTTCCTTGCAGAACCCGTTCACGATCATCGAGATCGCGTCCTCTTCGCTGATGCCGCGCTGGCGGCAGAAGAAGAGCTGGTCGTCGCTGATCTTCGAGGTCGTCGCCTCGTGCTCGACGGTCGCCGTCGGGTTGCTCGCCTCGAGATACGGGAAGGTGTGTGCGCCGCACTGGTCGCCCATCAGCAGCGAGTCGCACTGGCTGTAGTTCCGGGCGCCTTGCGCCTTCGGCCCCATCCGGACGAGGCCGCGGTAGCTCTGGTCGCCGTGCCCCGCGCTGATGCCCTTCGAGATGATCGTGCTCGAGGTGTTCTTTCCGATGTGGATCATCTTCGTGCCGGTGTCGGCCTGCTGGCGCTTGTTGGTCATGGCGACGGAGTAGAACTCGCCGACCGACTCGTCTCCGATCAGGAGGCAGGAAGGGTACTTCCAGGTGATCGCGGACCCGGTCTCGACCTGGGTCCACGAAATCTTCGACTTGTACCCGCGGCAGGCGCCGCGCTTGGTCACGAAGTTGTAGATCCCGCCCACGCCGTTTTCGTCGCCGGGGTACCAGTTCTGGACGGTCGAGTACTTGATCTCGGCGCGGTCCAGGGCGACGAGCTCGACGACCGCCGCGTGGAGCTGGTTCTCGTCGCGCTGGGGTGCCGTGCAGCCCTCGAGATAGGACACGTAGGAGTCTTCGTCGGCCACGAGCAGCGTCCGCTCGAACTGACCCGTTCCCGCTGCGTTGATGCGGAAGTAGGTCGAGAGCTCCATCGGGCAGCGCACGCCCTTCGGGATGTAGGCGAAGGAGCCGTCGCTGAAGACGGCGGCGTTCAGGCAGGCGAAGAAGTTGTCGGAGTAGGGAACGACGCTGCCGAGGTACTTCTTCACGAGGTCCGGGTGGTTCTCCACGGCCTCGGAGAAGGAGCAGAAGATGATGCCGTGCTTCTCGAGCTCGCCCTTGAAGGTCGTTGCGACCGAGACGCTGTCGAAGACCGCGTCGACCGCGATTCCGTTCAGGCGTTTCTGCTCGAGCAGCGAGATGCCGAGCTTGTCGTAGGTCTCGCGCAGCTCCGGATCGAGGTCGTCGAGGCTCTCGAGTTTCTTCTCCTGCTTCGGCGCCGAGTAGTAGACGATTTCGTCGTAGTCGATCTCGGGATAGGAGACCTTCGCCCACTCGGGATGCCCGTTCTCGTCTTCCAGCATCTCCCGGAATCGGCGATACGCCTTCAGGCGGTACTCGAGCAACCACTCCGGCTCGTTCTTCTTCGCCGAGATCAGGCGCACGACGTCCTCGGTCAGCCCGGGGGCGACGCGGTCCTCTTCGATTTCCGTGACGAAGCCGTACTTGTAGTCCTGCTTCGCGAGCTTCTCGAGATCGGGGTTGGCACTGGCCATGGTCGAGCCTTCCGTTGGGATGCGGGGGGCGGAAACTATCGTTCGGTCGAGGACGCGGCCTCGAGGGATCGGGAGGAGGTCGTCGCGTCGTCCGCGAAGACCGACGTGTCCGGAGCACGCTTGATCTGGAGCGTCGAGCCGAGCGCGGCGAGTCCGGGTGACTGGCCGCGAACGAGATCGGCGAGGGTGACTTCCTGGAGCGCGCGTTCGACGACGCGGTTGATCTGCTGCCAGGGCTCGCGCATGAGGCAGGCGCTCTCGTGGGAGCAGACCGCCGGGCCGACGGCGCAGTCGGTCAGGGCGAGGGGGCCTTCGAGCACGCGGATCATCTCCGCCACGGGGAGATCCTCGGGGTCCCGCGCGAGGGCGTAGCCGCCCTTCGAACCGCGCTGGGAGGAGAGCAGTCCCTCCTTCGCCAGAACCTTGAGGATCTTGCTCACCATCGGCACCGGCAGGTCGGAACACGCCGCGAGCTCGCGGGCGTTCTGCGGCACCGGCGAAGGCTCGCTCGCGAGCTGCGCCATCAGCACGATCCCGTAGTCGGTCGTCTTGCTGAGTTTGAACAAGGGGGAGGCTCCTCTGTGCTCGAGTCGTCGACGGCTGCGGGTGCCTTGCCAGTCGAACGTCGTCTCGAGACGCGCGGACTATATCGGACCAAATCGGTACTGTAAATATCGGACCGATCTTGTCCCAATTGAGGCTAAATCCTCGACAGCATTCGCAAATTTCGAACTCACACGAACGGCGAGCCGGTCTCAAGGCCCCACGGGGATCCGGTCCGCGATCGCAGTTCCGGTGGCATGCACGGACTCCCTGGCTGGATCCCGCCCTGGGTCCCGGTCGGACCCGGCATCGCTGGGCTTCGTCAGCCCGCGGAAGCCGTCGGCGCGTCGCGCGCCTTCAGCGCGAGGAGAACCCTTGGCGGGAAGAGCGCCTTCAGCGCAATCAAGAGCCTTCGGCCCGAGAAGAGCCTTCAGCCCAAAAAGAGCCTTCAGCCCAAAACGAGCCCTCAGCGCAAAACGGACCCTCGGCCGGGCGAGCGTCCTCGGCGGCCCGCGGCGCCAGGCTGCAGACGGGGCGCCGGCGCCCCGCGCCCGCCGAGGGTCAGGACAGCGCCTGGCCCAGGCGCGCGGCGAGGTTGCCCGGCGGCGACACGATCAGGGTCACCCGGGTCGCGCTGGCGTTCTCCGTGTCGGCGGCGAGCCGGCCGCCCTCGACCTCGATGCAGTCGCCCGCG
>JBCCZJ010000242.1:0-7839 GCA_039187915.1 Myxococcota bacterium
ATGCACACGTTGTATCGCGCGCGAATCGACCCGTCGGCCTGCTTCACGACGAGGATCGACTCGGGACCGAGCTCGAACGTGAAGTAGTCGCCCGGACGATCGAGGTCGGACGCGCGGCCGGCGCAGACCCAGGTCTTCGTCCACATGTGCTCCCACTCGAGAGCGGCGAACTCGGGGCTGGTGTAGCGGGATTTCGGGATCGGGGCGTACTCGATCCCGGGGTCGGGCGCGCGCTCCATGGGCGTGGAGAGCGGGGTCGTAGCGGCCATGGGTGATTCTCCAGCGGGGCGTCGGGACCGACCGAGCGCCTTCGATGCCCTCGATCCTAGGAAGGATTCGAATCGACCGTCAATCGCTCGGCGCGAGCGACCGGCCGCTTGCCCAACACGCAGGCAGCCGTGCCGAGAATTGCCCAACCGGAGGGCAGCGGCTCGAGCCGGGCCGCGCGCCGGGGTCGGATCCAAGGCGTGAGGCCGCACTCAGGCGACTCTCAGCCCGCATTTGGCGGCCTGGAGGCATTGAGTCCCCGGTCCGGCTTTGGCACAGTCGTTGCTTCTCCGGCGGAGAGTGGAGCTCGAACCGAGCCTTCTCCGTAGGCCCCCCACGTGCGTCGACGAGTGCGTCGTCCCGCGGGCGTCTGCGGCGCGGGATCGGGAAGACCCGAAAGTGTGCGCGAAGCGGCTCGAGAAGAGTCGGTCGCGAGCCTGGGGGCGTCTCCGCAAACGTCCTGTGAACGCACGAGAAAGCGCTCCCAGCAATCAACCCGAGGTGATCGAGCCCCCTGCGCCGAGCCGCGGAAGGCGAAGTCACTTCACCCAATCGAAGAAGATGGAGGTCCCCCCGAATGGGCACCAAGGCCAAGCTCGAATACATCTGGCTTGATGGTTACAAGCCGACGCAGAGCCTGCGAAGCAAGACGAAGATCGTCGAGGACTTCTCGGGCAACCTCGAAGACTGCCCGATGTGGTCGTTCGATGGTTCCTCGACCGAGCAGGCCGAGGGTGGATCCTCCGACTGCCTCCTCAAGCCGGTCGCCTGCTACCCGGATCCGGGACGCAAGAACGGCTTCCTCGTCATGACCGAGGTCCTGAACCCCGACGGGACGCCGCACGAGACGAACGGTCGCGCGACGATCGACGACGAGGACGCGGACTTCTGGTTCGGCTTCGAGCAGGAGTACTGCATCTGGGACAACGAGAACGAGCGACCGATCGGCTTCCCCGCCGGTGGCTATCCCGCGCCGCAGGGCCAGTACTACTGCTCCGTCGGTGCCGCGAACGCCGTCGGTCGCGAGATCATCGAGGAGCACCTCGACCTCTGCCTCGATGCCGGCATCAACGTCGAGGGCATCAACGCCGAGGTGATGTGCGGACAGTGGGAGTACCAGGTGTTCGCCAAGGGCGCCGCGAAGGCCGGCGACGAGACGTGGGTCTCGCGCTACCTGCTGGAGCGGACCGCCGAGCGCTACGGCTACTCGATCAACTGGGAGCCCAAGCCGATCAAGGGCGACTGGAATGGTTCGGGCATGCACGCGAACTTCTCGAACACGCTGCTCCGCACCTGCGGTGACCAGGCCGTCTACGACCAGGTCTGCAAGGCCTTCGAGCCCGCCGTCGCGGACCACATCGCGGTCTACGGCGCCGACAACGACCAGCGCCTCACGGGTCAGCACGAGACGCAGTCGATCGACCAGTTCAGCTACGGCGTCTCCGATCGCGGTGCCTCGATCCGCATCCCGATCGCGACCGTCGAGGCGGGCTGGAAGGGATGGCTCGAGGATCGCCGCCCGGCGTCCAACGCCGACCCCTACAAGGTGGCGTCGATCATCGTGAAGACCGCCAAGGCGGCTTCGGCCAACGTCAAGGCGTAGGGTCGCCCTACGCGCCGGCGCAGCCGACACGACGTGAGACGAAGAGGGCGTCCGGGCTTCGGTCCGGGCGCCCTCTTGCTTTCCGCGGCCTGAGGGCGAGTTGCTTACGGAGGCCGAAAGGCGAGACCCCGCCGAAGCGCGGCGGCAACCGGGAGCCGCCGACTGCCGCTGCGCGCGGACGCATCCCGGCGCGGTGCCTTCGCTCCCCGGACCGGAGCGCGCCAGCCCGAGGCGGACGGCCTCGTCGCTACGCTACGAGCTCCGGCCGGAGAATGGACGCGCTCGCGCCGTCCCGTTCGATCCGCTTCGTCGCGTGGAGGACCGACGAACCGATGGCGGCGATCCGGATGTCGCCGAAGGGGGTCCCCCCGACGCGATTGTTGATCATCGCGACCGAGAGGCGACGCGATGGATCCGCCCAGGCTCCGGAGCCGCCGAAGCCGAAGTGTCCGAAGCCCGTCCGCAGGCCGCCTCGGAACGTGAAGGCCGTGTGGTAGCCGAGTCGCCAGTACATGCGGACCGGCAGCACGCGGTCGGGCGTCTTGACCTGGACCTGGCTCATGCGGCGGACCGCGGAGGGTGAGAGGAGGCGCGTCTCGCCCAGGGTGCCCTCCTCCGCGATCGCGGCGTAGATCTTCGCCAGAGCGCGGGCGGTGAAGAGTCCGTTGGCCGCCGGGACCGGAACGTCGAGGATCCGCTCGTCGTCGAAGAGCGACGCCGCGCCGTCCGGCGGGACCAGCGCGTCGAGCAGATGCTTCACGTCGAGTCCGGACCCGACGAGGCGATTCAGCCGCGTGAGGTTCGTCGCCATCCGGTCGGAGAAGATCCGGTCCATGATCCCGGAGCGGGACGAGCCGGGACGGCTCGAGAGCTGCGCGGCCCGCGCCTTCGCCTCGGGCGGCGCGCCGATGTAGATCCCGTCGAGTTCGAGAGGCTTCTCGAGCTCCTCGCGGATCACGTCCCCGAGCCGTCGCCCCGTGACGCGCTGGATCAGCTCGCCGGTCAGCCAGCCGTAGGTGAGCGCGTGATAGGCGCTGTGGGTGGTCGGTCGCGCTTCCGCCGCCGCGAGGCGGTCGGTCATGTACTCCCAGTCGAGGATCCGGTCACCGCGATCGATCAGCGTCCGGATCCGGGACAGGCCGGCGCGATGGGTCATCAGGTCGCGGACGCTGATCGTGCCCTTCCCGTTCGCGGCGAACTCCGGCCAGTAGCGCGCGATCGAGTCGTCGTAGTCCAGCTCGCCGCGATCGACGAGCTGATTGAGGAGCGTCGAGGTGATTCCCTTCGACGTGGAGAAGGACATCGACATGGTGTCGGCGCGCCACGGCCGACCGTGCTCGTCGCGCACGCCGCCCCAGAGATCGACGACCTTCTGGCCCTCGTAGTACACGCAGACCGCAGCCCCGCCGCCGCTCGCATCGATCTGGCGCTCGAACGCCTGGGCCACCGGCCAGAAGGCCGCGGCCACGGATCCCGATATCGACATTTCACCCCCAGACGATCGGCGGATGTCCGCCGCGCGGAACAGGGTAGCCCCCGGAGGCAGTGCGGGCATGCCCCCTCAGCGAACACGCGATGGCCCCGCCCGGAGAAGTTGCTTGACACGCCAGGGTGTCGCGGGTTCCAGTGGGGAATACGCTCGACCCGGCAGGAGGAATCGTGCGCATCCTCGTCACCGGTGGAACCGGCTTCATCGGATCCCACACCGTCCGTGCGCTGCTCGAGGCAGGGCACGACGTGAAGCTCCTCGTGCGCAACGCGGAGAAGGCACGCCGGCTCTGGAAGGAGACGCCCCGGGTGCTCGAGGACCTGGTCGAAGGGAAGATCACGTCGGGGCCCGCCACGGTCGACGCCCTCCGCGAGTGCGACGGCGTGGTCCACACGGCCGCGCCCGTCGCCCTCGCCGTATCGCGTCGGGAAGCCCGCGCAGTCGCGCAGGAGAACCTGCGCTAGGTCCGGCGCCTGATCGACCGTGCTCTCGAAGACGGACTCGAGCGGGTCGTCCATCTCTCGACCACGGCGCTCTTCGACACGACGGGACTCGACCGCGCCGACGAGGAGACGCCGATCGTCGAGGGCGGCGACCCCTACGCGCTCTCGAAGACCGCACCGGAGCGCCATCTTCGCGCGCTGCAGGATCAGGGCGCTCCGGTCTCGATCGTCTATCCGCCGGGCGTGATCGGACCGGACGATCCGGGACTCTCGGAGGCGATGCGCGGGTTGCAGCAGATGATGCAGGCGAGCGTGATGATCACGAGCTCGGGCTTCCAGACCGTCGACGTGCGGGACCTGGCCGCGCTGCACGTCGCTCTCATCGAGCGCACGCCGCCCTCGCCCGGCCGCTTCATCGCGACCGCTCGCTTCCTGCGATGGGAGGAGTACGCCGCGCTCCTCGACCATGCCGCGGGCATCCGGCTCCCCCGCGTGAAGATCCCCGGGCGCGCGGTTCGCTTCTTCGGCCGCGTGGGGGACCGACTCCGCCCCTTCGTCGACGTCGATCCCGCGCTCTCCCGGGAAGCGACGCGGCTCGCGACCCAGTGGGTCGCGTTCGACGGCAGCCACGCAGAGCGCGAGCTCGGCGTGAAGTTCCGAGACCCGATCGAGACCCTGATGGACACGGTCCGCTGGCTCGCCGCCGAAGGTCACGTCGACAAGGATCGGGCGCTCCGTTTCACGCATCCCGGCCGCGGTCGGCAGTAGGCCGCCCTCGCCTCGAACGCGTGGCGCCGATCAGGGGCCGCCCTCGACGCGAACCCACGGCGCCGATCACGGGCCGCCTTCGACGCGAACCCTCGGCGCCGATCACGGGCCGCCCTCGACGCGAACCGGCGCAGTCTGCCGTCGGCCGCCGCCCCCCGCCCGATCCGCGCCTGAACGACGGTCATGCGAACCCCCGGCGCCTGGGGAACCTTTCGGGATCGACCCGCCCCTTTGGGCCGAACCTGGAGGACCGATGGACGCTCTCGCCCCGAACGCGTCGCGCAAGCGCGACGTCGCCGCCTGGATCGTGCTCGCGACCGGCGTGCTCTCGATCGGCAACGCGCTATGGATGCTCGTCGGCCCCATGCACTGGTACACCGACCTGCCGGCCGCCGTCCCCGATACGGGCCCCTTCAATCCCCACTTCGTCCGCGACATCGGCTGCGCCTTCCTGACGGCGGGCGTGGCCCTCGTCTGGGCGGACCGACGCCCGCAGGATCGCGTGCCCCTCGTCGCGATCGCGGCGATCTTCCTCGCCGCGCACGCCCTGCTCCACGCCTACGACACCCTGACCGGGGCCCTCGGCCACGACCACTGGCTGCTCGACCTGCCCGGCGTCTACTTCCCGGGCATGGCTCTGCCGTGGATCGCCTGGCGCTGGGCCCGCGAGGATGCCGCGGCCTGAACCGCGCCGCGCCGACGAAAGACAAAAGGAGGAGACCGATGGCCAGGATCGAAGGACTGCGAGACGACGAGGCGAGCTTCATGACGAAGCGCGTCTTCGGCGCTGCCGAGAAACAGCTCGGCGCCGTGCCGGATCCCATGCGCATCATGGCGAAGAGCAGCGCGACGATGTGGGGCGCCGGCCTGCTTCAGGTGAGTCTCGATCGCGCCCAGACCGTCCCGGTCCGCCTGAAGACCCTCGTCTGCCTGAAGGCGGCGTCCATGATCGGATGCCTGTTCTGACTGGACATCAACTCTGCCGTCGGCAGAGACCAGGGCATCACAGAAGACCAGCTCCGCGCGATCGTGAACCACGGCACGAGTGACGCGTTCGACGCCGTCGACAAGCTCGTCCTCGACTACGCCGAAGCGCTCACGCGCACCCCGGCGACCGCGACCGACGACCAGGTGGCGACGCTGCTCGAGCACTTCTCCGAGGAGCAGCTCGTCGAGCTGACGGGCGCGATCGCCCTCGAGAACTTCCGTGCGCGCTTCAACCGCGGCTTCGACGTGGCGGACCAGGGCTTCTCCGACGGCGCGGTCTGCGCCCTCCCCGAGGCCCATCCGGCGCTCGGAGGCGCTTGATCGAGCGGCCGGAGATCGATCGCCCCGGACGGCTCCGGTGACCTAGAGTGGACGGGCCCGCACCACGACGTGCGGGCCCGTCTCACTCGAGGAAGCGTCATGTCCGAGTCGTCCCGCATCGCGCCCCGCGTCGTCCGCTACGGCGGCGCCCTCTTCGACCAGAACGAGATCGATCGCGTGAACGCGCAGCTCTCGGACCCGATGGGCCTCGTCCCCGGCCAGAAGGTGATGGAGTTCGAAGCGCGCGTGGCCGAGTACATGGGCATGCAGCACGGCGTGATGGTGAACTCCGGCTCGTCGGCGCTGATGATCGCGATGCGCCTCGCGAACCTGCCGCTCGGCAGCGAGGTGATCACGCCCGCGCTCACGTTCTCGTCCGACGTCGCGTCGATCTACCACGTGGGATGCACCCCGGTCTTCCTCGACGTCGGGCTCTCCGACTACCAGGTGCGCGTCGACCAGATTCCGGACGTGGTGAGCGAGGCGACCCGCGCGATCCTGATCCCGGACCTCGTCGGCGGCATCTGTGATTGGGACCTGGTCCGGAAATACGCCGACGAGCACGACCTCTTCGTGATCCACGACTCGGCGGACACGCTCGGCGGATCCCTGCGCGGCCGCAAGACCGCGACCCGCGCGGACGTCTCGATCACGAGCTTCTCGATCTTCCACATCATCACCGCCCTCGGCAACGGCGGCATGGTCTTCTTCGACGACGATCGCTACCTCGACCGTGCGCTCCACCTGCGCGCATGGGGCCGCTCTTCCGAGAAATACATGTACGGGACCCGGAAGGACGACAGCGACGGACGCTTCCTCGAGGAGCTCGACGGCGTCGAGTACGACGGACTCTTCATCTTCGAGGAGAACGCCTACGGCTTCATTCCGAACGAATGCGGCGCCGCCTTCGGGCTCGGCCAGATGGACAAGATCGACACGCTCTGGAAGCTGCGCGAGGAGCGCTTCCGGTGGCACACCGAGTTCCTTTCGCAGCACGAGGACGAGTTCATCCTGCCGACGATCCTGCCGGAGACCGAAACGACCTGGCTCTGCTACCCGGTCCAGCTCCGACCCGAGACCGGCTGGAGTCGACGCAAGCTCCAGCAGCAGCTCGAAGACTCGGGGATCACCAGCCGCGTCATCTTCTCCGGTAACATCACGCGTCACCCACAGCTCCGGAACCACGAGTTCCGGATCCATCCGGACGGGCTCGGCGCGTGTGATCAGATCATGGAGCACGGCATCATGCTGCCGTGCCATCCGACCATGACCCGCGAGGACTGCGAATACGTGTATCAGGTGATCACGGACTTCATCGAGGCGGGCGGCGAGATCACCGTCGAGGAGCGGGTCGTCTGACCTGCGCCGCGACCGAACGAGGAACGAAACGATGACCGAAGACCATCCCGCGATGATCGCGGCCCGCGGCTCCTGGAAGGCGGCCCAGGCCGGCGACAAGGCAGCCTGGCTCGACCTGATGGCGGACGACGTCGTCGTCGAGGATCCGATCGGCGTCGCCCCGACCAACCCGACCGGCAAGGGTGTCCGCGGCAAGGAGGAGCTCGCCGCGTTCTTCGACGCGAACATCGGACCGAACACGCTCTCGATCGAAGCGCGCGACTCCCGGACGGCGGGGATGGAATCCGCGCATCACCTCACGCTCACCACGAAGTTCCCGAACGGGGTGACGGCGCGCGTGTCCGGAATCTTCGCGTATCGCGTGAACGAAGCGGGCAAGCTCACGAATCTACGGGGCTTCTGGGAGATGGCGGACATGGCCATCGAAGAGCCGTCCGCCAACTGAGACGACCAGGAGAGAAGCAGATGGCCGAGCAGACCCGCCGCGAACGCGGACTCGAGATGATCAAGAAGGTGTACGCCGGGGACGTCGTGACCCCGCCGGAGGGCAACGTCTTCACCGACATCATGCTCGAGCAGGTCTTCGCCGAGCAGTGGGCGCG
>JBCCZJ010000243.1:0-7834 GCA_039187915.1 Myxococcota bacterium
CGTACAACGCGAGTTTGACCCGGTTAAGAAAACCTTTGTGGTGGATGGGTTTGTTACTCCCGAGGCCAAGCAGGGTGCAGTTTGGATCGATCAGGATCGGGTTTTGATCGCCACAGATTGGGGTGGCGATGGCAGCACGTTAACAGAGTCGGGTTATCCTTCCAGCGTGCGTTTGTGGCGACGCGGGCAGCCGCTGGATGAAGCCCAAGAATTGCTCTCCGTAGACCGAACTCATATTGGGGCTTGGCCGTGGATGCAAGAGCTTCAGGATGGGGGTGTTATTTACGGCGCGGTTGATTCAGATACGTTTTATACTGGAGGCAGGGCATGGCGCGTGCGCTGGTTTTGACGGTGATCGGAGAGGATCGGCCCGGATTGGTCGAGGCGCTGGCGGACCTCGTGGCCAGCCACGACGGCAGCTGGGACGAGAGCCGCATGGCGCGGCTGGCCGGGCATTTCGCCGGGGTCGTCCAGATCCACCTCCCGGACGCGCGCGCGGACGGGCTGATCGAGGCCCTGCCTGGGCTGGCCGAGCGCGGGCTCTCGGCCAGCGTCGTGGACAGTGACTGGTCCCTCGCCTCCGTGGACCATCGCCGCTCGATCCGACTCGAGCTCGTCGGTCAGGACCGGCCCGGGATCGTGCGCGAGATCTCCAGTGCGCTCGCGGCCCTCGGCGTGAGCGTCCAGGACCTGCGCACCGTTGTCGAGAGCGCGCCCATGTCCGGGGAGCCGCTCTTCCGCGCGCTCGCCGAGCTCGCGCCGCCGCAGGGCGTCGATCTCGACCGGATCCGCGATGCGCTCGAACGCCTGGCCGACGAGCTGATGGTCGACGTGAGCCTCGAGGCCTTCGACTGAGCGCGTGAGCGCGATGCGGGCCGCGCGGATGCGTGGCCTGGCGCGTGCCCGGCCGTTCGCGGGCCTGCGCCGCGTCCGAGTCGGATTCGATCGCGACGTGATCCGGCGCGCGACCCTCGGATGTTATTCGTGGGGGCGATGTCGATCCGCTTCCATCGCTTCGAGTTCGATCCCTGTGCCTACCGGCTGACGCGAGACGGCGCGCCGGTCGCGCTCCGCCCCAAGGCCTTCGATCTCCTCGCCCATCTCGTCGCCCATCGCGATCGGGTGGTGACGCGCGAGGAGCTCGTCGAGGAGATCTGGGGCCACACGAACGTCGGCCCCGGTTCTCTCTCCGGACTGGTGAACGAGCTGCGCCATGCGCTCGAAGAGCCCGCGGACGAGGCCGGGTCGATTCGGACCGTGCACGCCCGCGGCTATCAGTTCGTGGCGTCGGTCGAGCCCGCATCGTCCCCGTCGGCGACGAGCGCGCCGGGCGAGACCCAGCCCGTGCCTGCGCTCCGGGAGGCCCTCTCCGAGATCCTCGCGCGACACGGCGTGGCCGAAGGGCGACACCTCGCGCCGCTGCTCGACCGGGTGTGCGAAGTCGCGCGCGTTCCGGCGCGCCCGCCGATGCGCCGGGTCGAGTCGCCGCGGGTCGCGGCGGCCTGTCGGATCGCGGGAGGGCACGTGCTGCGCGACGAGGACGGCGTCGGCTGAGCGGCGAGGCGTTTCCCCTCCGAGCGCGGCGTGCCTTCGAGCCAACGACCCGCGCGATCTCCCGGTCAGCGAGAAAATGCACACGTCAGATTGACGTCATGTCAGAATGACAGTGGGAGGAGGTTGGCGTGGGCAATCTGATCCGTTTAAGCTCGGCGCGCGCCCGAGGGGAGTCGGCGCCCGACGCCGAACACGCCCCCGATGGCCGCCGGCCGCGACGGGCGACCCGGGACGAATCGTCGGGCGCGAACTCCGCGTCGCGACCCACCCGAGAGGAATGGATGCTCGAAGCGCTCGATCGACGTGACCGGCTTCGCCTGGTCGAGTTCGTCTGCTCTTTCGCCTGGGCGGATCTCGAGGTCCGGCCCGAAGAGCGCGTCTTCATCTCGCGGCTCATCCGCCGACTCGAGCTCGACGAGGACGAAGACCTGAAGGTCCAGCAGTGGCTCGATCGCCCGCCGAGCCTCGATGGCCTCGACCCGACCTCGATCCCGCCGGCCCACCGCCGGCTCTTTCTCGAGGAGATCGAGGGCCTGATCGAAGCCGATGGTGAAGTCTCCGACGAGGAGCGGGACTCCCTCGAGATCTTCAAGCAGCTGCTGGGGAGCTAGTCCTTCGCCGGACGTCCCGGTCTTCGGCGCTCGCGCGCCGCGGACTTCGAGGCCGACCGGGGCTCGGGCGTCTGCAATTCCCGATGGCCGCCGACGCCTTCGTCCAAGGCCGGCCTAGGCCTGCGACGACTTCGGTCGACGCGGGGGCAGCGGGATCAGCATCGACGTCGTGTCGATGACCTCCTGATAGTTGGCGCGGCGTTCGAGGGAGCGCTTCTCGAGGGCGGGGATGCTGAAGCCGAGGAACATCACCGTCATGGCGATCGGAGCTGCGACGGCGTAGGTGGCCCAGGCGGGATCCGCAGCCAGGCCGAAGAGCCAGAGGCTCCACCAGATCATCAGCTCGCCGAGGTAGTTCGGGTGGCGCGAGTAGCGCCAGAGACCGGTGCGCAGCGTCTCCCCGGGCTTTCGGATCTTCGAGAAGGCGTGCAGCTGCGCGTCGGCGATCCACTCGAAGGCGATGCCGCCGAGGCCCATCGCGAACGCCAGCGCGTCGATCCACGAGAGCGCGGCGTCGCTGGTCACGACGGCGGGCCACGCGGCGAGCACGCCGACGAAGACGATCACCGTCGGGAAGAAGTGGATGCCGCCGAAGCTCACGAGCCAGTAGGTGCGCGGGAAGATCGTGCGGAAGTCCGCGTAGCGCCAATCCTCGTGATCCATGCCGGTCCAGCCGCGCGTCCAGTTCCAGGTGAGCCGCGCGCCCCAGACGAAGAGCACGGCAAAGATCATCCAGGCGCGCGCGTCGACCGCGACCGACTCGGGGAGCCCGATCCAGTAGAGCACGATCAGCGGCGGGATCACGCTCCAATACGCGTCGTAGAAGCTCGAGTTGTTGTAGGTCATGCTCCAGCCGAAGATCACGACCGTGGCGACGGCGTCGGCCGCGAAGGTCCGCCAGATCGGGTCCTCGATCGGGGCGAAGGCCAGGGTGGCGGCGCCGGCGGCGATGGCCATGACGTAGGAAGCGACGATCAGCGCGAGGGCGCGCGGGCGCGGGATCGCTGCGGTTGCGGATTCGCTCATGGGAATTCGTTCTCCGGACGGGGGTCGGAAAGGGAGGGAAGGCGAGACGGGGGCGTCTCGCGAGGGAGGAGGTCGGTGTCAGCCGGCGACCTTGCGGTCTCCGTCCCAGAAGGCCTCGCGCAGCTTGTACTTCTGGAGCTTGCCCGTCGCCGTGCGCGGCAGCTCGTCGACGAAGCGGACCTGGGTCGGACACTTGAAGTGGGCCAGATGGTCGCGGCAGTGCTGGATCAGCGCGTCCTCGGTCGTCTCCTGCCCCTCCCGCGTGACGATCAGCGCGACCGGCGTCTCGCCCCACTTCTCGTGCGGCACGCCGATCACCGCGCATTCCAGGACGGCGGCATGCTGGAAGAGGCAGTCCTCGATCTCCGGGCTGGAGATGTTCTCGCCGCCCGAGATGATCACGTCCTTCTTCCGGTCGACGATGTGGATGTTCTCGACCTCGTCCCAGACGGCGAGGTCGCCCGTATGGAAGTAGCCGTCGTAGATCGCGGCATCGGTCTGATCCGGCTGTTCGTAGTAGCCCGCGAACACGACGTTGCTGCGCGCGCAGATCTCGCCGACCGACTTTCCGTCCTTCGGGACCGGCTGGCCGTCGTCGTCGAGGAGCTTCAGGTCGACGCCGATCCCGGCGACGCCGGCGCGGGAACGGCGCGCCCAGTCTTCCTTGTCGCAGTTCGCGTCCGGGCGCGAGATCGTGAGGAGGGGCGCCGTCTCGGTCAGTCCGTAGATCTGCATGAACTGCCAGCCCATCTCGATCTCGAGCCGCTCGATGAAGGCGGACGGCGGCGGCGCGCCGGCGACGGTGAACCGCGGCTTCGTCCGGATGTCGAAGCGGTCCTTGTCCTGCGTGTCGAGGATGGTGCGGAGCACGGCGGGCGCCATGCAGGCGAAGGTCACGCCTTCGTCGGCGATCAGCTGGAGGATGTCTTCACCGTCGATCGCGCGCAGGATCACGTGCTTGCCCGCCAGCGCGGTCAGCGCGAAGACGCCGCCCCAGCCGTTGCAGTGGAACATCGGCAGCGTCCACAGTTCGACGTCGTCGTGGGTCATGCCGTTGTGGACGATCATGTTGTACGCGTTCAGGTACGAGTTGCGGTGAGTCATGATCACGCCCTTGGGGCGGCTCGTGGTCCCGCTCGTGTAGTTGATCGAGACCGTCTCGTTCTCGCCGATCTCGGGCCGCGCCGGCGGCGTCGCGCTCGCTTTCTCGACGAGCGCGTTCCAGTCGGTCCAGCCGACGGGCGTCTCGCCTTCGTCCTTCGCGACGATCCAGTGTTCGACCGCCGGCAGCTGGTCGCGGATCTCGTCGACCACGCCCGTGTACTCCCAGTCGACCAGCACGGCGCGCACGCCGGCGTGGTTCAGGATGTACGCGTGATCCGCCGCGACGAGGCGGTAGTTCAGAGGGACGAGGACGATCCCGACCTGCGCCGTCGCGTAGAAGCTCTCCAGGTAGAAGTGGGAGTTCGGGCTGAGCATGCAGACGCGATCGCCACACTCGAGGCCGAGGTCCAGCAGGGCATTCGACAGGCGATCGACCCGTTCGTTGAATTCTCGGTAGTTGTACCTGCGGTCACCGTCGACGATCGCCGTCTTGTCCGGGTAGAGCCGAACCGCGCGATCGAGGAAATCGGTAACGAGCATGGGGACTTCCATCAGAACCTGCCTTGTTGGTGGGGGGATATGACTTCGACTGTTAGTCGGACTCCGTCGGAACCGGAGTCTGATCGAGGGCGTCATGAGGCCCAGATCGTCGGCATGACGCGCCGCGTTGGCCCGTCCCGACCGCACGCGATCGTAGGAGTCACACAACCATGAAGCAATCGAATACGCCAGATCAGCAGCCCGCCTCCGAAGGACGTGCCCACCCGTCCTGCAACCGGGCGGGCGTTCCGCCAGAACCCACCGCGCGCCGGGAACGGCGCGCACGCGAACGATCGGCGCGATGGCTCTCCATGCTGCTCGCGCTGACTTCGCTTCTCACCGCGGCCTGCACCGAGGAGGCTCGGGAGCAGTTCCTCGACGAGCTCGAAGAGCGTCGCCGGCAGCGCCTGCTCGAGGAGCGTTCCGCCGGGTCGGGCCAGGCCTCCCGGCCCGTGCCTTCGGGCTCCACCCGATTCCAGCCCGCCTTCCAGGCCGAAGGGGAGCTCGTCGCGATCGCGTATCGCGTCGCGGACGAGCGGGTCGTCGAGCTCACGACGCGCGCTGCCATCGAGCGCGGGCGTCCGCGTCGGCGACGTGTGGTGCCCGGCAGCACGGGCGTGATCGCGCTCGGTCCGGCGCACGCGATCTGGATCGAGCCCTGGTCCGAAGGCGAGGGGGACGCGTTCCGCGTCGCGTCTTCCGACGACCTCGAATCGCCCGACGGCGGGCCCGAGGAATGGCGCCCCGATTTCGGTCGTCCTCTCGACGTTTCGGAGCACCGCGTGGCCGGGCCGTGGGTCGCCTGGCTCGAGTCGCGGGAGGACGAGCGATTCAGGATCGCGCTCGGGGACGTGACGCGACCGGCGAGCGAAGCGATCGATCTCGGCGCCTTCGAGAACGGCTTCCCGGAGTTCGTGTTTTCCGAGGAGCGGCTCGTCTGGCGGGATCGCGCGCACGTCTACGCGCTGGTCGCCCCCTTCGACACGGCGCACGTCGAAGTCCTCGCCGACCTCTCCGAGACGGGGTCCCGTCTCGGCGTACGCCTTCGCGGGGAAGGCGCGCTGTCGGCCTGGCAGGACCGCGGCGAGGTCTTCGTCTTCGATGCCACCCAGCCGATCGAGCCGGGTGAGAATCCGCGCCGGATCCAAGGCGCCGGGTTGCACGCGGCTTCCGGGCGCTTCGTGCTCTACCGCGATCCGGATGCGGCGCTGCGCGCCTTCGACCGGCTGCACCCGCTCGAGACGCCGCGGCGAATCGAGGGAAGTCCGACGATCTCGGCGGCGCCGGAGCGCCAGCCGAAGCTCTTCGGGCGGTACGTGGTGTGGACCGGAACCGGGGGGATCGGCGTCGACGTGGTCTGTTCGGGCGGGCCCAGCTCGCGATCGGTCTACGTAGAGGATCTGACGGATCCCGATCCGACGACGTCCCGTCGATCGGCGCCCGTGGGTTCCCGGGATCTGACCTACCTGCGCGGGAGTGCGGCGGGCGTCGCGTGGTGGGTTCGCGGCTGTGACGAGCGGATCGTCGCGTACTGGAACCCCGATGCACCGACGGAGCCGGGCGTGAACCCCGTCCGGATCCCCGTCCAGTACGAGGAGCACGTGCAGCTCTCCCTGGATGAACGGGGGCTCACGATCTACGAAGTCGTCGCGGACGGGGAGGACGCGCCCGGCCGCCTCGACCATCTCGACTTGATCAGCCTGCGGGTCGCGAGCGATCCTCCCGAGTGACCGGGCCTCGCGCCGGTGCCTCGCGTGCCTGCTACCGTCCGGCTCGCCGAGGGACTCGGCGCGATCGGTCTTCTTCCGGTCGGACGGCGCGCCAGGGCGCGCGCGGGCGAGGGGGCAAGCGCGATGCGACGCATCGACGGTTCGAAGGATCTTCTTCTGGGCGACGAGGGCGACTCGAAAGAGGAGGCCGAGGTCGGTCTCGGAATGCGCATGCTCAAGACGCGGACCGTGTTGGTGAACGGGCCCGTCGACCAGAAGCTGGCCGAGAAGGTGATGGGGCAGCTCCTGATCCTCGATGCGGACAGCCACGATCCGATCCGGGTGATGGTCACCTCCCAGGGCGGCCACGTGGACTCGGGCTTCGCGATCCACGACATGCTCCGCTTCATCGAGTCGGAGGTGATCACGATCGGCGCGGGATGGTGCGCCTCGATCGCCGTTCCGATCCTCTTCGGCGCGCCGCGCGAGCGGCGCTTCTCGCTGCCGCACACGCGCTTCCTGCTCCATCAGCCGAGCGGCGGTGCGGGCGGTCAGGCGACCGACATCCGGATCGAGGCCGAGGAGATCCTCAAGGTCCGCGAGCGGCTCAACAACCTGATCGCGAACGAGACTGGACAGGACGTCGACAAGGTCACCAAGGACAGCGACCGCAACTTCTGGATGAACGCCGAGGAGGCGAAGGACTACGGGCTCGTCTCGAAGGTGATCAAGACCGCGAGCGAGCTGCCCTAGCGGTTCGGCGCGTCAGAGCTTGAACGACTCGCCGCAGCCGCAGGTTTCCTCGGCGGCGGGATTGTCGATCTTGAAGCCCGCGTCGTTCAGATTGTCCGAGAAGTCGATCGTGATGCCTTCGAGGAAGGTCGCGCTCTCGGCGTCGACCCAGACCTTCAGGCCCTGGAAGTCGAGCTCGTCGTCGTCGTCGCGGCGTTCGCCGTCGAAGATCAGCTCGTAGCGCATGCCGCTGCAGCCGCCGTTCTTGACGGCGACGCGCAGGGCGGTGTGATCCTCGGGGCTGGAGGCGAGCAGGCGCTTCGCCTTCTCGGCGGCGGCATCGGTGAGTGCGAGATTGACCATGGTCTTGTCCTCCGGTCTTCCGGTCGGCGTGCCTAGAGGGCAGCCTGGCTGGAGAGGGTCGGGAGAGCGACGGGTGCGGTCGGGTCGTGGGCGTCCAGCGCGCCCGCGCAGAGGTCGGCCAGGGAGACGGCCTCGAGCGACGAGCGGATGTCCCGCCCGAGCGTCCGCCAGAGCGAGGTCACCGCGCAAGTGGTC
>JBCCZJ010000244.1:0-7828 GCA_039187915.1 Myxococcota bacterium
CCGCGTTCTTTCTCGGTCATGGTCGCGCCGGATCGACTCCGTCGTCTGCGCCTGTCCTGGCGGGCTCGACGGGCGGCGGGTCGGAGTCTCGCGCTGGTCCGGCTCCTCAAGACAGCGTTCACGTTCGGGGATTGGGTACCCTACGTGCTCTGGAAGCTCGAGCGCCACGCCGGGCACGATATCGAGCTGACCGAGCGCCAGCGACGTCACCCGCTGATCTTCGCCTGGCCGATCATCCTGCCCCTGCTGATGCGCCGGAACCTGCGGCAGGCGGACTGAGGGGAGCCACATGCCCGACCAGCAGAGCGTCCTCGTGACGGGCGCGTCCTCGGGCCTCGGCGCCGCCATGGCGGAGCGCATGGCGGCCCGCGGCTGGCGCGTCTTCGGCACGAGCCGCAAGCCGCGGCCCGACGCCGACGGGATCGAATGGGTCGCCATGGACGTCTGCGAGGACGCCTCGGTCGCGGCCGGGCTCGAGGCGATCCACGCGCGGGTCGACTGCCTCGACGGCGTCGTTCTCAACGCGGGTTTCGGGATCTACGGGTCCGTCGAGGAGACGAGCCTCGCCCGCGCTCGATCGCAGTTCGAGACGAATTTCTTCGGCGTGCTCCGCGTGCTGACGCCGGTGCTCGCCCGGATGCGCGCGCGCAACGCGGGCCGGATCCTGCTCGTGGGGTCCCTGGCCGGCCGCGCGCCCATCCCCTTCCAGACCCATTATTCCGCGTCCAAGGCCGCGATCGAGAGCCTCGCCTTCGGCCTCGCGAACGAGGTCGATCCCTACGACCTGCACGTCTCCCTGATCGAGCCTGGCGACATCGACACGCGCTTCAACGACGTCATGGACTGGGGCGAGCGCGATCCCGATTCGCCCTACGCGACGCGGGTGGCCGCGTCGGAGAAGACGATCCGGGAGTCGCTCCCGAAGAGCCCGAAGCCCGTCGTCGTCGCCGACGCGGTGGAACACGCGCTCTCCGCGCGCAAACCGAAGCTCCGCTATCCGGTCGGGCGAGAGGCGCTCCTCGTCGGCCTGGGCAAGCGCTTCCTGTCGGATCGCCTCTCGCTGAAGACGATCCGGGACCATTTCGGGATCTAGATCCAGCCGCGCCGGCGCGCGCGAACCGATCCCGCGAAGCCGGCGCAGGCCGCCGCGAGCCCGATCGCGAAGCGGGGCTCCGGCACGGCGCGCACGTTGTCGAAGGTCCCCACGATCGGCCCGACCGGCACGTCGAAGACGTCGTAGGCCGTCTGGACGAGCACGCCCGAGACGCCGCTCGCATAGTTGAAGTCGGTGGCCGAGAGGTTCGACAGGACCTCCGAAGTCGCGGCATCGACCAACGCCGCGTTCAGGGAAGCCCCGTCGAGCCAGAACAGCACGACGTAGTTCGCGTTCGGATCGAGGCCGAGGCCCGGGTCCGTGGCGAGCGGCACGAGGAAGTCCACCGTGTTGTCGTTGCGCGCGATCACGAAGAGGTCGTCGGCGAAGCTCACGCCCGCCACGTAGGCCGTCCCGGACAGCAGACTGCCGCGGGCGAGGACGCCGAGCACGCTCTGTTGCCCGTCGGCGGGCGCCGCGTTCAGCTCGGCGGACATCGCGACGTCGAAGAAGAGCTCCGACACGAAGCCGAAGCCGTCCGTCGCGCCGCCGCCGCCGTCGGCGAAGGCCGTCGTCGAGTGCGCGATCCGCAGATGGTCGTCGACGCCCGCTTCGATGCGGGAGAAGGTCGAGAAGCCCGTGCTCGGTGGATCTCCGACGTCGTCGAGGGCCACGAAGGTCCAGGCCTGATCGAAGGCCCCGTCGAAGTCTTCGCTCCAGTCGGCGAGGGCAGGCGACACCGCGAGGCCGACGGTGAGCAGCGCGACGAAGCCGACGGCGAGGTCGAAAGCGGTCGCGAAGCGGACGACGCGCGGCCTCTCGGCGCGTCGGTGGAGAGGGCTTCGGTCGGATCGGGACAGCGAGTGCATGGGAGTCTCCCGGCTTCGGTCGTCGCATGGGCGAAGACGACCGCGAGCATGGCGGCACGAACGGGCCCCCGTCGGCGCAACCCGGAGCCAGGGGCGCGTTCCGCCCCGGGCGCCGACGCGCGCCCTACCGAGTACGTAGACGCCGCGGCGCGGAGGTGTCAAGCGACGTCGCCCGTGACCTCGGCTTTCCTGCGTTCGTCGGGCCGACGTGATCCGGGCGGCCGATCGGAAACGACTGCGCGCCGCGCCCGCCCGCCACGCGTCCCCCCCGCCGATCAGTTCCTGCCCAGGATCTGCTCCGCCTTTTCCAGGACCTTCCGCAGCGCCGCGTAGGCCGACTCGAGTTCGGGTGCACACGCGTCGGCGCATTCGGCCTTCGCGAGATCGAGCTCGCCCAGCGTATCCGTCGCGCCCTCGAGGTCACCGAGGGCCAGATACGAAATGCCGAGACCGCGGTAGGCCTCCCAGCGGGCCGGATCGAACTCGATCGTGCTCTCGTACAACCCCATGGCCGATCGGAACGAACGCGCACACCGCGCAGCCGTCGCCGCGGCGTAGTAGACGTTCGGATCGTCGTCCACGAACTCGAGCACGTAGTCGAACTTGCTGAGGGCGTCTCGGCAGCGACCGTCCTCGAGCTGTTCGATGGCCTGTTGGTACGCCTTCACGATGTCCCGCTTCTGCACCGTCGAACCCTGCAGCTCGTCCGCGTCCCAGTTGGGCAGAGCGAGACCCGGATCCGGGGCCACGCCCGGAATCACGCCGCCGGGCAATTGCGCTCCGGCGAGACCCGCCGAGCCCGCCAGGATCGCGGCCGCCAGCCCGGCCGACAGCACTCCGTTCACGAACCGTCGCTTCGCGTGTCGCATGCCCGTCTCCTCGGGGCGACCCGACCGCCCGGGGTGCCCATGCGCCCGCGGCGGCGCCGATTCAGGAGATCGGGCGCGCCATCGCCCCAGCCTAGACGCCTGCCCGCGAAGTCCGCAACGCAAGGCCGCACCGAGCCCATCCTCGTAGGCGCCGCGCTCAGCCGGCCGCGTCGACGACGTGCTCCCCGAAACCGAGCTCGCGCAGCGCGCCGCGCACCGTCTCCGCCGCCTCGGCGATCGACTCGGGCGACGCGTTCGCGTTCGCGTTCCCGAAGTCGAGGTCCGTGGGCTTCCAGATGCAGGACACGTGGAGATGGACGTGACGGACTTCGAGGCCGAGGATGGTGAGCCCGACCTTCTCGGGCGAGTAGGCCTTGTCGAGCGCGCGCCCGACCGAGTGCGCGACGCCGGTCAGGTGCTGCATCACGTCGGGCTCGAGATCCGTCCAGGCATCGACCTCGGCGCGCGGGACGACCAGCGTATGCCCGGGCTTGAGCGGCGCGATCGTCAGGAAGGCCATGCACACGTCGTCGCTCCAGACGATGTGACCGGGCATGTCGCCGTTCATGATCTGCGTGAAGATGCTGGGCATGGTGCGCTCCTGGTGCTCGTTGCGCGCGGAGCGTAGCGCCGACCCGATCGCGGACCTACCCGGCTAGCCGCCGAGAGCGCCGACCCGATCGCGGACCTACCCGGCTAGCCGCCGAGAGCGCCGACCACCTTGTCCCAGGTCTCCGGCAGCGAGTTCCAGAGGATGAAGACGAGGGCGATCGGCACGACGAAGCGCAACAGGATCCGCCAGACGTCGTACGCGACGGACCGTTCGCCGCCCTCGCTCGCCACCGCGACGGGATCTTCCATGACCCAGCCGACGAAGAGCGCGATCGCGAGACCGCCGCCCACGAGAAAGAGATTCGTGGCGACGCTGTCCGCCAGGTCCAGGATCGCGATGTCGTAGGCGGAGGCCACGCCGCAGAGGGTCACGGCCGCCCCGCCGAGGAGCGCGGCGCGCCGCCGCTCCCATCCGAAGGCATCCATCGCCGCCGAGACGACGACCTCGAGCAGCGAGATCGCGCTCGTGAGCGCGCCGACCACGAGCGCCACGAAGAAGGCGCCGCCGACGACCCGGCCGATCGCCCCCATCGAAGCGAAGGCCTTGGGGAGCGCCACGAAGAGCGCGCCGATCGTGCCGCCCTCGATCTCGCTCTGCATGCCGAGGGCGAAGATCAGCGGGAAGACCATGAGCCCGGCCACGAACGCGACGCCGAAATCCGCGAAGGAGATCACGACGGTCTCCCGCGCGAGGTTGCTGTCGCGCGGGAGGTAGCTCGCGAAGGTCAGGATCGCGCCCATCCCCAGACTGAGACTGAAGAAGGCCTGCCCGGCCGCGGCGACGATCACGTCGAGGGCCAGCGCCTTCTCGAGATCGAAGTTCAGGTAGTACGCGTAGCCGGCGCCGGCGCCGTCGAGGGTCGCCGCGTAGAGCACGATGCCCAGCATGATCAGGAAGAGACCGGGCATCGCGATCTTCGCCACGCGCTCGATCCCGCCGCCGATCCCGCCCGAGACGACCGTGATCGTGACGATCATGAACAGGATCTGCATCGCGAGGCTGCCGTGGCCCTCCGAGACGGCGCCGAAGTGGGCGCCGGCGTCGTCGGCGAATCCGACGAAGAAGGCTTCGAAGGCGTAGCGGACGGTCCAGCCGCCAATCACGCCGTAGTAGGACAGGATCAGGAAGCCCGCCGCGACGAAGATCGCGCCTAGCCAGCGCCACGCCGGCCCCCCGAAATGAGCGAGGGCCGAGATCGGCCCCTTGCGCGCGCCGCGTCCGATCGTGAGCTCCGCCAGCATGACCGGCAGCCCGAGCAGGAGCGTGAAGAGCAGGTAGAGCCCGACGAAGCCAGCGCCTCCCTTCTCCGCGGCGAGATACGAGAAGCGCCACATGTTGCCGAGCCCGACGGCCGAGCCGACGGCCGCCAGCAGGAAGCCCCACCTCGTCTGCCACTGTTCACGTGAAGCGGATGCGTCGGCCATGGTTCCCCCAGAACGCGCGCCGAGCGGCGCGCCGCCCGCCCGGAACATACCCTTGCCGCCGGACGCGCGCCGAAATCGCGCGGGCCCTTCTCCCTCTTCGGCCGATCCGCCGCTTCGCGCGAGACCTGCGTTGACCGTCGCCCTCCCGATCCTCCTCTTCGTGCTCCTGCCGCTGGCCCTGCCGCTCGCGCTTCGCCGCCGGCACACCCTCACCGCGCGCGTGATCCGGTCTCTCGACGCGCTGCCCGATCGGGCGCGGATCGTCGTGCTCGGCTGCCACGTGCGCAACCGCGCGGGCCGACCCAATCGGCTCTTCACGGCGCGGGTCGCCGCCGGCGCCGCGGCCTATCACGTGCTGGCCGCCCGCGGCGAAGGCCGCCGCGCGCGGATCCTCGCGAGCGGCCACGGACGGCTCGGGGAGACCGACGCCCTGCGCGAACAGCTGATCGCGGCCAACGTGCCCGCGGACGCGATCGACCTCGATCCCGACGGCGAGCGGACGATCCGGACCCTGGCGTTCCTCGCTCGGTCGCCCGAGGACCGCCCGATCGTCCTCGTCAGCCAGGCCTTCCACCTGCCGCGCTCGCTCTGGCTCGCGGAGCGCCACGGCCTCGACGCGCTCGGTCTCCCGGCGGCCGGCGGAATCGGCGGGCTGCGCGCCCGTCTCCGGGAACACCTCGCCTGGCTTCGCGCGCTGCTCGACGTCGCGCGGCGTTGACGTCACGCGCGCCCGCGATGCGGGCGCGGTCCCCGACCGGGCTTCTGTGGCATCCTCCGCACTCCCCCCGGAGTCGCTCGACCAGCACGGGACAGCCTTGGACTCGCGAAACACGCCGCGACCGAACGCGCGCCGGAAGAAGCGCAACACGATCCGACTCCCGGAGACGCTGCGCGCCGAGCGCATCGCCCTCGCCTTCGATCTCGATCCGGCGAAGCGGCGCTTCCGGGGCCGCGCGCGGTACGCCTTCGTCCTCGACGAGGCGACGACCTGGCTCGAGCTGCATGCGGTCGAGCTCGACGTGCAGGGCGTCCGCGCGCAGGTCGGCGATCGGGAGATCGCGGCCCGCGTCGAGCCCCACCCCGAGTGCGAGACGGTCGTGCTGCGATTCGACGCCCGCCTGCCGGCCGGGGCCTTCGCGCTCTCCCTGTCCTTTGCCGGCCGCGTCCGCGACGACCTGCGCGGGCTCTACCGCGGCAGCGATCCGAAGACGCGCTACTTGGCCACGCAGCTCTGCCCGACCGACGCGCGACGCTTCTTTCCGTGCCTCGACGAGCCGGGAACGAAGGCCCGCTACACGATCGAGGTGACCGCCCCGGAAGACCAGTTCGTCCTGTCGAACGCGCCCGTCGCGTCACGGGGCCGGGCACGCGACGGCGTTCGCACCTGGCGCTTCGAGGAGACGCCGCCGCTCTCGGTCTACCTCGTCGCGATCGCGGTCGGCCCCTTCGAGGTCTCGCGGGTCGCGCATGCCGGCGAGACCCCGATCCGCGTCGTCACGCTGCCGGGCGGCCGTCGCCAGGGCCGCTTCGCCCACGAGGCCGCCGTCGAGAGCCTGGTCCGGCTCGAGAAGTGGTTCGGCATGCGCCACCCCTACGCGAAGCTCGACCTGCTGGCGATTCCCGACTTCGCCTTCGGCGCGATGGAGAACGCGGGCGCGGTCTTCTTCCGCGACTCGGTGCTCCTGCTCGACGAGAAGACCGCGAGCGCGGAGGATCGCCTGCGGGCGGCGGAGACCGTCGCCCACGAGCTCGCGCACATGTGGTTCGGGAACCTGGTCACGATGGCCTGGTGGAACGATCTCTGGCTGAACGAGTCGTTCGCGACCTGGATGGCCTACGCGATCGTCGACGACTGGAAGCCCGAGTGGTCGATCTGGCACGAATTCGTGAACCGCCGCGAGACCGCGCTCGAGCTGGACGCGCTCCCGAGCAGCCACCCGATCGCGCCGCCGGTGAAGACCGCCGAGGAGGCCAGCGAGAACTTCGACGCGATCACCTATACGAAGGGCGCCGCGGTCCTGCGGATGCTCGAGCGCTATCTCGGGCGGCGCGTCTTCCGCGACGGCGTGCGCCGCTACATCCGGGCCCACCGCGAGGGCGCGGCCGTGGCCGCCGATCTGTGGAGCGCCCTCGAGGCCGCGTCCGGCGTCCCGGTCGGCCGGATCGTCGGCCCCTGGACCCGGCGCACGGGCTACCCGGTCCTGCGTGCGACGACCCGGCGCGACGGCCGGCTCGCGATCGAGCAGTCGCGCTTCGGCCTGCTGCCGCGGAAGGCCTGGGCGGACGAGCCCGCCTGGACCGTGCCGTGGATCGGGCGCGCCGGGCGCGGGCGCAGGCAACGCCTCGAACGGACCGTGCTCTCCCGCAAGCGGGCCCACGCGGCCGAAGCGGCGGACTGGCTCTACGCGAACGCCGATGAGGCCGGCTTCTTCCGCATCGACCACGGCGCCGAGGGGACGGCCGCCCTCCTCCCCCACGCGGCTTCGCTCGCGCCGACCGAGCGGATCGGATGGGTCGGCCATCAGTGGGCTATGGTCCGGACCGGCCGCGCGGACGCCGCCTCGCTGCTCGAGTTGATCGCGGCCCACCGCGACGAAGCGGAGCCCGAGGTCCTGCTCGCGATCGAGCGCGTGCTCGGCGCGCTGCTCCGACGGCTCGCCCCGGCGACCGGGGACGACACGGCCTCGCGCCTGCGCGACTGGATCGCGCTGCAGTTCGGCGACCAGGTCGGCGCGCTCGGCCTGCGCGCGGCGAGGAAGGAAGCGATGTCGACGACACGGCGACGCGCGCGGATCCTCTCGATCGTCGGCGGCCTCGGCGGGAGCGCGTGGCTCGCGACACGCGCGCACGCGCAGGCCCGGGCCCACTTCGACGCGGGACGACCGCTCACCCGGGGCGCCGAGGAGATCATCCTCACGATCGCGGCCGGCCAGAACGGGGCCGACCTCCAGCGGGACCTC
>JBCCZJ010000245.1:0-7827 GCA_039187915.1 Myxococcota bacterium
CGACGATCGACAGCCCGGTCGAGGAGGCCGCCGCAGATCTCTGGACGCCGGATGCACGCAACGAGCTGAAGAAGATCCCGTTCTTCGTGCGCGGCAAGGCCCAACGGAACACGGAACGGTTCGCGCGCGAGCGCGGGCTTTCTTCGATCACGGTGGAGACGCTCTACGATGCGAAAGCGCACTTCGGTCGATAAATCGATTCCGATCCGCGTCGCCGTGGTGACGCTCGACGCCCATCTCGCGACCGGCTTCGCGCGGGCGCGCGCGTCGCTGCGAAAGCGTCTTCCCGGCCTCGAGCTCGGCTTCCACGTCGCGACCGAGTGGCAGGATCACCCGGCCGCGCTCGAAGCCTGTCGCGCGGACATCGAGCGCGCGGACATCATCGTGACCCACATGCTCTTCATGGAGGATCACATCCAGGCGATCCTGCCGTGGCTCGAGCGTCGTGCCGACGACTGCGACGCGATGATCGGCTGCATGTCCGCCCAGGAAGTCGTCCAGCTGACGCGGATGGGCCGCTTCCGGATCAACGGCGACGACAGCAGCCTGCTTTCGCGCATCAAGAACTTCGCGCGCCGCAACAAGAAGGACGACGACGCCGCCGGGCCGCCGCGATCGGCGGGCGCCAAGCAGGCGGCGATGCTGCGGCGGATCCCTCAGCTGCTGCGCTTCGTGCCCGGGACGGCGCAGGACCTGCGCGCCTATCTCTTGACCATGCAGTATTGGCTGGCGGGTTCGGAAGAGAACGTCGAGCACATGATCACGTTCCTGATCGACCGCTACGCCAAGGGCCCGCGGAAGGGGCTGCGCGGCGGGCTCCCGGTCTCGATGCCGGTCGAGTATCCGTCGGTCGGCCTCTTCCATCCGGATCTGCCGGATCGAATCGTCGAGGCACCGAGCGCCCTGCCGAAGGCGCGGGCCAGGCGGCGCGCGACGGTCGGGCTCCTGCTCATGCGCTCGTACGTGCTCGCGCGCAACACGGCCCACTACGAGGGCGTGATCCGCGCCCTCGAAGCGCGGGGGCTCCGCGTCCTGCCGGCCTTCTCGTCCGGACTCGACGCGCGCCCCGCGATCGAGCGTTACTTCCTCGACGGGGATCGGGCCTGCGTCGACGCCGTCGTGTCGCTGACCGGCTTCTCGCTGATCGGCGGGCCGGCCTACTCGGATCCCACCGCAGCGGAGGAGATCCTGTCGCGCCTCGACGTGCCCTATCTCGCGGCGCAGGCCGTCGAATTCGAGAGCCTCGAGGGCTGGGCGGCTTCGGACGCCGGTCTCTCTCCGATCGAGACGACCATGATGGTCGCCATTCCCGAGCTCGATGGCGCGACCGGACCGATCGTCTTCGGTGGACACTCCGATGCCCCGCGTCAGGCGCTGCGCGACGTCGACGGCGCCCAGGACATGGTCGCCCACGAGGAGCGTGCCGAGCGCTTGGCCCACCGCGTCGATGCGCTGGTCTCCCTCCGCCACGGCACTCACGCCGATCGCAAGCTCGGCATCGTGCTCTTCAACTTCCCGCCGAACGCCGGAAACACCGGTACGGCGATGCACCTCTCGGTCTTCGAGTCCCTGTACAACACGCTCGTGGCCCTGCGCGACGACGGCTACACGGTCGAGGTTCCGGTGTCCGTCGACGCGCTCCGCGAGTGCATCACGGAGGGCAACGCCCGCCAGCTCGGGACCCACGCGAACGTCCAGGCGAAGATCCCGGTCGATCAGTACGTGATGGAAGAGCCCTACCTCGACGAGATCGAGGCGGAGTGGGGCGCCGCGCCGGGGCGCGACCTCACGGACAGCCAGTCGATCTTCGTGCTCGGGGCGCGCTTCGGAAACGTCTGCGTGGTCGTCCAGCCGGGGTCGGGATACGACGGCGACCCGATGCGCATGCTCTTCGAGAAGGGTCTCGCACCGACGCACGCCTTCTCCGCGTTCTACCGTTACCTCCGCGACGATTTCGGCGCGGACGCGCTGCTCCACTACGGGACCCACGGTTCCCTCGAGTTCATGCCCGGCAAGCAGGTCGGTCTCTCGGAGACCTGCTGGCCCGACCGTCTGATCGGCGACGTCCCGAACTTCTACCTCTACACGGCCAACAACCCGTCGGAAGGCGTCATCGCGCGACGCCGCTCCGCCGCGACCCTGATCAGCTACCTGACCCCGCCGATCGAAGAGGCCGGTCTCTATCGCGGTCTCTCGGAGCTGAAGGATTCGATCGCCCGCTGGCGCAGCCTCTCGCCCCAGCAGGCGAAAGACCCCGAGGAGGGCGGGGCCTTGCTCGCGCTCATCCGCGACCAGGCGCAGGCCCTCGATCTCGTGGATGCGTCCGAGACGGGCTTCGCGGAGCCGGCGGAGCGCGTGCTCGAGATCACCCGCAGCCTGGAAGAGCTGGAGGAGACGCTGATTCCCGTCGGGCTGCACGTCGTCGGCCAGCCGCCGAACGCCGAGCAGCGGTTGGGACTCCTCGGCGTGGCGGCCCGCGGGCTGGGCCTCGATTCGCTTCCCGAGTCGGTGCTGACCGAGGTCGCGGGCGGCGCGACGCTCGAGCACGTGGTGCGATCCGCGGAGGCGGCGGGGTGCGACGCCGAGAGCGAGCCCCTCGCGAAGCTGGTCGAAGCGAATCGTCTGCTCTCCGAGGACCACGAGATCCCCGCCTTGCTGCGAGCGCTCGACGGGCGATTCGTGCGCCCGGCCCCGAGCGGCGATCTGGTTCGGACGGTCGACATCCTGCCGACCGGTCGGAACGTGCACGGCTTCGATCCCTTCCGGCTGCCTTCCCGCTTCGCGCTCCACCAGGGCACCCACCTCGCGGATCGTCTGCTCGACCGCTACCGAGCCGATGGCCACGACGATCCCGAATCGGTCGCGCTCGTTCTGTGGGGCAGCGACAACCTGAAGACCGAGGGCGCGTCCATCGCGCAGGCGCTGGCGCTGCTCGGCGCGCGGCCGCGCCTCGACAGCTACGGACGCGTGTGCGGGGCCGAGCTGATCCCCCAGGAGGAGCTCGGGCGACCCCGGATCGACGTCGTGATGACGCTTTCGGGCATCTTCCGCGATCTCTTCCCGATCCAGGTCCGCATGCTCGCGGAGGCTGCGAAGCTCGCGGCCGTCGCCGACGAGCCGGTGGACCGGAACTTCGTCCGGAAACACGCCCTCGCGGACGTCGAACGCCACGGGGTCTCGATCGAGGAGGCCGCTCTGCGGGTCTTCTCGAACGCGGTCGGGGCGTCCGGTGCGCACGTGAGCGCCCTCGTCCAGGACGAGTGCTGGAACGACGAGGACGAGCTGGCGGAAGCCTTCCAGCGGCGCAAGAGCTTCGCCTACGGCTGCGACGGCGAGCCGACGGCGCGTCCGGAGCTCCTCGAACGCGCGCTCGCCGGTGTGGATCTCGCCTACCAGAATCTCGACTCCGTCGAGCTCGGCGTGACGAGCGTCGACATCTACTTCGACAATCTGGGCGGCGTGAGCCGCGCGATCTCCCGCGCGTCCGGCAAGCGGGCATCCGTCTACATCGGCGACCAGACCCAGGGCGGCGCAGAGGTGCGGACGCTGCAGGAGCAGGTCGCGCTCGAAGCGCGCGCCCGCGTCCTCAATCCGAAGTGGTTCGAGGGCATGCTCGAGCACGGCTACGAAGGCGTCCGCGAGCTCGAGAGCCACGTCACGAACACCCTCGGCTGGTCCGCGACCACGGGCCAGGTCGACGAGTGGGTCTACGAGCGGATCGCGAACACGTTCCTGCTCGATGAAGAGATGCGCAAGCGCCTGGCAGAACTGAACCCGGTGGCGTCGACCGGCATGGCCAGTCGCCTTCTCGAGGCGCAGGAGCGCAACTACTGGTCGCCCGACGACGAGACGCTCGAGGCGCTGCGCGCCGCCGAGAGCGCCCTCGAAGACAACCTCGAAGGAATCCATACAGGAGTGGAGGCAGCATGACCATCATCGATCGGATCGATCGCGGAGACGGAGAGGGCAGCGTCCAGGTGACGATGGACCCGAAGCTGCAGATCGAGGGCGCGAAGGTGTTCGCGGTCTACGGCAAGGGCGGCATCGGCAAGAGCACGACGTCGTCGAACCTCTCCGCGGCCTTCTCGAAGCAGGGCAAGCGGGTCCTGCAGATCGGCTGCGACCCGAAGCACGACTCGACCTTCACCCTGACGAAGACGCTCGTGCCGACCGTGATCGACATCCTCGAGTCCGTGGACTTCCACTCCGAGGAACTCCAGCCCGAGGACTACGTCTACGAGGGCTACAACGGCGTGCTGTGCGTCGAGGCGGGCGGTCCGCCGGCGGGTACGGGCTGCGGGGGCTACGTCGTCGGCCAGACGGTCAAGCTCCTGAAGGAACACCACCTGCTCGAAGAGACGGACGTCGTGATCTTCGACGTGCTCGGAGACGTGGTCTGCGGCGGCTTCGCGGCCCCGCTCCAGCACGCCGACCAGGCGCTGATCGTGACCGCGAACGACTTCGACTCGATCTTCGCCATGAACCGGATCGTTTCCGCGATCAAGGCGAAGGCGAAGAACTACCGCGTGCGGATCGGTGGCGTCGTCGCCAATCGCAGCGCGGATACCGACGAGATCGACAAGTACAACAAGGAAGTCGGCTTGAGCGTGATCGGTCGTTTCCCCGACCTGGACGCGATTCGCCGCAGCCGCCTCAACAAGTCGGTGCTCTTCGAGTTCGAGCCGACACCGGAAGTCGAGGCGGTCCAGAACGAGTACCTCAAGCTCGCCGACGCGCTGTGGGCGGGATCCAATCCTCAGGTCGCGGAACCGATGAAGGACCGCGATCTATTCGATCTGTTGGGGTTCGACTGATGTCCATCATGACCTATGAACGAAGACGAGCAGAACTCGAAGAGTATTTCGACCGGACCGCCGCGGAGACCTGGGCGCGCTTGACGTCGTCGGCCTCCGTGAGCCGCATTCGCGAGACCGTGCGGGCCGGGCGAGACCAGATGCGGGCGACGCTGATGTCGTATCTGCCGGAGGATCTGTCCGGCGCACGCATCCTCGACGCCGGCTGCGGCACGGGGGCGCTCGCGACGGACGCCGCGGAACGCGGCGCTGAGGTCGTCGCCGTCGATCTCTCGCCCACCCTGGTCGAGCTCGCGCGGGAGCGCGTCGAGGTCACGGATGGCGGGGGATCGATCGAGTTCCGGGTGGGCGACATGCTCGATCCGGCGCTCGGCATGTTCGACTACGTCGTCGCGATGGACTCGCTGATCCACTACGAGCCCGACGATATGACGCGGATGATCGAACGTCTCGCCGGCTTCGCGGATCACTCGGTCCTCTTCACCTTCGCACCCTTCACGGTGCCCCTCGCGGTCATGCACGCCGTCGGTCAGGTCTTCCCGCGGTCGGATCGTTCTCCGGCGATCGTGCCGATTCGCGATACGGAGATCCTCGATCGTCTCTTCAAGAGCGAGGCGCTTCAGGAGTGGGAGTCGGGGCGCACGGACCGAGTGGCGACGCGCTTCTACATCTCGCAGGCCCTGGAGATCACGCGACTTTGAACCCGAGTGCGTCCACGACCGTGAACCGATGGGTGGCGCTCGGCGCCCGGCTGCTTCCCTTTGCGGATGCCGCGACCGTCGATCTCCCGCTCGCGCGACTGCTCCGCCTCTCGCTCTTCCAGGTCTCGGTCGCGATGGCGATCGTGCTGATCAACGGCACGCTGAACCGGGTCATGGTCGTCGAGCTCGGCCTGCCGGTCTGGCTCGTCTCCGTCATGGTCTCGATCCCGATCGTGTTCGCGCCGCTCCGCGCGCTCGTGGGCTTCCGATCCGACACCCACCGCTCCGCTCTCGGCTGGCGTCGCGTGCCCTTCATCTGGATGGGCACGATGCTGCAGTTCGGCGGCCTCGCGATCATGCCCTTCGCGATCCTCGTGCTCTCCGGTCAGACCGAGCTCCCGCCGCCGCCCTGGATGGGGCCCGCCGCCGCGGGATTCGCCTTCCTGCTGGTCGGCGCTGGACTCCACGCGACGCAGACCGCGGGCCTGGCCCTGGCGACCGACCTCGCCTCCGAGCGCGTCCGCCCCAGGGTGGTCGCCTTGCTCTACGTGGTCTTCCTGCTCGGATCGATCGCGAGCGCCTCCGTGCTGGGCTGGTTGCTCGACGACTTCTCCCAGGTGCGTCTCGTGCAGGTGATCCAGGGAACTGCCGTCGTGACGATGGTCCTGAACTGCGTCGCGCTCTGGAAGCAGGAACCGCGCCGCAAGGAGTTCACCGTCCGCCGCCCGCGTCCCTCCTTCCGCGTCGCCTGGACCACCTTCTCGGGCCACGAGCGATCGCTGCGCTTCCTGCTCGGCGTCGCCCTCGGCACGCTCGCCTTCACGATGCAGGACATCCTGCTCGAGCCGTACGGCGGCGAGATCCTCGGCCTGGCCGTGGGCTCGACCACGCTGCTCACCGCGTTGCTCTCCGGCGGCATGCTGCTGGCGTTCGGCGTCGCCGCCCATCGCCGCGCGCGCGGTGTCGACCTGTATCGCCTCTCTTCGACGGGCGTCCTGATCGGCGTCGCCGCCTTCGGCGCCGTCATCTTCTCCGCCGTCTTCGACTCGGTCGTCGCGTTCCGGATCGGCACGCTGCTGATCGGATTCGGTGGCGGGCTCTTCAGCGTGGGGACGTTGACCGCCGCCATGAGCTTCGAGGACGAAGCGGGGCGCGGCCTGGCGCTCGGTGCCTGGGGCGCCGTCCAGGCGACGGCGGCGGGTCTCGGGGTCTTCCTCGGCGGCGCGCTTCGCGACCTGTCGGGCTCGATGGCCGCGCGCGGCCTGCTCGGGCCCGCGCTGACCGACGACGGCGTCGGGTATGGCGTCGTCTACCACGTCGAGATCGTCCTGCTCTTCGCGACGCTCGTCGTGCTGGGGCCGCTGGTGGGCGCGAAGAATCGAGGGCCGTTCGGGGCGACGGCGACGGAAGGGCGAAGCGACGGGATCGGCCTGGCCGATCTGCCGAGCTGAGCGAGGGAAAGCATGGAAACCACGGGTGACGTCACGGGCTACATCGATGTCGCACAGATCATGATCTATCTGTTCTGGGCGTTCTTCGCCGGGCTCCTCCTCTACATTCGGCGCGAGGACAAGCGCGAGGGCTATCCGCTCGTCTCCGAACGCTCTGACTCGATTCGCGTCCAGGGATTCCCGTCGATGCCGCCGGCGAAGGTCTTCCGCTTCGAGGACGGGAGTGAGTATCGTGCGCCTGGAGACTCGCGCGACGATCGCGAATTGATCGCGGAGCCAACGGCACCTTGGCTCGGCGCGCCGATCGAGCCGATCGGCGATCCGCTGGCCGCAGGCGTCGGCCCGGGCTCCTACGCCATCCGTCCTGAAACGCCCGAGACCACAGCGGAAGGCGACCCGCGTCTGCGACCCATGAGGATCCTGGACGACTTCCGCGTCGCGGAAGGCTCGCCGGATCCGCGCGGGATGGTCCTCGTCGGCGCCGACGAGACCGTCGTCGGGCGTATCGTCGATCTCTGGATTGATCTCTCGGAGTCTCAGCTTCGCTACCTCGAGTTCGAACTCGCGAGTTCGTCCGTCGCGATCAGCGATGATGCGGTGAGCGCGACGCGACTCGTTCCGATCGCGATCTGTCGCGTCGATGCGTCTGCGCGCGTCGTGCGTACGGGCGCGCTCCTCGCTGAGCAGTTCCAGGGCATCCCGGCGGTCCGCGCGAGTGACCGGGTCACAATGATGGAAGAGGAGCGAATCACCGCCTATTGCGGCAGCGGCTATCTCTACGCGACAGAGGATCGCCAGGAGGCGCTCGTATGATCCGGCAGCTCGTCGACAGCCTTGCGGCCAAGGATGCCCCCGCTCCCG
>JBCCZJ010000246.1:0-7823 GCA_039187915.1 Myxococcota bacterium
CCGTGTCGCGCGGCAGGCCGAGCACCTCCTCGACCCGGGCGAAGGTCTCGTCCGCGAAGGCGACCTCCTCCGGACCGTGCATCTTCGGTTTCACCACGTAGATCGAGCCGGCGGGCGAATTCACGCGATCCCCGTCGAGATCGCGTTTCCCGGCGAGTACCGTCACGAAGGCGTCGAGCAGGCCTTCGGGCACCTCGTTCCCGTCCCGGTCGAGGACGGCGGGCGTCGTCATCAGGTGGCCCACGTTCCGCACGAGCAGCAGCGCGCGCCCGCGGAGCGTCACGGGCGAGCCGTCACGCCCGACGATCTCGCGGTCGCTCGCCATCGAGCGGACGAAGGTCCCGTCCCCCTTCGCGACCTCCGTCGTGAGCCGCCCCGTCACCAGACCGAGCCAGTTTCGATAGCACGCGACCTTGTCCTCGGCGTCGACCGCCGCGACCGAGTCCTCGCAGTCCATGATCGTCGTCGTCGCCGACTCGAGGAGGACGTCGCTCACGCGCGCCGGATCGCCGCGACCGACCGCGCTCTCCGGGTCGATCCTGATCTCGACGTGCAGCGCATGGTGGAGCAGCACGATCGAAGTCGGTGCATCCGGCCGACCGACGTGGCCCACGAAGCCCTCGGGCTCCGCGAGCCCGACGGGTCCCTTCCGGTCCCGGACGGCGACGCGGAGCCCTCCGTCCGCGACCGCGAAGCCCTCGGCGTCCGACCACGAAGCCCCGGCGAGCGGAACGACGTCGTCGAGGAAGGCGCGCGCCCAGGCGATCACGCGCGCCCCGCGCGCGGCGTCGTAGGGTCCCGACGGCGGGCGGTCACCGAGTGCGTCGGTGCCATAGAGCGCATCGTAGAGGGAGCCCCATCGCGCGGTCGCCGCGTTGATCGCGTAGCGCGCGTTCGAGACGGGCACGACGAGCTGGGGCGCGGGGATCCGCGCGACCTCGTCGTCCACGTTCGCGGTCGAGATCGCGAAGGCTTCGCCGGCGTCCGCCAGGTAGCCGATCGATTCGAGGAAGGCGCGATAGGCGGGGGCGTCGTGGGGCTGGCCCGCGCGGTCGCGATGCCACGCGTCGATCCGGGCCTGGAGCGCATCGCGCCGCCGAAGGAGCGCGCGGTTGCGGGGCCCGAGCGCGTGGATCGCCTCGGAGAGCCCGGCGAAGAAGCGATCCGGCTCGACCCCGGCGCCGGGCAGCAGCTCCTCCCGGAGGAACGCGTGCAGGATCGGGTCGAAGCGGAGGTCGGCGACCTCGATTCGGGGCGAGGCGGACATGAGAAAGAGGTCTCCGGACGGGCGCCGCGACGAAATAGCACGCCCGCGCGAAAAAAGTGACTTGTCACTTTCTTTTTTCGGGCGTACTTTGGCGCACATGCCTTTCTCCGAAGCGACCCGCGCGTCCCCTCGCCCCCCGACCCAGGCCCGCAGCCAACGGACCCGCGCGCGGCTGCTCGAAGCCACGATCGAGGCGCTGATCGAGCTCGGCTACGCGGGGGCGAAGACGACGGAAATCGCGGATCGCGCGGGCGTCAGCCAGGGGGCGCTCTACAAGCACTTCCCGACCAAGGTCGACCTTCTCGGGGAAGCCCTCTCCCACCTGCTGGCCGGGCTCCGCGCGCGCTTCGACGACCGCTGGAGCGCGGATCCCGCGCGGGAGACCGACCCGGCCGGCGCGGTCTTCTACCCCATGTGGGACATCTTCACGTCGGCGGAGCTCCAGGCCGGCTTCGAGCTCTACGTGGCCGCGCGGACCGACCGAGCGCTCGCGTCCCGGGTCGTCCCGGTGATCGAACAGCATCGTTCCCGGATCACGGCGCGCGCCCACGAGCTCTTCCCCGTCGCCGAGGAAGATCAGGCGGGGCGCGAAGCGATCCAGGCGCTCGTCGCCACGCTCCAGGGCGCCGGTATGGTCGGCGCCGTGCTCCCTCCGGACAACGAACTCGCCGCGACCCAGCGGCGCTCGATCGAGCGGATGTTCCGCGCCGAGTTCGAGCGGATGGCGTCGCAGAGGAGAAACCCATGACCCTCCAAGTCACTCCGTCGGGCCAGGCCTGCGGCGCCTTCGTCGAGGGTGTCGATCTGTCGCGCGCGCTCGAAGCCGAGACCGTCGCCGAGATCCGCGCGGCCTGGCTCGAACACCACGTCGTCGTCTTCCCGGACCAGACGCTCAGCGACGACGACCTCGAGCGATACGCCCTCTACTTCGGCCCCTTCGGACACGACCCCTTCTTCGAGTCGATCCCCGGCCACGACCACATCGCCGCGATCCGGCGCAACGCCGACGAGACGACCTCGATCTTCGCCGAGACGTGGCACACGGACTGGAGCTTCCAGAAGAACCCGCCGATCGCGACCTGCCTCTACGGCATCGAGATCCCGCCGACGGGCGGCGACACGCTCTACGCGAACCAGCACGCGGCCTTCGAAGCGATGCCCGAGGACCTGCGCGCCCGATTCGAGGGGCTGCGCGCGATCCACTCCGCGCGACTCGGCTACTCGAAGGACGGCATCTACGGCGACGCCGAGGCCGACTCCGACCGGAGCATGAAGATCGTCGCCTCGGACGAGGCGCTCGAAGAGGAATCCCATCCCCTCGTACGCCCCCATCCGGAGACCGGACGCCTGGGGATCTTCGGCGCCCCGCTCTCCTACATCATCGGCTTCGAAGACGTCGAGCCCGAGGAGAGCACGCAGCTGATGAAGACGCTGCACGCATGGCAGACCCGCGACGAATTCCTCTATCGCCACGTCTGGGAGAAGGACATGCTCGTCATGTGGGACAACCGGAGCGTCCTCCACCGCGCCACGGGCGGCTACGAAGGCCACGATCGTCTGCTCCATCGCACGACGATCGGTGCCACGTGTTGATTGCGCGCGGCGACGCCGGCTGACAGACTAGACCCCCCTGGAGGACTCCCGATGCCCGGCGCGCTCGACGGAATCAAGGTGCTCGACCTGTCGCAGGTGATCTCGGGGCCGCTGGCCACGCGGCTGCTGGGCGATCAGGGCGCCGACGTGATCAAGATCGAACCGCCGCAGGGAGACACGATCCGCTTGATGGGCGGCGGCGGCATCCCACCGACCTTCGCGACGACCAACCGCAGCAAGCGCTCGGTCTGTCTCGACCTGAAGGACCCTGCGGCGATCGACGCGGTGAAGATCCTCGCGAAGGACGCCGACGTCTTCGTCCAGAACTACCGGCCCGGCGCGATCGACCGGATGGGCCTCGGCGAGGCGGTGATCCGGGAACTCAACCCGAAGATCATCTACGTCTCGATCTCGGGCTACGGCGAGACGGGCCCCTTCTCCGATCGACGCGTCTACGACCCGATCATGCAAGGCATGTCCTGCCTCGCCGACATCCAGGGCGGCGTCGGTGGAACGCCGGGTCTCATGCGCGTGATCGTCCCGGACAAGGTGACCGCCTACACGACGGCGCAGAACATCACCGCAGCGCTCTTCGCGCGGGAGCGCACCGGCAAGGGTCAGCACCTCCGGATCGCCATGCTCGACGCGACCCTCGCCTTCACGTGGCCCGAGGGCATGACCTATCACACGTTCCTCGCGGAGGACAAACAGATGAAGCCGGTCGCGCGCCGCGACCTGGTCTTCGAGACCCTCGACGGCCACGTGATCGCGTCGACGGTCGCCTTCCGCGAGTGGCAGGCCTTCTGCAAGGCCGTCGAGCGCCCGCAGTGGCTCGAGGACGAGCGCTTCCAGAGCGCCGCAGGGATCGTCGTGAACGCGGCCGCGCGACTCGAGATGATGGCCGAAGTCCTGAAGACGCGAACGAGCGCGGAGTGGCTCGAACGGCTGATGGAAGCGGACGTGCCCTGTGGTCCGGTGCTCAAGCGCGACGTCGTCCACGAGCATCCGCAGATCGTCGAGAACGGCATCCTCGTCGAGTCCGAGCACCCCGTCGTCGGACCCATGCGACAGGCGCGGCCGGCGGAGCGTTTCAGCGAGACGCCGTCGTCGATCTCGAAGCCGGCGCCGCTGCTCGGCCAGCACACCGAAGAGGTCTTGCGCGATGCGGGAATCGACGAAGCGACGCTGAAGAAGCTGGCCGCGGCCGGGCCGAGCTAGTCGGCCGGGAGGCGCCGGAGATGCAGCTCGACGCAGGCGACCGGACGACCGTGCTCGTCCACTACTACCGCGCGATGGTCGGTCGCGCCGATACCTGGCGCGTGCGGATGGACACGACGACGAACTGGGCGATCGGCGCGACGGCGGCGCTGATCTCCTTCGCCCTGGGCGCGCCCGAGATTCCCCACTATGTGGTCTTTCTCGCTTCGTTCCTGACCTTCATCTTCCTGCTCCTCGAGGGCCGGCGCCTCACTTTCTATCACCTCTGGCAGCAGCGCGTCCTCCTGCTCGAGACGCACTTCATCGCGCGAGCCGTCTCGGTCGACGGAGCGGACGCCGACGAGATCGACCTGCCCGGCCTGCAGACGGCGCTCGAGGCGCATCTGGGTCGGACGGTGCCGACCATGTCGCTGCGCAAGGCGATGTCGCGGCGCCTGCGACGGGTCTACGTCTACCTCTTCCTTTCGCAGGTCTTCGCATGGGTCCTCAAGCTGGCGATCCACCCCGACGCGGCCGCTTCGCCCCACGCGTGGCTCGAGCGCGCGGCGATCGGCGCGCTTCCGGGCGCGGGCGTGGTCGCGCTCGTCACGGGTACGCTGTGTGTCGGCGCGATCCTGGCGACGTTCGGCGGCGGCCCCTGGTCGAAGGACAAGACGCCGCTCTGACGAACGTCCGCAGCGCGGGGTGAGGCGCGGCCGGTGCGGTCGAACGCCTCGACCTAACGCGCGCGCACCGTCCTGGCGAACGCGCGCAGGTCGTCCACGAAGAAGCGCGGGTTCTCGAAGGCCGCGAAGTGGCCACCGCTCGGCGCCTCGGTCCAGTGGACGAGATCGCCGTAGCGCTTCTCCGCCCAGACCCGCGGCGTCTGCAGCATCTCTCCGGGATATCGGCAGTAGCCGACCGGGACGTCGACCCGGCCGCTCCACGGATCCGCCGCGTAATTGCCCGCGCGCATCGACTCGCAGTAGAGCCGAGACGCCGAGTGCGCCGTCTCCGTGAACCAGTAGAGGGCGACGTTCGCGAGGACCTGGTCCTTCGTGTAGGCCTCCTCGACGCGCGCGTCGCTCCAGGCTTCGAACTTCTCGAGCTGCCAGGCGAGGAGCGCGACCGGCGAGTCGTGCATGCCGAACGCGAGCGTCTGCGGCTTCGTCCCTTGGATCGCGCTGTATCCCGTGCCGTCCGCGATGTTCGTCGAGGCCCGACTGAACGCCTCCAGCTCCTTGGGCGTCACGCCCTCCCAGGCGTCGGGCGCCGCCATGTCCTCCGGGAAAGCGAAGAGCATGTTGAAGTGGGCCCCGATCACGTGCTCGGCGTGCGCCTCCGCGAGCCGCCGCGTGATCACGGCGCCCCAGTCCCCACCCTGGGCCAGGTAGCGGGGGTAGCCGAGCTGCAGCATCAGATCGTCGATCGCGGCCGCCGCGCGGTCGACGTGGAAGCCCGGGTGCCGGGTGGGTCCCGAGAAGCCGTAGCCCGGGATGTGCGGACAGACGACGTGATGGGCGTCCTCCGCGGCACCGCCGTGGGCCGTCGGGTTGCGGAGCGGCTCGATGATCTCGAGGAACTCGACGACGCTGCCGGGCCAGCCGTGCGTGATCACGAGCGGGGTCGCGTCGGGCTCGTCCGAGCGCGCGTGGAGGAAGTGTACGCGTTCGGCCGCGTCGTCGTCCTCCGCCACGGCGATCCCCTGTTCGTAGGCGTTGAACGTCGCCTCGACCGCGCGCCAGTCGAAGGTCGTTCGCCAGTGCTCGGCGTATGCTTTCACCGCGTCGAGATCGGCCCCGTAGCCCCAGCCGGCCTCCGGCAGGACCTCCGGCCAGCGCACGCGGGCGAGCCGATCGCGGACGTCCTCGATCGCGGCGTCGGGGATCCGGGCTTCGAAGGGTTCGATCGACACGGGCGCTCCTGGGTAGCTCGCGGTCCGCGAGGATCGCGACCGGGAAGCGCGAGCATAGATCGTTCGCCAGGGGTCTGGACCGCGCCGCGCGAGCGTGGAACCGTCTCTCCCGACAGGAGGAAGACATGAATCCGTATCGCGTGATCGTCTGGGGAACCGGCTTCGTGGGACGGAGCGTCCTGCGGAACCTCCTGACCCATCCCCTCTACGACGTGGTCGGCGTGCTCGTCAACGACCCCGCGAAGGCGGGGCGCGACGTCGGCGCGCTGGCGGGGCTGCCCGACGTCGGTCTCGCCGCGAGCCGCGACGCCGAGGCGGTCCTCGCGCTCCCGGCCGACGCGGTCTGCTACTTCGGCCCGAGCGCGCTGCACATGGAGACGAACCTGCGGAACCTCACGCAGGCGCTCCGCGCGGGCAAGAACGTCGTCGAGACGGCGATCGGGGCGCTCCAGAATCCCGAGCGCGCGCCCGACGTGATCCGGGACATGATCGAGGCCGCCTGTCGCGAGGGCGGAACGAGCCTGTTCTCGGGCGGGATCGATCCAGGCTTCGCGAACGACCTGCTCCCGCTGACGCTCCTCGGGCTCTGCGGTCGCGTCGACCGGGTCGTCACGACCGAGTTCCTCGATGCGGGTTCCTATCCGGACCAGGCGAGCCTCGCTTCGATGGGGCTGTGCTCGTCGCTCGACGACCCCGCGATCCTCGACACGCCGGGCCTCATGACGTCGGTCTGGGGCGCCCCGCTCTACGCCCTCGCGACGGCGCTCGGGGTCGAGGTCGGCGAGACGACCGAGCATTACGAGCGCTGGGCGACGCCGACGGCGATCGACTTCGAGCAGGGCCGCGTCGAAGCGGGCTGCACGGCGGCCCATCGGATCCGGCTCGCGGGTCGGGTCGAGGGCGAGGGCGAGGGCGAGGAGCGGATCGTGATCGACCACATCCATCGCGTCGTCCCGGACGTCGCCCCAGACTGGCCGCGGCCCGCCTCGAACCCGGCCCACGCCAACCGCGTCGAGGTCTTCGGCAGCCCGAACATCGTGCAGGAGACGGTGCTCGCCGACGAGTTCACCGGCGACGGCAACGCCGGCGGCTGCCTCGCGACGGGAATGCGCGCCGTGAACGCGATTCCGGCGGTCGTGGCCGCCGAGCCCGGCATCCTGTCGACGCTCGATCTGCCCCTGATCGCTGGACGCGGCGGCATGAGCCATGGGAAGCCGTCCGCCGGCTCGAGCTAGACCCTTCGAATCGCCAGCCGACCGAGGACGGCGCCGACGATGCCCATGACGAGGATCGGCGCGAGGTGGTGGGTCATCGCGTGGTGCGGGTCGTACATGCACGCCCACTGCATGGCGAAGCCCGGCAGCAGACCCGCTGCGAGGCCGGCGAGGGTGCCGGTGGCCGCCCGGTCGAAGGGCGCGAGGCTGCGCAGCAGGAAGAGCGCACCGAGGAGACTCGGGATCGACATCCAGAGGACGTCGACCCAGCAGTCCTCGCGCTTCCCGACCATCGACGGCTCGAGCACGGGCCACACGAAGCCCGAGACGATCGCCGCCACCCAGAGCACGGCCAGACCGAGCGCCGTCGCCACGCCCGCCCGGCGCGGGCGACCGGGAATCCCGAGCAGGAACGCGGCGTAGGCGAGCGCGCAGAGCGCGGCGACCCCGAGGCCCGCCTCGAGCGCGAGGCGCGGCGTCGCGAGCAGCTGATCGACCACCCCCGGTCGCAGCGGGCCGACGGCGCGGACGAGGAGCGCGACCCCCACGCCGCTCGCGGCCACCCAGAGCGCGGTCCGGGAGCGGACGTCGCCGGGACGCCGGACCGGCCGGAGGTCGCCGACGAGGGACTCGATCG
>JBCCZJ010000247.1:0-7783 GCA_039187915.1 Myxococcota bacterium
CCCCACGCCTGCCTCCGCGGTCGCGGACCCCGCCGCTGCAGGTGTGGCCGACTCGACGCGGGTAGCGCCCAGAGAAGTTTGATGCTCGGACATGGCACGAAGCCCCCAGGTAGTATCGTGACCAGTCCAGAAGTATTGGGATTCCGGACGTTTGTCAATGGTTATTGCGGGTCGCGTGCGTCATTGGCAACATGTTGACGCTAAATCAGACCCATGGTAGCCCGGCATCTTTCCTTTGTGGGAATTATCTGACAGGTGCAGCTGATGAGAATCCCCCACTTCTTCACGGTGTGCCCGTGAGTGCGCAGACGCCCCTGGAGGGCGGTGCCGCCCGCGAAGCGAAGAGCCGGATCCGGCTGCTCTCGGACGCGCTCGTCGACCAGATCGCGGCCGGCGAAGTGGTGGAGCGACCGGCGTCGGTCGTGAAGGAGCTGGTCGAGAACGCGATCGATGCGGAGGCCCGCACGATCCGTGTCGAGGTCCGGGACGGCGGAGCCGCGCTGATCGCGGTGACCGACGACGGGCTCGGCATGACGCCCGAGGAGCTGCCCATGGCGCTCCAGCGCCACGCGACGAGCAAGCTCCGTTCGGCGGCGGACCTCATGCGGATCGGCAGCTTCGGCTTCCGGGGCGAGGCGCTGCCCGCGATCGCCTCCGTCTCGCGTTTCCGGATCCTGAGCCGCGCGCGCGATCGGGCGGAGGGCTACGAGCTCGTGATCGAGGGCGGTGCGATCAAGAGCGAACGCGCCGCGGGCGGGCCCGTCGGCACGCGCATCGAGGTCGCGGACCTCTTCGCGTCGGTGCCGGCGCGTCGCAAGTTCCTGAAGCGGGCAGGGACCGAGTGGGGACACATCGCCGACTGGCTGGCGCGGCTCGCGCTCGTCCACCCCGACCTCCATCTCGAGATCCAACGGGACGACCGCAAGGCGACGGTCTGGCCCGCCTGCCGATCGCTGCGCGATCGGATCGGCATGATCCTTCCCGACGAGGACGCGGCGGCCCTCGTCGAGGTCGAGCACGACACGCCCGAGGCGAAGGTCCACGCGTTCGTGTCGACGCCCGAGCGGACGCGACCGAACGGCAACGCGCTCTATCTCTTCGTGAACGGTCGCCCCGTGCGCGACAAGCTGTTGCGACACGCGCTCGTGCAGGCCTATCGCGATCTCCTGCCGCGCGGCCGCTTCCCGGTCGGCGTGCTCTACGTCGACGTGCCGCCCGAGACCGTCGACGTCAACGTCCACCCGGCGAAGTGGGAAGTCCGCTTCACCGATCCCCAGGCCGTCCATCGCGCGATCCGCCACGCGGTTCGCGACGCGATGGCGAAGCGGAGCTGGCTCGGCGACATGAGCGCGCCCGGCGGTCCCCCGGTCGCGGCCGGGCTCGGGACGCGCACCTCTTCGCCGCCCCGCTTTCCGTCTTCCGACGGCGCTTCTTTCCCACAGCGTCCGATCCCGAACGCGCCGCCCGCCGAGACCGACGACTGGGTCTTCGCGCAGGGCGACACGCGCGTCGACCGCGTGGAGGAGGGCGCACCGACGATCTTCGCCGCCCCGCCGCCGCCTTCGGCCTCGACCGAGGCCTCGACCGAGGCCTCGCTCGGGGCGGCGTTCGACGCGGCTTCGGGCGAAGCGGCGCCGGTCGCGTCCTTCGGCGCGCTCACGGTCCTCGGTCAGCTGCGCGCGAGCTACATCCTCGCCGAGACCGCCGACGGCCTGATGGTCATCGACCAGCACGCGGCCCACGAGCGCATCCTCTACGAGAATCTCCGCCGGAGCTGGATGGAGCAGGGCGTCGCGCGGCAGGGTCTCCTCGCGCCGCTCACGATCGAGCTCGCTCCGAGCGCGGTCGCCGCGATCGGCGACGCGCCGGAGCTCGTGGCGCGGCTCGGCTTCGAGATCGAGCCTTTCGGCGACGATGCGGTGCTCGTGCGTGCAATTCCCGCGGAGATCTCGGGGCAGGACGTCGGTGAGCTCGTGACCGAGCTGGCGAGCGCGCTCGAGGACGTAGAGGGCGGGGACGAGGCCGACGCCGCCGCGATCCGCTTCCTGCCGAGCCTCGATCGGCTCTTCGCGACGATGGCCTGCCACTCGGCGCGGCGCTTCGGCGATCGACTGCCGCGGGCGGAGCAGGAGGCGATCCTCGCCGGTCTCGACACGATTCCCTGGGCGCCGACCTGTCCGCACGGGCGACCGGTCGCGATCCTGCTCTCGCACGCCGACCTCGAGCTCCGCTTCCGCCGTCGGTAGCGCGCCGCCGGCGTCGCGCTCCTTCCGTTCGACGCCCCTTCCGGCCAGCGCGTGCCCCGCCCCGCTCGGGTTGCCGCCCCGCTGCGCGCGGCGCGGGACGGAAACTCCGCTAGATTCCGCCGCCCACGCGCCTCGGCCCGTACAGCCGAAGCGCCTCCGCAGACGCGACGGGCTGCACACCCGGACGCGACGAGGAATCCTTCCATGTCTTCGCCCACTCCGGACGATCGGCCGCCGGTCGTCGTCGTGACGGGGCCGACCGGCTCCGGCAAGACCGACCTCGCGATCGGTCTCGCCCGACGTTTCGACGGCGAGATCGTGAACGCCGACTCGATGCAGGTCTTCCGGTACATGGACATCGGGACGGCGAAGCCATCGCCCGAAGCGCGCCTGACCGTGCCCCATCACCTCTTCGACGTCGCGGATCCCGACGAGGAGTACAGCGCCGGCCGCTACGGCAAGGAGGCGCGCGCGACCGCCGAGACGATCCACGGCCGGGGCAGGGTGGTGTTCCTGACCGGCGGGACCGGGCTCTACATCCGCGCCTTCCTCGATGGGCTGATCGAGACCGGCAACGTCGATCCGATCCTGCGCGAGCGCCTCGAGAACGAGCACCGCCGCGCCGTCGAGGCCGGCGACCCGACGCGTCTCCATCGCCGGCTCCGCGAGAACGACGCGGACGCGGCGGACAAGATCCATCCGAACGACGTGCGGCGCACGGTGCGCGCCCTCGAGATCCTCGAGCTGTCCGGACAGCGCGCGTCGCGGGTCCGCGAGGAGCACGGCTTCCAGGATCGCCCGTTTCGCGTGCTCCACCTCTGCCTGGATCCCGGTCGCGAGGTCCTGAACGAACGCATCGACCTCCGGGCCGCGCAGATGATCGAAGCGGGCCTGCTGCGCGAGGTGCGCGATCTGCGCGATCGGGGCTACGGCCCCGAGCTCAAGCCGATGCAGGCGATCGGCTACCGGCACATCCAGCCGGTCGCGGACGGCGCGGACACGCTCGCGAACGCGCTGCCGGCCATGCAGGCGGACACGCGGCGCTTCGCGCGGCGCCAGCGCACGTGGATCCGGGCGGTGCCGGACGTCCATTGGCACGATCCGCGGGAGCCCGAGCCCGTCTTCGAGCGCGTCGGCGGGTTCCTCGACGCGAAACGCGACTAGGGAGGGGCGGCATGCAGGACGAAGCACGCCTTCCGATGGTCGCGCTGGTCGGCCGGCCGAACGTCGGGAAGAGCACGCTCTTCAACCGCTATGCGGGCTACCGACGCGCGCTCGTCGCGGACCAGCCGGGGCTGACCCGCGATCGGATCGCCGAGAAGGTCGAGATCGACGGGCGCTGGATCTGGATCGTCGACACGGCGGGACTCGACGCGCCGCGCGGCGAGAAAGAGCTCGAAGCCGCCGTCCAGAGCCAGGCCCGCTCCGCCGTCGAGGCCGCGGACGTGATCCTCTTCGTCGTCGACGGGAAGCAGGGCCTCGTGCCCGAGGACGAGACGATCGCGACGACGTTGCGCCGGTCCGGCAAACCGCTCGGCCTGCTGGTCAACAAGATCGACCAGCCGATGCACCACCGGGATCGCGTGAACGAGTTCTACGGGCTCGGCATCGACCAGACCTACGCGGTCTCCGCCGAGCACGGCGGCGGGGTCTTCGATGCGCTCGAGCGCATCCTCGAGACGCTGCCGCCGGAAACGGAGCGCGTCGTCGAGGAAGACGAGGCGACGCGGGTCGCGATCGTCGGCCGACCGAACGTCGGCAAGAGCTCGATCGCGAACCAGCTCGCCGGCGAGGAACGCATGGTCGTTTCGAACACGCCGGGCACGACTCGCGACGCGATCGACATCCGGATCCGACGCGGCGCCCGCGAATACATCCTGGTCGACACGGCGGGCATCCGGAAGGTCGGCAAGCGTCAGGGACCGGGGGAACACGGCGGGGCGCTCATGACCCTGCGTTCGCTCGAGAGCGCGGACGTGGCGCTGCTCGTGGTCGACGCCGCCGAGGGGATCGCCGACCAGGACGCACGCGTCGCTTCGTTGCTGCGCGAACAGGGCTGTGCGTCGGTCGTTCTGGCCAACAAATGGGATCTCGTCGAAAAGGACGATCGCGAGGACCGCCTCGCCGACATCGATCACGGGCTGCGCTTCATGAACGACGTTCCCGTCGTTTCCGTCTCGGCGCTTTCCGGGCAGGGGTTCAAGCGACTCTTCGATCGCCTCGACCGGGTGGCGAAGGCGGGAGAGCAGCGGATCCCGACGGCGGACCTGAATCGCTGGCTCCAGGACGTGTCCGAGAAGCATCCGCCTTCGATGGCGAGCAAGGGCACCCAGCGCCGGCCCAACAAGCTCTTCTACGCCTCCCAGGTCGGCGTCCGGCCGCCGACGATCGTGGTCTTCTGCACCGATCCCAAGGCGATCCAGACTTCCTACGTGCGTTTCCTCGAGAACCAGCTCCGCGAGAGCTTCGGCTTCGAGGGCACGCCGGTCCGCGTGCGCCTGCGCAAGCGCAGCGGACGGAAGGGTGCCGAACGCGCCGAATAGGGCGCGTCCCGTCCGAAAATCCGCTCCCCGCGCCCGGGCTCGAAGTCCCGGCGCGCTCCGATACACTCCCGCGCGCCCGGGATCGCCCGGCGCGATGCCGAGGACAGGGCGCACCACCCGGATTCGCCCGTCCGCCGCCCAACGAAGGACCGACCCTTGGCCCGAAGAAGCAAGCAAGTTCCGAGCCCCACCTCCGAGACCCTCCGGGAGATCGAGGAGTCCGGTGATCGCGTCGCCGAATGGGCGGGCGAGAACGCCGCGCTGATCCTCGGCGTGATCGCCGCGATCCTGGTGCTGGCCGGTGGCGTCGGGGTCTATCTCCAGGGCGTCGAAGCCACCCGCGACGAGGCCGCCGACGCGCTGGCCATCGTGACGAGCCAGTACCGCCAGGCGATGGGCGCGGACCCGATCGGCGGACCGATTCCGGAGCCCGCGAATCCCGAGATCGCCGAGCGGACCCGGGCCGAATTCGCCGAGCGCTTCGCCGGCGTCGCCGCCCAACACGCCGGCAGCACGGCCGCCGCGGTCGCGTGGCTCGAGACCGGACACCTGCAGACCCAGCTCGGTCGGCTCGAAGCGGCCGCCGAGAGCTTCGCCCGAGCACGGGACGAGGCGAAGGGCTCGGCGATCGAGGCGCTGGGCTCGCTGCGCCTCGCGGGGCTCGCCGAGGACCGCGGCGACTACGCCGTCGCCGCCGAGTCCTACGAACGCGCGGCCAGCGTGGCGGCGTATCCGCTGCGCGCGAACGCGCTGGCCCAGGCGACGCGCTGCTGGGCGTCCGCGGGAGACACGGCCAAGGCGCTCGCGGTCTATCAGCAGCTCGAAGCCTCCGAGGAGGACGGCAACGTCGCACCGCAGGTCAAGTCGTTGGTCGCGGAGCTGCGCGCCGGCCGCTAGTCGGACGGACCCGAATCCGGTCCGGGTGTGCCGATGGGCGCAGCCGGACGGGACCGGTCGTGTCCGGGCGTGCGCTCCCGTCGCGCCGCGGCGGCCGCGCCGACCCCTTCGGATCGACCGCGCGAGACACGCGTCGACCCAGAGCAGAGCGCCCGGATCGGCCGATCCAGGCCGCTTGGCCCGCGAATCGGCTCGGGGAGGGGTCTCCTCGGGTCCGCCCGATCCGTTCGATCACCGCTGATAAGACATATTATGTCAAATATAGGATCAGCGACACGGGTCGGGCTTCGGACTCAGCCGATCGGACCCAGAACCCGTTTGACGCCGCCCGGATGGCCGGAATGGGCAGAATTTCGTTGAGTTCCGACTGACGCGTCAGTAGGCTGGATTTCATGGCCCCTGGCGCATCGATGCCCCCCTCGATGTCGAGTTCGCGCGGCGACGACCGCCGCGACGAGGTCCTGCGCGCCGCGATCGACGTCTTCGGCGAGTCGGGCTTCTCCGGCAGCCGGATCGACGACGTCGCCCAGCGCGTGGGCATCCGCCGACCCTCGGTGCTCTATCACTTCCCGGACAAGTCGGCGCTCTACCGTGCGGCGCTGGCGCGCGTCGTCGAAGAGATCACCCAGCGCGTCGTGGCGACCGAGTCGCTGACCGAAGGCCGGCTCGACGCGATCGTCGAGACCTGGGTCGACTTCGTGGTCGACCATCCCTGGGCGGCGCGGTTGATGTTGCGGCAGATGATCGACGAGACGCCCGGACTCGGGCCCGACGAGACCCTGGGCCCGGTCGCCACGCTGCTCGCGTCGCTGCAGCGTGCGCTCGACGAACACGCGCCCGGCGCCCGCGCCGAGGCCAGCGAATTCGCCCTGGTCCTGTCGAGCACCACGCTGGTCTGGGCCGGCTCGAGTCGCGCCGTCCAGGAAGCGCTCGGGCTCCGGACCCTCGAGCCTGCCGCGGTCGCGCGGCATCGCGAGACGCTGCGGGCGCTCGTTCGTCAGCTCGGATCGACCGCCGGCGCCTCGGGTCGATCGCAGGCGGCCGTCTCGCCGGAAACGCGACGTCCCGATCCGGGGTCGAACGCTGTGCCCGAGGCGCCCTCGGGCCCCGCGTCGGGCCTGCGCTCCGGCGCCGATCCCGTTCCCCCCGTCCACGCGCGACCCGCCGCCCGGAGAACCCGCTCATGACCCTGCCGACGCCCTGCTCGCTCCGTCTTCGGCGCCCTGTCTTATCGGTGGTACTCGTCTCGTGGGTGCTCGGTTCGACGCTGGCTTTCGCCGAGGACGACCGGCTCTCCGCCTATCACGGCGAGTGGCAGCGCATCGCCGACGATGCGGCCGACGACGCGCGCCTCTCGAGCATCGACCTCGCGACCGGCGATCTCTCGTGGCTGGTGCGGAAGATGGCAACCGGCGTGCTCGAGAAGACGACGATGCCGCCCGGCGAGCTCGCTTTTTTCGAGGAAGCGGACGGACTCCGTCAGCACGTGCGCGGCCCGAACGGCGAGTTCGAGCGCCCGGTGGCGGTGGATGCGGGACCCACGCAGCACACGGACCCCGGTGGCGAAGAGACGACCATCGAGTGGAAGCGGACCGCCGAAGGTCTCGAGGCGCATTGGGCGCAGTCGCGCGCCTACGGCCGGAACCTCTACCGCCTGGACGAAGGCGGCCAGACCTTGCACGTGGAGCACCACATCCAGGTGACCGCGATCGAGGGCATCGACGAGATCGTCTACGGCAGCCGCTTCGGGCGCACGGCCGTCCCGCCCGTGTCCTCCGGGCCGCCTGCCGAGGACGTCTCCGGTCGCGAGCTCGACTTGCGCTGAGCGCTTCGGGCGCGCGCAGGCAGCGCCCTCCCCGCTCACGGATCCGATTGCGTTGTTTTTCCCGCATTTCGGGGATTTGGACGCAATGGGGCCGAGAGCACTGGCCGGCGCGGCGTCGAACGGCTACAAGCTTGGCCGATTCCTGTGCGTAAACCGGTTTTTGCGCCGGCGTCGAGAGGATTGCATGGCGGCCAGCAAGAAGAAGGCGGCGAAGAAACCCGCGAAGAAGAAAGCCGCAGCCAAGAAGAAGGCTGCGGCTTCCAAGAAGAAGG
>JBCCZJ010000248.1:0-7767 GCA_039187915.1 Myxococcota bacterium
CGAGCGCCGACGAAAGCCACGGAAAGGCATCCCGGCGTGCAAGCGCACCCCTCGAACGGCATCCGAACCCTCTTCTGCGCGACGGACTTCTCGGAGACGAGCGCGCGGGCCCTGCGACACGCGACCGTCCTCGCGCGCCGCCATTCGGCGCGCCTCGTGCTGGCCCACGTGATCGAACCCTTGCCGATCGAGCCCTATCCGATTCCGATGGCGCTCCCGGTCGGGGAAGCCGAGCTCGCCAAGCGGGCGGAGGAAGAGCTCGTGGCGCTGGGCGACGCGCTCGAGGGCGAGGGGCTCGTCATCGAGACCCGGCAGGCCGTCGGACCTCCGGGCCCGAAGCTGGTCGCCATGATCGCCCGGGAGCGTGCGGATCTGGTCGTGATCGGCACGCGCGGCCAGACCGGCCTGCCGCATCTGCTCCTCGGCAGCACCGCCGAGTACGTCGTCCGGCGCTCGCCCGCGCCCGTCCTCACGATCCATCCGGAGGACCGCGAGCCCGTCGATTCCCCGCGGCGCGTGATCGTGCCGACGGATCTCTCCGCCGACGCGGAGATCGCGCTCGAGGCCTTCCTCGAGCTCCTCACGCCGCAGGACACACCGCGCGTCGATCTCGTCTTCGCCGACTCGACGCCCCCCTACCTCGACGCCATGACCCACGAGAACCTCGCGCGGTCCGGGCAGCCGGACGCGCGACGGGAGGAGCTCGTCGATCATCTGGCGCCGATGGTGGGTCGCCTCGAGGCGAAGGGGCTGGGCGTCGAGCTGCAGATTCGTGACGGCGGACCCGTCGAGGTGATCACCGCGGTCGCGGAGGCCGTCGGGAGCGACCTGATCGTGATGAGTACCCACGGTCGTTCGGCGCTCGTGAACTTCCTGCTCGGCCGAACCGCGCAGCGGGTCGTCCAGCGCGCCCCGTGTCCCGTGCTCACGGTCTGCCCGAAGCGACGCCTGGAGGCGGGCTGACCCTTCATTCGAAGAGGGGCGCCGAGGCGGGCCGACCGTCCACTCGAAGCCACGACGCCACGACGCGACGCGCGCGCACGTCGAGTCGGCCCGGGAGCGCGTCGCGCGTCAGGAGCCCGCGGACGTTTCGCCGCGGAGCGCGCGATGCGCCAGACGATCGAGCTCGCCCGAGAAGCGGGAGCGCTCCCGGGCTCCGATCGGGCGCGGGCCGCCGGTGGCGGCGCCCTGCTCGCGTAGGCTCGCCTTGATCTCGCGGCTCGCGAGGGCGCCGCCGATCGACTCGGGCGTGAACTCGCGGCCGTTGGTGCCGAGGGCGAACGCGCCGACCTCGAGGCAGCGGGCGGCCAGCGGAATGTCCGCGGTGATGACGATGTCGCCGGCGCGGATCTCCTCGGCGATCCAGTCGTCGGCGGCGTCGGGACCGTCCGGGACCACGATCATCTCGACGCCGAGGTCCGTGGGGACGTGCATGCGCTGGTTGGCGACCACGACGACGGCGAGGCCGAGTCGGGCCGCGACCGCGTAGACCTCGTCCTTGACCGGGCAGGCGTCACCGTCCACGAAGATGTCGATCGCTTCGGGCATCGCGGGTCAGGGTTCCGCACGGACGAAGAGGAAATCGCCGCCTTCGTGTCCCGCCTTGCGAATGTCGGCGAGCTCCGGCGCCTGATCGGCGGCGAGCATGACCGGACGGCGGATCCGTGCGAAGAGACTCGTCGCGTCGAGGATGCCCGGGTTCGCTTCGAGGGCGTCGATGAAGTGTCGTGCGAACGCGGAGTGGTTGCCTCCTCCTCCGTCCACGACGGGCTCGAGCCCGCCCGAGGAGAGGACGATCCGCGCCCGCTGCGCAGCGAGTCGGTCCAGGTAGTCCGGCGGGCGCGCCGCCGCGATCCTGACGCCACGGGTGAGCGTGCCGGAGTAGCAGCTGTCGGCCACGATCATCACGTGCTTCGCCCGGATCGAGCGGAGATAGCTCGTGATCGTGGCGTTCGAGATCCAGTGCACGTCGCTGTCGGCCTCTGCATCGACCGGCAGCCAGTAGCCCTCGTCCGCATCCCGATCGAGCCACCCGTGCCCCGCGTAGTAGATCAGCAGATTGTCCGAGGAGGCCATCGTCTCGCGGTAGGCGCGCAGCGCGCGGAGGACGTCGGCGCGCGTCGCGTTCTCGAGGAGTTCGACCTCGAATCCGTAGCGCTGCTCGAGGAGCGCGCCGACCGTCCGGGCGTCGTTGCGCGCGGTCACGAGCCTCGGGAGGTGGGCGTAGGCGTCGTTGCCGATCACGAGCGCGTGGTAGCGACCGAAGCGGGTGCGATCGGCGAGGGAAGGCGGGGCGACGGAGCCTTCCGGATCGGCGGCGCGGGGCGTGTGGGCGGATGCCGTTCCGGCCGAGCCGGCGCTCGAGGTCGTGCCGCCGGCGCCTGCGCTCGTGCCCGGGCGCCGCGTCGAACCGTCACGTGCGACGATCAGCGTGCTCGCGCGCTGGGCGGCGTACCACTCGGCGTCGTCGAGCTCGACGGGCAGCAGGGTGTAGTGCACGACGGTGACCGCCGTCCGCGTGGCCATGGTGAGGCGATCGTCGAGCGCGGTGATCGTGGTCGGCCCCCCCGTGCCGAGGTCGTCGCCGTGATAGGTGGTCGGCCCGGTCTGGAAGAGGTCGCGTGCCGTCACCTGGCCGGCGTCGGTTCGGACCGGGCCGAGCACGAGCGGCTCGAGGAGGAAGATGCGTCCGCCCTCCACGCGGTAGCGCTTGCCGTTCTGCTCGAGCACGTAGACGCCGTCGATCGGGAGCGGAGGCCCGGGCGGAACCTCGGAGGCCATCGGCAGGGGCATCCGGACGCCGCCGCATCCGAGCACCGCCGTCGCGATCAGACTCGCGAGGCCGAGCAGCGCGAGCGCCCCCGACGGCCGCGGAAGGCGCGGCGCACGCGCGGGACGCTGCGGGACGCGAGCGTCGAACCTCGGGGCAGGGTCGGTCAAAGGCGTCCTTCTCTTCTTCCAGGCGTCGGAGACGCGGGCGGGCGAGGTCGGAGCGAACGACTCCGCGCGGTCGACGAGACGTTAGCTCCGCCTCGCCGTCGAGGGCGCGTCCGGGTCGCAGTCGGCCGGACGCTCCCACCCCGAGGCGCGCGTCGGGAGACGGCCGAGGAGGGCGGCGCCGACCCGCCTGAAGGCCTCGGTGCTCGTCGGCGCTCGACGCGGAAAACGAACGGGATCCCCGAGCAGCTCGCCCGCTTCGGTGACCCGCGCCTCGATGCCCCAGGCGCCGCGGGCCTCGGGGCTCGTCCAGCTGTAGCGGACGTCCTCGAGTCGGACGCGCAGGACGTCGCCGGGCTCCTGGTGGACGAAGGTCACGACGTCCTCGTCGGCATGCCAGCGCATGATCCGGGTCTGCCACGCCGTATCGACCGCGTCGAGCGCCCTCGACGGCGCGGGCCTCGCGTGGACGCGCCAGGCCGGACAGCTCCATTCCTGCCAGCTGTGGAGCCCGACGACGACGACGTCTTCGGCGCGGGCGACGAAGCCCCGGGTCCAGGGCTGCAGGAAGGTCGGGTACGCGCGCACGCGTTCGATCGGCCCGTAGCGCGGCTCCAGGCGCGCGCGCAGGTCGCGCACGACGCGATCGTTCACGACGAGTCCGAGCGCGAGGTAGGCCGTCGAAAGCGCGACGCCCAGCTGGAGTGCGCGCCGGCGCGTGGTCTCGGCCAGCGAGCGACGCGCGGCGAACAGGACGCCGGCGCCGAGCATCGCGCTGTAGAAGGGATCGACGATCGCGACGCCGTTCCAGGCTACGCGCGTGCGGTCGAAGGGCGCGAAGAACTGCGTGCCGTAGGGCGTGAAGCCGTCGAGGAGGGGATGGGTCAGGAGCGCGAAGATCCCGACCCGGATCCAGGCGGCGAGGGTGTCCTCCCGGCCGAAGTCGCGCCATCGCCAGAGCAGATAGCCGAGCAGCGGGCCGGCGACGAAGCCGAACCAGAGCGAGTGGGTCGTTCCGCGGTGGTAGAGCCAACCGCCGTAGCCGTCGTGGAGCGGCCCGAGGAGCACGTCGAGGTCCGGGGACATGCCGACCAGCGCGCCCCAGCCCAGGGCCCGCCCGCGAAGCGTCTTGCCGGCGACGAGCTCCGCCGTGGCGGCGCCGAGCAGCGCCTGGGTGACGGGCTCCAAGGATCGGTCTCCGTTCGAGTGGGCGGCGCGGAGCGTGGCCTAGGCGCGCTTCGATGGCAAGCGGCGACGTCGTGCGACCCCGCGTCGAGGGCTCTAGGATCGGGTGGCACGCAAGAAGCGGGCGGGAAGAAGGAAGGGTCATGGCGAAGATCGAAGGCAAGCGGATCCTGGTGACCGGGCCGGCGGGACAGATCGCGTTCCCGCTCGCGAAGCGACTTGCGGAGGACAACGCGGTCTTCGGGATCGCCCGATTCAGCGATGCCTCGAGCCGCGAACGATGCGAGGCGGCAGGGATCGAGACGGCGGTCGTGGATCTGACGGCGCCCGACTGGTCGAAGACACCGGAGCAGTTCGACTACGTCCTGCACCTCGCCGCGGCGATCGTCCCCGGTGAGGACTACGACGCCTCGATCGCGATCAACGCCGGCGGGACGGGGCACGTCATGTCGCGCTTCCGAGACGCGCAGGCCTGTCTGATGATGTCGACCTGCGGGGTCTACGCCGCGCCGCGCGATTATGGCCAGCCGGTTCTCGAGACGGACCCGCTGGGCGGGACGCCCCAGCCCTACGCGCCGACCTACTGCATCTCGAAGATCTCCCAGGAGGCGGTCGCGAAGTTCGCGGCGCAGGAGTTCGGCCTGCCGACCACGATCGCGCGCATGAACGCGGCCTACGGCGACAACGGCGGATTTCCCTCCATGATCGCGGACATGGTCCTCGGCGGAATCACGATCCAGGCCATGCCGAAGGGGCAGGGCGACGTCATGACGCCGATCCACGAGGACGACATCTACGCCCAGACGGCGGGGCTGCTGGCGGCCGCGTCGGTGCCGGCGACGATCACGAACTGGGGCGGCGACGAGGGCGTCGGCGTCGGCGAGATGGCGGAGTACGTGGCGGCGCGACTCGGGCGCGAAGCGAAGGTCGAGTACGGGGCCGACGGCATCCACCAGTACTGGCTCGACCCGGCGAAGCGGATCGGGCTCGCCGGCGCCTGCGCCGTACCCTGGCGCGAGGGCGTCGATCGCCTGCTCCGCGCACGCCATCCGGAGATCGCGCTGCAGGATTGAGGGGCGATCAGCCCTTCGCGGCCCGGACCTGTCGGATCAGCTCGTCTTCGAACGCGAAGTCGAATTCCTGCGTCTCCGGGAGACCCGCTTCCTGATACCAGCGCCAGGTCCGCTCGAGGGATCCGCGAAACGTGAGCTCCGGCTCCCAGCCGACGTGTCGCCGGAGCTTGTCGACGGAAAAGAAGACGCTCCGGTCCCAGCGATGGATGTTCGGCGCGATCTGCTGGACGAGCATCGTCAGCATGAAGCGATTCATGGCGATCGCGTTCTGCTGCAGATCGCTCGAGCGGATGTCGGACTTCGACTCCGGTCGCGGCATCTCGATCTTCAGTTCCCCGCTCCACAGGCGATCCATCATCTCGGGCGGGATGAAGAGTTTTTCGACGTCCCGGTCGAGGAGACGGGCGCACTCGTCGACGTAGCCCTCCTGGGAAAAACAGTCGGCGCCGGTCAGGTTGTAGCGCTCGCCGAAGGTGACGGATCGACCGAGGATCATGCGCAAGGCGCGGGCCTGATCGTCGGCGTGGCCGACCTGTTGGACGGTGCGTCCGTTGCCGGGGATCAGGATCGGGCGTCCGCGAAGCATCCGCTGGAACATGCGCTGCTCGCGATCGGGGATGATGTTGCCCGCGCCCATCACCATCGAAAGGGCGACGGTCGTGGCCGGAAAGCGGTTCTCACGCCACTCCCTTCGCAGGATGTCCTCGCAAAGAAGCTTGTTCATCCCGTAGGCCTGCTGGTCTTCGCCGCGCTCGACGGGGTGGTCCTCCGTGATCGGGAGCAGGTCCGAGGCGGCGTAGATCACGGTCGAGCTGACGAAGACGTAGTGGGCGATCCGACCGCGGAAGAGGTCGACCATCAGCTCGACGTCCGTCGGCAGGTAGGCGCTCACGTCGATCACCGCGTCGACGTCCACGCCGGCGAGCACGTCCCGCATGCGTTGCGGGTCGGTCCGGTCCGCCACGACGCGCTCGACACCGTGGGGGAGGTCCGCCTCCGTCTTGCCCCGATTCAGGATCACGACGTCGTGGCCCGTCCGCGCGAGCTCGTGGACGAGCGCGAGCCCGTTGAACTGGGTGCCGCCCATGACCAGGACTCTCATCGCGCTCCACTCCTCTGCGTACGGCGCGAGCATACACCGCTCGGTCCGGCTCCAGGGGAGTGGTGGGGTCCATCCGCGCAGGCCATCATGGACGGGCAGGGCGCGCGGGCGCCGGAGAGGGAGGACGAGGGATGGCAGGCACGCCGATGCCGACGTCGGAGCGGATGGCGGAAATCTTCGAGTCGGTGAAGAACTGGGGGCGCTGGGGCGACGACGACGAATCCGGCGCGCTCAACCTGATCACCGAGGACGTACGCCGCGCGGCCGCGGCCTGCATCCGACACGGCCGCGCGGTCAGCTGCGCCCGCAACCTGCCCGTTCATCCCGCGCCGGACAATCCGCGGCCCGCGCTGCACATGATGGTCGCCGGGGGCGACGACTGCCTCGTCCCCGAGGTCGGCATCGAGACGACGTCCGACTTCGTGGGCGTCGCTTTCCACGGCATGGCGACGAGCCACCTCGACGCCTTCTGTCACGTTCACAAGAACGGCGTCATGTACAACGGTCAGCCGGGGACGCTCGTGAAGAGCACCGGCGCCAAGCGCAACAGCGTCATGTGCGCCAAGGACGGCATCGTCTCCCGAGGCGTCCTCGCCGACATGCCGCGCCATCTCGGCGTCGAGTGGCTGGAGCCCGGTCAGATCGTCGACCCGGTGGAGCTGAAGGCCTGCCTGGCTGCGCAGGACGTCGCGCTCCGCGAGGGCGACATCCTGCTCGTCGCGACGGGTCGCGACGCCCGTCGGGCCAAGCTCGGGGCCTGGTCCCCGATGGATCCGGGCATGGCCGGCCTCCATCCCGAGTGCATCCCGTATTTCCACGAGAAGGGCATCGCGGTCCTGGGCTCCGACTGCATCTCGGACCCGATCCCGGTCCCGCCGATCGAGGGTTGGGGCATGCCGATCCACGAGTGCACCCTCGTGGCGATGGGCGTGCACCTGCTCGACAACCTCGACCTGTCGGGCCTCCAGGCGGCCTGCGCGGAGCTGTCCCAGTGGGACTTCCAGCTCGCGATCGCCCCGCTCCGGATCGAAGAGGGCACGGGCTCGCCGGTGAATCCGATCGCGGTGCTCTGAGGAGGGCTCGTCGCGGAGAGGACGGTCCATCGGACCCGCGCTGGGTTACGTTGTCGCCGGCTCGGACCGGTCACGCGGAACGGAGTAGAGACGGATGCGATCAGGCTTGAATCTCTTCATTCGGGCGCTCGTCGGGGCACTGCTGGCGACGGGGCTGGCGGCGGTGGGAACGGCCACGGCGGTCATGGATCTCGACACCGCCGCTTCCTACTTCGGGAAGCGGGACGGGGTCTGGGGCATGCGGATGTCGCCGGACGGGACGAAGGTCTCGTTCCTTCGGAACCATGCGGAAGACTTCCCGATCGCGATGGTGATCGACCTGACGACGGGCAAGCCCAAGCTGATCCTCGCGAGCGACCAGAAGAAGGGGATGTACCTCGAGCGGTGCCGCTGGGCG
>JBCCZJ010000249.1:0-7763 GCA_039187915.1 Myxococcota bacterium
CATCGCGACCTTCCGCCCGGCCTTCGCGACCGCGGACACCTACTCCCGCCTCGCCGAGCTCTGGGAGAACGCCGGTCACTTCGAGCGCGCCCTCGATGTGCTCGAGGACCTGCGGCGCCGCGAGCCGACCTTCCCGAACATCGCCGCGCGGATCGAGCTCCTGCGCAAGCAGCGCAGTGCGCCGGGCCATCTCTACAGCTCGGGCAGCAGCCGTGCGCCGGAGCCGGGCGCGACCGCCTTCGTGGGCGACGTCCGCTACGACCTGATGGAGGAGATCGGCCGCGGCGGGATGGGCGTGGTGTACCGGGCGAAAGACAACCGGCTCGATCGGATCGTCGCGCTGAAGCGCTTGCCCGAAGGTCTGCGCCGCCATCATCCGCGGGCGCTCCAGTTCTTCCTGCGCGAGGCGCAGTCGGCGGCGCGGCTCAACCATCCGAACATCGTGACCGTCTACGACGCCGACCAGCAGGACGGGCAGTTCTTCATCACGATGGAGCTCCTCGAGGGCCAGCCCCTCCATGCGATCCTGCACGAGCGCGGCCAGCTCTCGCCGTCGAACGTGCTCGGGATCGCGCGCCAGGCCTGCCGTGGCCTCGACTACGCCCACGGGCAGGGCGTCATCCACCGGGACATCAAGACGGCGAACCTCTTCGTGACCACGGAACGCGTCGTGAAGATCATGGACTTCGGGCTCGCGAAGGTGCTCGAGGAGGTGCGCGGCGCCACGACGCTCGTGACCGGGACGCCCTACTACATGTCGCCGGAGCAGGTGCTCGGCCAGGACGTCGATCACCGCTCCGACCTCTACTCCCTCGGCGCCATGCTCTTCGAGCTCGCGACGGGCGGGGTGCCCTTCGACTCGGGCGAGGTCGCCTATCACCATCGCCACTCGCCGCCGCCGGACCCGCAGGAGCGTCGGCCGGACCTGCCCGACGATCTCTCGGCGCTGATCCTGAGACTGCTCGAGAAAGAGCCCGACGCGCGCTTCCAGTCCGCGGCGGACGTGCTCGACGCGCTGACCGCGATCGAGCCGGCGGGCTGAGCCCGCGTCCGCGCGACGACCGGCGGCGCGGGTCGTTCGTCCGCCGCTCCGAATTCCGTATCTGATCGACCGTCAATGCAGCGTGCGGTGAGACGGGTCACTTCCCGCGTGCCGGGGCTCCTTCATGATGCGCCGCGATGCGAGACACCCCTGCCTTCGACCACGACGTCGACCCCGGAGAGAAGGACGAGCCGGAGTTGCGGAAGCTCGTCGCTGCGTTCTCGGCGCGCGTACCGCGATCGGCGGCGCGCACCATGCGCCGCTGGGGCCTGCCCGAGAGCATGCGGGACGACCTCGTCTCGGCCGGTTTCCTCGGGCTCTGGAAGGCGCTCCAGAACCGACGACCGGATGCGCACGAGTACGAGCTCTCGGCCTACGTGTCGCGGCGGATCGACGGCGCGGTGCTCGACGAGGCGCGCACGATGCTCGGGCGCTCGACGCGCTGCCCCTCGATCGACCCGGAGCGGCTCGACCTCGAGCCGGCGCCGGGCGAGGGCGCGTCCGGCTTCTCCGGCGCGATGCCCGAGGCGGATCCGGAGGCGCTCGCGGATCGCGCCGACCGCTGGGCGCGCGTCGAGTCCTCCCTCGCGGAGGCGGAGGACGACGTCCGCGAGGTGTTGCTCGGGCTGGCGGCGGGCCACTCCGTCGCCGAGCTGGCTCGGGCTCAGGGGCGGACGGCCGGCCAGCTCCAGGCGCGCCTCGCGCGCGCCACCCGACGATTGCGGGGGCGGTCCCCGGAGCTCCGGCGTCTGCTCCGCGAAGGCCTCTGAGCCCCCTTCCGGCGGCCGGTCTCGCGGCGCGGGCGCGCGCTCGCGCAGGACGAGGTCAGGGAACGGGCCCCCCCGGTCTGCCATCTCGCGCACACGCTCTCGTTCCAGCCGCAATCCGGAGACGAAGGGTCGCGATCCAGGGGGGCCCGAAATCGGATCCGCATTATTCACGGATCGAACGGGTCGTGGGTGAAAAACACGCCGTCCGCCCCGACGATGCGGGTCCGCTGCCGGTGCGTGAGGGCTCCGGTTCGCGTCGGCGGGGGTCGAAGGGAAGCGGGAGGGGCCTTACCCTACGCGCTCGCCGGCCATTCCGGGCCGGCTTTGCCTCGAGCAGGGGGAGACGACGGTGGCTGAGAATTCGAGTGGACGGCCGATCATCATCGCGGCGGTGCTGGTGAGCTTTTCGATCCTGGGGGCGAGCTTCTTCATCGGGAGCTCCCTCGAGCGGACGACGTCGGAGCTGGCCGCGGTGACCGAGGCCCTCGGAGAGCTCGAGCTCGCTGGTGGCCCCGCGCCCGTCCGCCCGCCGGCACGTCCGAGTCGCCCCGATCGCGACACCGAGTACGACGTCGAGATCGGTCAGGCCCCGACCAAGGGCCCCGCGGACGCGCTCGTCACGATCGTCGAGTGGTCCGACTTCCAGTGCCCCTTCTGCAATCGCGTGTCGCCGACGCTCGCCCAGATCGAATCGGAGTACGGCGACAAGGTGAAGCTGGTCTTCAAGCACATGCCGCTCTCGATCCATCCCCAGGCGCCCCAGGCCCACGCCGCTTCCGAGGCGGCCCATCGCCAGGGCAAGTTCTGGGAGATGCACGACCGCATCTTCGCGAACCAGCGCGACCTCTCCGTCGCGACCCTCGAAGGGCACGCCCGGGAGATCGGCCTCGACATGGACCAGTACGCGAAGGACCTCGCGGACGCGTCGGTCAAGCAGCGCATCGACGACGACATGAAGCAGGCCGCCGGTCTCAACGTCTCCGGAACGCCCTCGTTCTTCATCAACGGCCGCTTCCTCTCGGGCGCCCAGCCCTTCGAGAACTTCAAGCGCGCGATCGACGCCGCGATCGAGCGCGCCTCCTAGGACCCGGAGCGCGCAATCCCTTGATCCGCGGGATCGTCTTCGATCTCTTCGACACCCTGGTCGACCAGAATCACGAGCGGCTCCGCCCGGTCGAGGTCGACGGCGGGCGTGTGGGTGCGACGATGCCGGCGCTCCACGCGTGCGCGCGGGATCGCTTCGGCGTCGACCTGTCGATCCTCGCCTTCGCCGAGCGCGTCCGCGAGATGGATCAGGCGCTGCGCGCGGATACGATCGAACAGGGCATCGAGCTGTCGACCCTCGATCGGTTCACGGCCCTCGGGACCCGGCTCGGTCAGCCGGACGTGCTCGACTTCGCGCAGGCGCTGACCGACGTGCACATGGGCGCGCTCTACGCGGCATGCACGGTCCCCGAGCACCACGAGAACATTCTCGTCGCGCTGGGCGTCGAGTACCGGATGGCGCTCTGCTCGAACTTCAGTCACGCCGCGACCGCGCGTGCGGTGCTCGCGGAAGCGCGCTTCGACGCGCATCTGGCGAGCGTCGTGATCTCCGAAGAGGTCGGGATCCGCAAGCCGCGAGCGGAGATCTTCCAGGCGGTCATCGACGAGCTCGGCATTCCGCCCGAGGAGCTCCTCCACGTGGGCGACAACCTCGTCGCGGACGTGCAGGGCGCGGCGGCGCTCGGGATCCGCACCGTCTGGCTCACCCGGAAGGTCCAGGATCCGGAGGGCGCGCTCGCCGCCTACGGCGGCCCGCGGCCCGACTTCGCGCTGGAAGATCTGATGGACCTGCCCGTCCTGGCGGCGAGGCTGTCGGTGTGACGCGCGCGCGCCTCCGGTCAGTGGATCGAACCGGGCTGCATCAGCTGGAAGAGCGCGACCTCGGCTTCGAACTCCGTACCGTCGGCGCGCTGCATGTCGAAGACCCCGGCCATCGAGCCGAAGGGCGTCGGCAGCGGGCAGCCGGACGTGTACTCGAAGGCCTGTCCCGGAGCGAGCACCGGCTGTTCACCGACGACCCCGGGACCGTGGACTTCTTCCGTGTGACCCGTGCCGTCGACGATCGTCCAGTGACGGTTCAGCAGCTGGACGGTCGTGCCGCCTTCATTGGTGATCCGGATCGTGTAGAGGAAGAACCAGCGGCTCGACGGCGGGTTGCTGTGGGCCTCGGAATAGCGTGCCCGGACTTCGACGCGGACGTCTCCCGTCACGGCGTCGGAGCGGGTTTCGAAGAGGTCGTCGTCCTGCACGCGGCGGATCGTAGCAGCGCGCCGCGCGGCCAAGGGGCGACGAGGGGGCCCCACGCACGATGAACTGTCTGCTGCTCGAACCGGACGAGCGAGCGCACGCCGAAGACCACGACGGCGTCGTACGCCTGCGTGGGCGCCGCCGGCAGCACGCGGACGAGATCCTGAAGGCGAGCGAGGGCGACACGCTCCGCGTCGGGGCGATCGACGGCCTGCTCGGCTTCGGCCAGATCCTGCGTCTCGATCGCGAGGTGCTCGAGCTGCGGATCGCGCTCGACGCGTCGCCGCCGCCGAAGCTTCCCCTCCAGGTCGTGCTCGGCTTGCCGCGTCCACCGGTGTTCCGCCGATTGCTCTCGACGATCGCGAGTCTCGGGGCCGAGTCGATCCTCGTCGCCGGCACCCGGCGGACCGAGAAGAGCTTCTGGAACAGTCACGCGCTCGAGCCCGAGGCCGTTCGCGAGCGCCTGCTGCTCGGACTCGAGCAGGCCAGGGACACGCGCATGCCGGAGGTGACCTTCCAGCGCTACTTCGAGCCGCTCGTCGAGGAGGTCCTGCCGCGCCAGATCGAGGGGCGCCGCGCGCTGCTTCCGCATCCGGGCAGCGAAGCGCCCTGTCCCCACGCGATCGACGAACCGGTCACCGTCTTCGTCGGTCCCGAAGGGGGCTTTCTCGACTACGAGGTCGAGCGGCTCTCGGGGATCGGCTTCGAGCCCGTGGCGCTCGGCGAGCGGGTGCTCCGCGTGGAGCCGGTCATTCCGCTGTTGGTCGGCCGGCTGTTTCGATGACCGCGAGCGGCGCGCCGGGCGCGCCGAACCCGTGGCGCATCCGTGCCTCGTCCGAAGCCTGCCGATCGCGATCGAAAGGCGCCGCGTCCGAGGTGCGAAGGGCCTCGTCCGGGACCGGGGCGTGGGCTTCCGTCGCGGCGTCGCGCGGCGGCGGCGCGATGCCGAGGGCGAGGATGCCGAAGTGGAGGAGCATGAGCAGGGCGTACACGACGAGACTCGCGTAGAGGCCGATCCGGGCGAAGCGGAAGTTCTTGTGGACGAGCAGGATCACCAGCCAGAAGCCGACCATCAGGCATTTCTGGAAGAGGAAGGCGCCAGGGCCGATGTCCAGGAAGAAGTCCATCACGGGGTTGGCTTCGCGGCCGCCCCTCGAGAGCCAGAGCATCGTGAGGAACGCGTCGCCCACGTTCAGCAGGAAGACCGTCAGCAGCAGCGCGACGTCGCGGCGCGTGTAGCGATCGACGTAGCTCACGCGATCGCTCTCGCGTCGGCCGCTCGCGCGTCGGCGCGGCGTCAGCAGGTCACTCCACGGCCGCGTCGGTCGATCGCGCCGGTCGCCCGCGCGTCGTTCCACCCCGTTCCAGTCGGGCGAGGTGGCCTCTTCTTCCGGTGCGTTCGAATTGCCGGGCGACTGCAAGCGCATGGCTCCCCAGGACCGCCCTGGACCGCGGCGGCTTCCTCCTCATCGGTCGATCCGAGGGGGAAGCTGAGGGGAGAACCCCTGTGATCGGGCGCGCCCTGGCTCCGATCAGCCGCCCAGGGCGCGCTCCGCGAACCAGAACAAGCCGAGGCCGCAGAGGGCGGCGGCCGCGACCTCGGCCGCCCAGCGGAGCGCACCCTCCGGTGCGAACCGTCGCCCGGCCCACAGGATCGGCCAGAGCAGGAGCACGACGCCGATCTGTCCCAGCTCGACCCCGAGGTTGAAGCCGAGCAGCGCCGGCACGAGGCGGTCGGGGGGCAGCGTCATCTCGACCAGGATGCCCGCGAAGCCGAAGCCGTGGACCAGGCCGAAGGCGAAGGTCAGGCAGATCCGCAGCCATTCGCTGGAGCTGCGAGCGATCAGCGCGAAATAACAGGCCGTGAAGACGGCGAGGCCGCCGACGGTCAGGAGCGGCAGCGCGATCGCCCCGTTCGCCGTGGCGATCACCACGCCGGCGAGGCCCGCGAGGACGGCGATCGGGACCGCCCGCGGTCGCCCCGCGAGCCACCACCCCTTCTCGATCGCGACCAACGCGACCGAGAACGCGATCACCGCTTCGACGGCGGCGGCGCGCGGATGGACGACCTCCATGACGGCGAGCGCGAGGGTCAGGCTGTGGGCGAGCGTGAAGCCGGTCACCAGGCGGGCCACCTCGCCGAGCCGGCCGGCGAGCAGCAGCAGGCCGAAGACGAAGGCCAGGTGGTCCCAGCCGGTCAGGATGTGCTCGACGCCGAGCACCAGGTAATCGGCGATCCGACGGCCGAGATCGCTGCCAGCGGGCGCGGCTTCCGAGCCGATCGAGCGAAGCACGAACTCGGGGGTTGCCTCGGTCAGCACCTGCTCGCGCAGGGGCTCGGATGCACCGACGAAGCGGGCGCGGGCAAAGTGCATGTGGCTCGGCGCGACCGCGAGCAGCAGACGGCTCCGGATCGAGAGTCGGGCCGCGTCGGACGGACAGACGACGCGCCATTCGTAGCGGACCCAGCCCTCGCGGTCGGGTCGGCGTGCAGCGCGGTCGGCGGGAGGGCAGGGCGCACCATCGGCGAGCAGGCGGAGCTCGGTCGGGAAGACACGCGCAGGGAGATCCGGGCTACCGGCGGCCGGCGCGATCGAGACGCTGCCCGGGGGCAGGGCTTCCGGGCCGATCCGGCTCAGCTCGAGCAGCTTCAGTCGGACGGAAACGGTGGCCTCCGGCCCGTCGATCTCCCAGGTCGAATACGAGACGCTCCGGCCGTGCGCGAAGGCGATTCCGCTCGAGAAGAGGACGAGCGCGAGGGAAGCCATCAGCGAGCGGGGGAAGCGGCGCAGCATCGGCGCTCGACTCTAGCGCGCGGATTCCCCCGGGTGAAGTCGATGTCGAACCCGTCTCGAGGGGAAATGGCATCGTCCTAGCAGACCCGGAATTCGCTCGCGATTCGTGGGTTCCGGCCGCTCGATCGCCGGCTTCGGCGCGAAAACGGCCGCGCTGGAGCGGTCTCCTGATCGGGGGTTGCGCGAAATCCGAAGTGTGCTACCGTCGGGTTACCGCATTCAAAAACTCTGCCCAGCAACGGCTCGGCAGGGTTTTTTCGTTCTGGGGTCGAGTGCACGACCGGGGCCGCTCGACGAACGCTTGCGCCGGAGACGGGCCGGTCCGCGTGATCCCCTCGGGAATCGACGCTCTTCGCGCCACTCAGAACGTCATCGTCTCCGTCGCTTCCCGGTAGACGAACTCGCGGCTTCCCACCGTTCCCGACGTCGCGCGCGCCTCGAGCTGGACCGTGACCCTTTCGTCCGTGCCTTCGCTGTGGTGCGTGGCCTCACAGGTCACGACGACCTGGAATCCGGCCAGCGCCCCTTCGCTGAGGAGAACGGTCGAGACCGCCGCCGGACAGGCGCCGCGCGTCCGCGCGCTCCGTCGGGCCCATTCGATTCCGCTGCGGGCCGCCTGAGCGCCGCGCTCCGCGAGCAGGGCGCGACTCGTGCCCGCCTGCTGCAGCGACGTCATTCGCAGCATCGCCGCGCCCGTCGTTCCGAGGACCACGAGCAGCGCGAGTGCCGCGATCAGGGCGAAGCCGTCCCGTCGCGGGCCACGCGCGCCGCAGCGGCGGCCCATGCCCCCCTCAGGGCGCAGGGGGCACCGCGACGGTGCGCGCGAGGCGCCCCCGCGCCCCATCCCTCTCGAGGACCAGCTCG
>JBCCZJ010000250.1:0-7725 GCA_039187915.1 Myxococcota bacterium
GAACGCGGCGAGGGTCTTGCCGAACATCTTGCGCTCCTTCACGAACTCGAGCGTGAGGTCGAAGGAGAGCTGCGCGGCGGCGAGATAGCCGACCGCGCCGATCAGCCGCTCCTCCGCGAGGCCTTCCATCAAGTAGACGAAGCCGCGGCCGGGCTCACCGAGCACGTTCTGCTTCGGGACCTTCACGTCCTTGAAGAAGAGCTCCGCCGTGTCCTGGGCCTTGAGGCCCATCTTCTTGAGGTTCCGTCCGCGCTCGAAGCCCTCCATGCCGCGCTCCACCAGAAAGAGGGTCATCGCGTGGCGGTCACCCGCGTCCCCGGTGTGCGCCGCGACCACGACGACGTCGGCGTTGATCCCGTTCGAGATGTAGGTCTTCGTGCCGTTCAGCAGCCAGTGGTCGTCGTGTTCGACCGCGTGAGAGCGCATCCCGGCGAGATCCGATCCGGCGTCGGGCTCGGTCATCGCGATCGCCAGGATCGAGTCGCCGGTGACGCATTTCGGAAGGAACCGGTCGCACTGCTCCTCGTTGCCGAATCGCGTGAAGTAGGTACCCACCAGTCGGCTGTGGAGCGTCGCGTACCAATCGCTCACCCGCGCGTAGGCGGCCTCCTCCATGATGATCTGCTCGTAGCGGAAATCGGGATCGCCCAGGCCGCCGTACTTCTCTTCGGGCCAGATCATGAGGAAGCCCTGGTCACCAGCCTTCTTGAAGATCTCGCGATCGACGATCCCGTTCTCGCGCCAGGTCTCCATGTGGGGCACGACTTCTGCCGCCAGGAAGCGGCGGTAGGACTCGCGGAACATCTGCTGTTCTTCGGTGAATTCGCGTTCGAGCATCTCGTCTTCCTCGTTCTCTGGCCGAGTCGTGGATCGGCCTCGACGCACGTTCGCGCAGATCGATCGCCTCCGCGATGGATCCGGGTCAGCGCCCGATCTGGGCGTCGACCGCGTCGTTGAAGCGCGCCAGTGCGCCCTCGAAGCGCCCGAACTTGAGCGTGGTGTTGGCGCCGGTCGCGAGGGCGCGCTGGATCCCCTCGCCGATCTCGAAGTCCTCGTCCAGGGTCTGGATCGTGAAGTCGTGGTTGGCGCGCCAATAGGCAGCGCGCGCTTCGGTGTGCTCGTTTGCGGGGACGAGGGTCGTGAGACGAAGGCGGGTCTCGTCGTGCGCGACGGGCTCGTGTTGGATCGCGATCACGTGATCCGCCTGGACGAGGACTTGGAAGGTCGGCATGAACGTGTAGAGGACGTTCGTGACGTCTCGGATCCGCCAGTCTTCTCGAGGCTTGTCCGCGAGCTCGCCGACGACGTTTCGGGCGAGGACGGAGCGGAGGTGGGGCCCCTCCGCGCGGTAGGTCGACAGGTTGTCCTCGAAGAGCTTCCCGACGGTCTGTCGGTGAGCGACCTTGAAGTGGTAGGACTCGATCCCGCCTTCGACGAGCACCTTCCAATTGCACTTCCGCTTCTGCTCGGTCGTCTCGAAGGGAACGTGCGCCGCGAGGTCGAGCGCGCCGAACTCGGCCGCGAGACCGCCCAGGAAGTCGTCGAGCGCCACGAGGTCGTCTCCATCGAGCTGGACCCAGACGAACCCGAAGGCCTCGCGGCAGGCGACGCGAGCCAGTCCCCGCTCGGCCTTGTCGAGGGTCGGGAAGCCGGCGCGCTCGTGCGGGACGCGCAGCAGCGCGCCCGACGTGTCGTAGGTCCACGCGTGATACGGACAGACGAGGCGCGCCCGGCAGCCTGAGGCTTCCCGTACGAGCTGGGCGTTGCGATGGCGACAGGCGTTCACGAAGGCGTGGGCCTGGCCCGCTCCGTCGCGCGTCAGGACGAGCGGCGTCCCGGCCACGTCGCGGCGGACGAAGCTGTTCGGCTCCGGCAGCTCCGCGGCGTGGCACGCGACCTGCGGAAGGCGTCGGAATACGCGCTCCCGTTCGAGCTCGAAGCGTTCCGGCGAGATGTAGCGCTCGACCGGTGATTCGGCCTCGGCTTCGTCGAGGAAGGGGCGGCGATCCCGGTGGAGCGAGAGGAGTTCATCGAGGAGCTCGAGCTCGAGCGTGCGGTCCATGGGTGGGGGCCTCCGGGCAGGCAGGGGGTTGACGACCTTACCGATCGGTAGGAAAATACTGACCGATCGGTAAGGGCTCGTCAAGCCGCCGTCACCGGCGGCGAATCGGGGCGACGCGTCGGGCGCGAACCCGTCGCGCGGCCCGCCAGGGAGATCCGCTAGCGCATGCCCCTTTCCACCCGACAGCAGCTCCTCGATGCCGCTCGGCATCTCTTCGCGAGCCGCGGCTTCTACGGAGCGAGCCTGAAGGGGATCGCCGACGAGCTCGGATTGACCAAGCAGGCATTGCTGCACCACTTCGGGAGCAAGGAGCGGCTCTATGCCGAGATCCTCTCGCAGGTCTCGGATTCGATGGTCGGGCGCGTCCGCCTCGCGCGACAGGCGGCGAGCGATCCGATCGAGCAGCTCGTCGCCTTCTTCGACGACTATCTCGGCGCGATGAACGAGGAGTCCGATACGGCGCAGATCCTGATGCGCGAGCTCGTCGACAACCATGCCCGGGCGGACAAGGTCAACACGTGGTACCTGCGCCCGTTCCTCGACGAGCTGGTCGCGATCGCGCGCGCCTTGCCGTCCCGCTCGCCGCTCGACGAGGCGGAGGCGTTCGCCTTCGTCTACTCGCTGCTCGGGGCGGTCCACTACTTCTCGGTGTCCAGACCGACGCTGCAGAAGATGTACGGCCGGCGGCGATTCGCGTCCCATCGGCGGGAGATGTCGGCGGAGATCCGTCGCCTGATCGAGGCGAGGGCTGCGTCCCTCGGCGGCTAGCGTCGGGCGGAAGGCGTCGGGCAGGGCCCGCGGCGACGGCCTCCGATCGCGGGCACTCGGTTCAGGATGCGCGGTGTTCCACGAAGATCGGAGACGACCAGGCGCGTTCCTCGGTCTCGGCGAGGCAGTCGTCCGCATCTGGCCGGTCCATGCATGCGTCGACCCGAAGGCATCGGCCTTCGGCGTCCCGCGTGCAGGCGAGGGCGTCCGCGCCGACGGCTTCGCTCGGCGCTTCGATCGCGCGCACGTAGTAGAGGGCGTCGCGCTTCGAGCCGGCGAATTCGGGGTCGCTCCAGGTCGCGGTGCAGCCGGCCGGATCGCCGTCGCACTCGAAGACCCGCCACGGATCCTCGATCAGCTCCGCGACCGGCTCGTCCGGGCGATCCTGTGGGCGGATGCGAACGACCTCGATGCGCGAGATCGGGCGGCGGACGTCGCTCGGATGGTCGCACTGACCGCCGCAGATCGCCTCGAGATTCTCGGGGCCGAGCGCGCGGAGGCTCTCCTCGGGACAGCCGGGCTTCTGCTCGAAGGAGCCGATCGCGCGGGCCTGGAAGATCGGCGCTTCGGCCAGAGCGACCTCGCTGCCCATCGGCGCCGTCCGCGCGGAGGATCCGCCCGGGTTCAAGAGGTCGAACCAGAGGAGGATGCGGGGCCCGCTCGTGCCGTAGACCTCCTTTCGGTCCATGGCCTCCCAGATCGCGTCGCGTCCCCGCCCTTCCGCGTGGGTCGCGATCAGGCCGCCGGTGAGGAAGAAGGACGAGGCGCGTTCCTGCTCGCTGCGCGCGAAGAGCGGGTAGTCGTCGGGGATTTCCGCGTTCGTGCGCGAGCGCGGGGTCTCTTCTTCCCGAACCTCGGCGCCGAGGCCGATGATCCGGAAGGCACGGGCGATCCTCGCTTCGGTCATCTCGAGGCGGTCGTATTCCTTGAAGCCGGTTCCGGGACGTCCGGTGTGGTTGTCGCTCGAGGCCATGAAGCCGAAGGCGAAGCGACGGGGACGGTCTGGGTCGTCGAAGTTGCGGAGCGCCATGATGTACTGAACCGAGCTCGCGGGGCGGTAGTTGAAGCTCGGCTGGAAACAGTCGGTGCACTGATTCGAATCGAGCCAATCCCCCTTCGTCGAGCCGGGAACGGTCAGATGGCCCGCGAGATCCGCCTCGACGTAGTTCCGTCGGGCCTCGGCGGCGCGGGAGGCGCAATCCGCCTCGCTCTCTTCGGCGGCGAGGCAGCGCGCTTCGATCAGCTCGCCGGCGCGCCAGCAGCTCGGCAGGAAGCCCGCCGAAGGCTCGGGACAGCGCGGCTGGCCGTCCGCGTCGAAGACGACCGCGCGCCAGTCCCGGTATTCCTCGCTGTTTCCGTGGCCCGAGAACACCTCGATCAGCGTCTGTCGCTCCGGGTCGTGCATGGCGCCCTCGAGCTGTTTGTCCCAGGCCGAGCCCTGCGGCGTATATGCGCCCCACGTCGTGCCGTGCGGGATCACGATCGACTCGAAGCCCCAGTCGTCGAGCCGCGCATAGAGTTCGGCCGGCGTCGCCACCGCGTCGTTGCAGCCTGGCGCCTGCTCGCGGACGGGCACGCCTTCCGGGCAGCGCTCGAAGGTCAGCATGTCCCGCATGAACTTGAGGCTGTCGAAGTTGTCGCTCGAGGGATTCGCGAGGCCGAGGAGTCCCATCAGGAAGGGCGGCGGCGCGTCCAGGATGCCGTCGTCGCCGACGGGACTCGCCGCCGAGATCGGCCGATCGGGGACCGCGTCGAGGTTCCGGAAGACGACGTTCTTGTGGCCGTAGTGGTTGTCCGGGGTCAAGCCGATCTGCGTCCACTCCCAGCCGAGGAAGGGCGTGACGTCGGGATCCGCACCACCCCCCGCGATCGCGTCGCATGCCCGGATGGCGTCGACCGTCTGCGCCCATTTCCAGGGCGTGAGCGCGACCGCGTGGTCGTTGATGCTCCAGAAATCGAGGGCGGCGCAGTGCCGAGCGAAGTCGCAGGCATGGCTGATCGGCTTGGCCCCGCTCCCGCCCGCCGCCGGGAGCGCCATGCCGAACGCGTCCGGCGAGAAGGTCGAGTGGACGTGGAGGTCGCCGAAGAGGATCTGCTTCGGTCGCGCGACGCCGATCTCCCGGGCGGCCTCGGTCTGGTCTGCGGCGCGTGTCGAGACGCGCTCGGCCGAGCGCGGAGTCTGCGCTGCGACGCCTTCCTCCCAGAAGTCGCCGGCGGCACCGCTCCCCATCCAGTAGAGGACGGCGAGGAAGAGGACCAGGACCAGGGCGAGAACGAGGACGAGGCGCTTCATCGGGACTCCGTCGGGCGGTCGATGCCCGCGTCGAGCCTACTTCATCCGGACGAGGAGGCAGCGGCCGCCGCGGCGCTCGCGCGCTATCCCTGCATCGCACTCGCGCGGGAGCCCGCATGGCCGACGTCCTCGATGCCTTTCCCCGGATCCGTCTCGCCCATCTGCCGACGCCGCTCGAGCCCCTGCCACGACTGACGGAAGCGCTGGGCGGACCCGAGATCTGGATCAAGCGCGACGATTGCACGGGCCTCGCGACCGGCGGGAACAAGGCGCGCAAGCTCGAGTTCCTGCTCGGGGCGGCGCGCGCCGACGAGGTCGACACCGTCATCACGCTCGGCGGCGTCCAGTCGAACCATGCGCGCCAGACGGCGGCGGCGGCAGCCCGCACGGGGCTCCGATGTCAGCTCGTGCTGCCGCGGGTCGTGCCGCGGAGCGGGACGGATTACGAGCGGAACGGCAACGTGCTGCTCGACCGTCTGCTCGGCGCGGAGGTCTTCGTCGAGGCCGACGAGCCGGCGGCCCTCCGGCGCGTCGAGGTCCTGCTGCGCGAAGCGGCGGAGGCGGGGCGGCGCGCGGTGGTGCATCCGCCCGGCGGATCGACCGCGGTCGGCGCGCTCGGCTACGTGAACGCGGCGCTGGAGCTCGCGGAGCAGATGCGCGGCGGCGCACCGGTCTTCGCGCGGGCCTATCTCGGCGTCGGGACCGCCGGCACGCTGGCGGGTCTGGCAGCGGGCGCGCCGCTCGCCGACTGGGCGGTCGAGCTCGTCGGGGTCTGCGTGTCCGGTGGGCGCGACAAACACGCGCCGCAGGCGGAGCAGCTGTTGGCCGATCTGGCACCGCTGCTCGGCGCGGCGGCGAAGGCCCGGGCACCGATTCGCTTCGAGGAGGGCTTCCTCGGCGAGGGGTACGGGATTCCCGCTCCCTCGACGATCGAAGCGATTCGCCTGTGCGCCGAGACGGAAGGGCTCCTGCTCGACCCCGTCTATACCGGCAAGGCCATGGCCGCGCTGATCGACGACGTGCGGAGCGGTCGGGCAGGGGCGGAGCCGATCCTCTTCTGGCACACGGGCGGATCGCCCGGCCTCTACGCCTATCGCGCCGAGATGGAGTCGGCGCTCGGCTGATGCCTCAGCCCTTCGGCTCGCTCGCGTAGAGCGCGGGGAGGAAGCCGGCGAGCGTCGTCATTTCTTCGAAGCAGTGGGCCTCGAGCGCCTGTGCCGCCGCGTGGGAGACCGCTCGCTTCCGCGCGAAACGGGTGTTCGCGATCTTCTGGGCCAGGCCGCCGAGCGCGGGGGTCTCGACGATGCCCATCCAGAAATGACTGCGGAGCACACAGCCGTGTTCGTCGTCGTAGGCGGCATGGACCATGCGCGCGATCGTCGTGTCGCGTCGGCCGAGCGGACTGACGCGGGCGCAGACGAAGAGGCGGCCTTCGGTCTTCGCCTCGGGGCCCATGTTCTCCGCCGGATCGAGGAACGTGATCGCGAGCTTGTTCAGCCTGCGACCGATGTACTCGTGGACGAGATGGGAGGCGCCGACGTGGGTCCCCGGGAGCTTGTCGGCCCAGTCCATCCAGACGTGATCCCGCGGATGCCAACGCCGGTAGTGCTCGCTGGTCTGCATGTAGCTGCCGAACCACCAGGCGATCATCTCGGCGCGGACGCCGGGCATGCGCGTCAACGCCGCGACGTGGTAGACGCCGTCGGCCTGGCGTTCGACGCCGCTCTCGAAGGGCAGCTGCTCCGGCGTATGCAGGAGCGCGCGGTCGGTGTAGTGCATGCGGGACTCCGGTGACGAGCCGTAGACCGTACAGGGCGCCTCGATTAGGTTCTAGCCATGCTCCCCGAACGTGCGTCTCGACCCGCCCTGGCCCTGTGCCTCCTGCTCCTCTTCCCCGCCCTCGGCTTCGGCCCCTGCGGACCGATCCCGGGCGGCGCGCTCGCCGGCTCGACGACCGAACGCCGGGTCGACGATTGGACCTTCGTGAACGATCTGTCGACCTGCGCCGTGGAGGTCCGGCCCGACGATCCTCGCTCGGTCACCGTGAACTGCATGGCCTACGAGGGCCGCCTCTTCGTCAGCTGCTCCCGGTGTGAGGGCAAGACCTGGTCGGCGATCGCCCTTCGCGAGACACGGGGGCGGGTCCGCGTCGGTGACGAGGTCCACGCGGTCGCGCTCGAGCGCGTGCTCGATCCTGCGCTCCTCGACGCGGTCTGGGCAGCGAGGCTGGCGAAGCTCGGGGACGACCCCGCGCCGCGGCCGGAGGGCTGGTGGACCTTCGAGCTGGCGTCGCGCTAGGCGGTCGGCCGCAGCGGGAGTCGAGAGGACGAAGGGTGCCCGGCTGGCCCCGGCCGAGCAGGGACGGACGCTCGATCACGCCGTGCGCCATCTTCGGGCGAGGCATCACCGACCCGCTGGTCGCCGACGCGGACGGCCTCGCCCGCGATCGCGCCGGTGCGCTCGCGGATCCGGAGGCCGAGGCGTACCGCCTGAACAAGCGGATGCGCCGTGAGCCGGCCTGCGAAGCCGCCGTCGCGAAGGGGCAGGCGCTCGCGAGCGACGCGCCCACGCGGAACGTCTTCGCGTCGCTCCGTCGCTGATC